>NZ_JAKSXG010000013.1:0-385780 GCF_022380625.1 Pseudomonas sp. DP-17
ACCACCACTCTCAACTTCGAATCTCTGTAAGTACTTGATTTTCAAGTTCTTTCAGCGCTTCGTCGCTGGGAGTGGTGCGCATTATAGGGAGTTTAAATGGGCCGTCAACGACTAATTTAAACTTTCTTCAATTAGCTGCCAGGCGGCCTCTCAGCAGTGGCAGACGACGGGCCACCGGCGGCGTCCGTAGCAGCATCAGGATCAAGCCTATGGCTGCATAGATCGCCCAACGCTCCAGATCGGACCGCACGACCCACAGCATATGCAGCAATCCCAGACCGAGGATGACATATATCAGGCGATGCAGCTTCTTCCAGCCCGTCCCCAGCTTTCGCATGCTGTAGCGGTTGGAGGTAACGGCCAGCGACAACAGCCCCAGAAAGGCAGTGAACCCGACAATGATGTAGGGCCGCTTGCGCAATTCGATACCCAACTGCGCCCAGTCCAATCCCAGGACGAACACCGCATAGGCACTCAGGTGCAGCACTATATAGGTGAAGCACCATAGCCCAAGTTGCCGCCGGACCTGTATCCAACCACCCCAGCGAGTGATCTTCTGCAGGGGAGTCATGGCCAGGGTAATGAGCAACAGGATCAGCCCCCCCTGCCCCAGCCGGTCGACCAATGCCTTGCCCGGGTCCGGACCGAGATCGAAGATCCAAGCTTGATACAGCCAATAGAGCAGCGGCAGCAGCGCAGCCAGAAAAACTCCGGCCCGCCAGAACGGATAGCGCATCAGTAATCCTTCCTCAGGTCCATGCCCGCATAGAGCGAAGCGACTTCATCGGCGTAGCCGTTGAACATGAGAGTGGGACGAACATTGGGGCTGAATAGTCCACTGGGTAAACGACGCTCGCGCGCCTGACTCCAGCGGGGATGATCCACAGTCGGATTTACGTTGGCATAAAAGCCGTACTCGTCAGAAGCCAGGCTTTGCCAGGTGGTCTTCGGCTGCTCTTCAACGAAGCTGATCCGCACGATGGACTTGGCGCCCTTGAAACCATACTTCCACGGCACTACCAAGCGAAGCGGCGCACCGTTCTGGTTCGCCAGTACCCGGCCATACATGCCGACCGCCAATATCGCCAACGGATGCATTGCCTCGTCCATACGCAGCCCCTCCACATAGGGCCAGTCGATCAGCGCGAAGTTGGACTGCACACCCGGCATGTCCTTGCGATCCACCAGCGTTTCGAAGCGTACGTACTTCGCTTTGCTGGTCGGCTCCACGCGCTTGATCAGATCGGAAATCGGGAAGCCTATCCAGGGAATAACCATCGACCAGGCTTCGACACAGCGCAGCCGGTAGATACGCTCCTCCAGTTGATAAGGCTTGATGAAGTCCTCGAGCCCATACTTTCCGGGCTTGCCCACCTCCCCATCGATCACCACCGACCACGGCTCGGTCTTCAGGGCACCGGCATTGGCAGCGGGATCGCCCTTGTCGGGGCCGAACTCGTAGAAGTTGTTGTAGGTAGTCGCGTCCTTGAACGGTGTGATGGACTCATCTTTTACCGTTACGGCATCCCAGCGGGTAGCGGACAACTTTTCGGCCAGCCAGTACGGTGCAGGCGCCTCGGTGACATCGGCATAGCGACCGCTTTCGGCAAGACTCAGGCACGGCAATCCGGACAAAGCGGCAGCCGCCATCGCACCGCCGAGGAAGTGGCGACGGGACAGATAGAGGGATTCGGGAGTGACTTCCGATTCGTGGCAATCGGACAGGCAGGACGACTTGATCAGCATGACGGGCTCCGCAACGACTGGCTGTTATACGCCAGTAGACTGCGGAGCCCGCTGGAAATTACACGGCAGGCGGCTGCTTGCGACGGCGCAATTGCAACAAGTATTGCACCGGGCCGGAAGTGGCGTATGCAAGGAACAGCAGGAGCAGGATGCGCGGCGGATCGGTGAAGACCACGGCGAATGCCAGCACCACCACCAGAATCGCCATGAATGGCACGCGGCCACGCAGGTCGAGATCCTTGAAGCTGTAGTACTTGATATTACTGACCATCAGCATGCCGGCGGCAGCGACCATCAGCGCAACCAGCAGGGAAACCTTGGCGCCCTGCACATCGAAATCGGCGAACGCCCACACCGTACCGGCAACCAGCGCCGCCGCAGCCGGGCTGGCCAGACCGATGAAGTAGCGCTTGTCGGCCTTGCCCACCTGGGTATTGAAACGCGCCAGACGCAGTGCAGCACCCGCCACATAGATGAAGGCGACCATCCAGCCGACCTTGCCCAGGCTGCTAAGCGCCCACTCGAAGGCAACCAGCGCCGGAGCGACACCAAAGGCAACCATGTCGGACAACGAGTCGTACTCGGCACCGAAGGCACTTTGGGTATTGGTGAGGCGGGCCACGCGACCGTCCAGGCCGTCGAGGACCATGGCGACAAAGATGGCGATGGCGGCGTTGGAGAAATCGCCGTTCATGGCATTGATGATGGCGTACAGGCCGGTGAACAGTGCCGCGGTGGTGAACAGATTGGGCAGCAGGTAGATACCGCGATGACGAACCTTGCGACCCTCTGCGTCATGCCCCTCCTCGATGTGCTCATCGATAGGCAGCAGGCTTTCTTCGGTGTCGGAAGCCTTGTTCGGCTCCTCGTGACCTTCACTCATGGACGATTCCTTGAGAACTCGTTGAGGCTGAAATTCGCCGGAACACGCTAGTGCGTAGAACCATTCGGCGCCCTCGCTTTATACCAGATCACCGCCCCTAAACGAAAAAACGCGGCAAGCGCCGCGTTTCCTCGTTTGTCGAAAGGACCTTAGTTCTTGGTCTTGTCGACGATCTTGTTGGCAGCGATCCACGGCATCATGGCGCGCAGTTGCTCGCCGATGACTTCGATGCCGTGAGCGGCGTTGTTGCGGCGCTTGGCGGTCATCGACGGGTAGTTGGTGGCGCCTTCGGAGATGAACATCTTCGCGTATTCGCCGTCCTGGATGCGCTTCAGAGCATTACGCATGGCCTGACGGGATTCGGCGTTGATGACTTCCGGGCCGGTCACGTACTCGCCGTATTCGGCGTTGTTGGAGATCGAGTAGTTCATGTTGGCGATGCCGCCTTCGTACATGAGGTCAACGATCAGCTTCAGTTCGTGCAGGCACTCGAAGTAGGCCATTTCCGGAGCGTAACCGGCTTCGACCAGGGTTTCGAAACCGGCTTTCACCAGCTCGACGCAACCGCCGCACAGAACGGCCTGCTCGCCGAACAGGTCGGTTTCGGTCTCGTCCTTGAAGGTGGTTTCGATGATACCGGTACGGCCGCCGCCGACGCCGCAGGCGTAGGACAGGGCGACGTTCTTGGCATTGCCCGAAGCGTCCTGGTAGATAGCGATCAGGTCAGGGATGCCGCCGCCCTTGACGAACTCGGAGCGAACGGTGTGACCCGGGGCCTTCGGCGCGATCATGATCACGTCGAGGTCAGCGCGCGGTACGACCTGGTTGTAGTGGATGGAGAAGCCGTGAGCGAAGGCCAGGGTAGCGCCCTTCTTCAGGTTCGGCTCGATCTCGTCCTTGTACAGGCGGCCCTGGAATTCGTCCGGGGTCAGGATCATGACCAGATCGGCAGCGGCAACGGCTTCGGCCACTTCGGCAACTTTCAGGCCGTGGTTCTGAGCCTTGGCAACAGAAGAAGAACCCGCACGCAGGCCGACGGTAACGTCGACGCCGGAGTCTTTCAGGTTGCAGGCGTGGGCGTGGCCCTGGGAACCGTAACCGATGATGGCAACTTTCTTGCCCTGAACGATGGAGAGGTCACAGTCTTTATCGTAGAAAACGCGCATTTGGGTAATCCCCTGTCAGTTGGCCTCGTGGGCCGTATTTCAAATCAGATGCTGAGAGTCTTGTCGCCACGGGCAATGCCGGTGACGCCGCTGCGGACGACTTCAAGGATCGACGCGGTGCCGATGGCCTGGATGAAGCTGTCCAGCTTGTCGCTGGTACCCGCCAGCTGCACGGTGTAGACGCTGCTGGTGACGTCGACGATCTGCCCGCGGAAGATGTCGGTGGTGCGCTTGACCTCGGCGCGCTGGGCGCCGGTGGCCTTCACCTTCACCAGCATCAGCTCGCGCTCGATGTGCGCGCTCTCCGAGAGATTCACCAGTTTTACCACCTCGATGAGCTTGTTGAGGTTCTTGGTGATCTGCTCGATGACCTCATCCTGACCGGCGGTGGTCAGGGTCAGGCGCGACAGCGTCGGATCCTCGGTCGGGGCGACGGTCAGGCTTTCGATGTTGTAGTTGCGCTGGGAGAACAGACCGACCACGCGGGAGAGCGCGCCGGGTTCGTTTTCCAGCAGCAGGGAAATGATGTGTCGCATGATCAGGTACGCTCCGTCTTGCTCAGCCACATGTCGCGCATCGCACCACCGCGGATCTGCATCGGGTAGACGTGCTCGCTGGTATCGACCTGGATGTCGAGGAACACCAGGCGATTCTTCATCGCGAAGGCTTCTTCCATCATCGGTTTCAGGTCCTTCAGGTCGGTGATGCGCATGCCGACGTGGCCATACGCTTCAGCCAGCTTGACGAAGTCCGGCAGCGATTCCATGTAGGAGTGCGAATAACGGCTGTTGTACTGCATGTCCTGCCATTGGCGGACCATGCCCAGCGCACCGTTGTTCAGGTTGACGATCTTCACCGGCAGGTCGTACTGCAGGCAGGTGGACAGCTCCTGGATGTTCATCTGGATGCTGCCTTCACCGGTCACGCAGGCGACGTCGGCTTCGGGGAAGTTCAGCTTCACGCCCATGGCAGCCGGGAAGCCGAAGCCCATGGTGCCCAGGCCGCCGGAGTTGATCCAGCGATTGGGCTTGTTGAAGCGGTAGTACTGCGCCGCGAACATCTGGTGCTGGCCCACGTCGGAAGCGACGAAAGCATCACCGTGGGTGACCTCGCAGAGAGTCTCGATCACGGTCTGCGGCTTGATGATGCTGCCGTCGCCCATGTTGTACGGGAACAGGCCACGACTGCCGCGCCATTCCTCGATCTGCTTCCACCAGGCAGCCTGGGCTTCCTTGTTCGGGGTCTCGCCGATTTCCTTGAGGATCGCGACCATTTCGGTCAGGACACTGTCCACCGGGCCGACGATCGGGATGTCGGCCTTCACGGTCTTGGAGATCGAAGCCGGGTCGATGTCGACGTGGATGATCTTGGCGTTCGGGCAGAACTTGGCAGCGGTCTCGCCGTTGATCACGCGATCGTCGAACCGTGCACCGACGGCGAAGATCACGTCAGCGTGGTGCATCGCGAGGTTCGCGGTGTAGCTGCCGTGCATGCCGAGCATGCCGACGAACTGGCGGTCGGTACCCGGATAGCCACCCAGCCCCATCAGGGTGTTGGTGACCGGCACGTTGAGCATGCGCGCGACTTCGGTCAACGGCTCGGCGGCATTGCCCATGATCACGCCACCACCGGCGTAGATGATCGGGCGCTTGGCGGCCAGCATCATCTCGGCGGCCTTGCGGATCTGACCGGAGTGGCCACGGACCGCCGGGCTGTAGGAGCGCAGCTTGACCTTCTTCGGGTAGTTGTACTCGAACTTCTGGGTCGGATCGCCCATGTCCTTCGGAATATCGATCACCACCGGGCCGGGACGGCCGGACTGGGCGATATAGAAGGCCTTCTTGATGACCTCAGGGATCTCCGACGGGTGCTTGATGATGAAGCTGTGCTTCACGATCGGACGCGAGATACCGACCATGTCGGTTTCCTGGAAGGCGTCGGTGCCGACCATGTTGCTCGCCACCTGGCCGGAGATCACCACCATCGGGATGGAGTCCATGTAGGCAGTGGCGATGCCGGTGACGGCATTGGTCGCGCCGGGACCGGAGGTCACCAGCACCACGCCCGGCTTGCCGGTGGCGCGCGCATAGCCGTCGGCCATGTGGGTGGCGGCCTGTTCGTGGCGAACCAGGATGTGGGTGACTTCGTTCTCTTTGAAGAGAGCGTCGTAGATATGCAGGAGGGCACCGCCCGGGTACCCGTAGATGTACTTAACGCCTTCGTCACGCAGGGAGCGGACGACCATTTCAGCGCCGGATAAAAGTTCCACGTTGTCACCTCTAGAACGCTATATACGGAAACCCCCAACGTGGGGGACCGACTTGGATGGCTGCCCGGCAGACATGGGCGAATGTAATCGCCGGCTACGTCGACTGCCGATAGAGCAGAACCTGGAGACGCTCCTGTTTGTGTTACGGAGAGCCTCCACCCAGCGCGAGGTAACGCGAAACAGGGTGAAACTTTGCGGCGCGGGTAGCACCTCTTGTCTGCCGAGTAAAACCAGCTTGCGGCCGGCCCACTGCAGCGAACCTTGGATTCTTCTGAAACGAGGCGGGCAAGTCAAGCCATATATGGCTTTGAATGACGCGGGGATGTGAACTTTCTCAGAGTGAATACGCGCACGTTTTGGTTATAGTTACCGGCAGACTCCGCACCCCAAGGACCGACAACGCATGCGACGGACGATTTTCATGGGCAGCCTGCTGCTCGCACTGGCACCGACCGTGATGGCCGCGCAGGTCTACAAATGGGTCGACGCCCAGGGCGTCACCCACTTCGGCGCTCAGCCGCCCGAAGGCACCGATGCCGCAACGGTGAACACCAACTCCGCACCACCCAAGGCCAGCAGCAACTTCCCGCCGCCTGCCGCCACCAAGCCGACGCTTCCGCCCAGCGCGGACGAAAAGCAGAAGGCCGCCGATGAAAAGGTCCGCCAGGAAGTGGCGCAGCAGGAAGCCGAGCGCCTCAAGCAGTGCGACAAGCTGCGTAATGATGTAGCTCAGTTGAAGAACAACCCGCGCATCCGCGTGGATGACGGCAATGGCGAGCTGCGCCGGATCACTGAAGAAGAGCGCCAGGCGCGCATCGCGGGCAGCGAGAAGAGTATCCGCGAGAACTGCAACTGACGCCCCTCAGGGCGCCGGGCTGATCAACTGATCGAAGGCGCCCAGCGCGTCCAGCAGCGCAGCAACGCGCGCGCCTTCGTTGGCATACGCCATTTCCGCGATGGCGCGGATGCCCGAAGCACTGGGCAGGTCTGCGCCGCTCTCGATGATCAACTTCATCCGCGGCAGGAAGATCCACTGCAGCCATTCTTCCAGCGCCAGCGTATCCACGCAGAAGGGCTCGACGCTGGAAAGCCTGTCCGTCGACGGGCTTTCGCTTCCCCACATCCCGATTGCACGCAGCTCCCGCTCGATCAGCAGCAACTGGTCGGCGATGGCGAGCACGCGCCCGTCCATCAGAGGGTTACCTTGGCTTTCTGGCGCGCTTCGGCTGCACCAGCGGCGTTACCCTGCTGGTCACGGCACTTGGCGATCAAGTCCCACAGGCTGGCCTGCATGGTCGGGCGACCGTTGGCCAGCGACAAGCCACGCAGCGCGACCTGTTCGGCTTGCGCGGCATCGCCCTGGGCCAGACGAACCTGGGCCAGCTTGTAGAGCACCTGCGGCTCCCGAGGAGCGATGCGCTGGGCACGCTCCAAGCTCGCGGCAGCGCCGTTCAGATCACCACCGCCCTGCTGCTGCGAGGCGGAGGTCAGCAGCGCAAGCACAGGACCATCCAGTTGCTCGTCCGCCGCCAGGCCGGAATTGCTGGACGGAATCCCTGACGGCCCCTGGTAGCTGCTGCCCTGTTTCGCCGGGGCGGTCTGTTGCGTCTGGTAGACCGGCTGCTGGTAGGTCTGCGACTGGAAGCCACCGCTGGAGGTGATGCCGCCGCTGGTAGAGATCGGCTGCTGCGAGGAATAAGGCGAGCCGGTGCCGCCCGGCGCCGTGGTCATCGGCGCGGTGCTGATAGGCGCGGCGCCGGTCTGTGCCGGGAAGGTCTGGATCGGCGCCATGCCGGCATCCTGCGGCACCATCACGGTCACGCCGGAGTCCCCCTGGGGGATGCTCTGGCCTGCGCCGGCACGTACCGGCGCCTGGGCGTTGCCACCGCTGCGGCCGACACGTTCCGAGTTGGAAACGGAGGTACCGGAGTCCTGCACGGGAATCGCACCGTGCTGCGGAGTCGCACAACCGGACAGAAGCGCCAGAGTCGCCGACGCTGCAAACCAAGCTTTTCTCACTTCCAATCCTCTTGCATCAGTTCAGCCAGCCGCGCACCCAGTCCATGACTTCGCCGGCCGGCGTCTGGTTTCCGCAACCTGCGCCAGGCGCAGGCTCGCTTCCACGAATATAAGGCATCTGCACGGCCCCTGGGCAGCTGGCATCAGTGCCCTGTCCGGTATGCGGATCAACCCAGGCCTGTACGACGTTTTCCGGCATCGGCATGTCCAGCGGCGCGGGGTCGGCCTTGCGCATGAAACTGGTCCAGATCTGCAGCGCGCCGGTGGCGCCGGTCAGCGGCGTCTTGCCGTTGTCGTCGCGGCCGATCCACACCACTGCCAGCAGGTCCTGACCGAAACCGGAGAACCAGCTGTCGCGGGAATCGTTGGTGGTACCGGTCTTGCCCGCCAGCGTCAGGGACGCCGGCAGCTGGTTGTAGACCGAGCGACCGGTACCTTCGCGCATCACGCGCTGCATGGCGCTCTGCAGCAGGTAGATGGCACCCGGATCGAAGCGCTGCTGGACCTGGAACGGATAGCGCTTGAGCGGCTGCCCGTCGGCCGCCAGCACGCTGCGAATACTGCGCAGCGGCGTATTGAAACCACCGCTGGCGATGGTCTGGTACATGGTCGCCACCTGCATCGGGCTCAGCGCCCCGGCCCCCAGCAGCATCGACGGATAGGCCGGCCAGTTCGGCGACACGCCCAGGCGCTCCAGCGTCTTCAGGACGTTCGGCACGCCCAGGTCGAGACCCAGTCTGGCGGTGGACAGGTTCAGCGAACGGGCCAACCCCTGGTAGAGGAAGATGGTGCCGTTGGCGGTGCCTTCGTAGTTCTTTGGCGTCCAGACCTGGCCATCCTTGCCCTTCACCTGGAACGGCTGGTCCTGGATGTAACTGGTCAGGGTGTACTGGCTCGGTTTCTCAAGAGCGGTCAGGTAGACCGCCGGCTTGACCAGCGAGCCGATCGGCCGCACCGCGTCGATGGCTCGGTTGAAGCCCGCAAAGCGCGGGTCGCGGCTGCCGAGCAATGCCTGAATCTCACCGGTTTCCGGATTGGTCACGACCATCGCGGTTTCGGTTTCAGCGACGCCCTTGCGCCCTTCCAGGCGCTTGAAGGTTTCGCTGACGGCGGATTCGGCCTTCATCTGCAGGATGGGGTCGAAGCTGGTGAAGATGCGCAGGCCTTCCTCGGTCAGGTCCTCGTCGCGGTAATCCTCGCGCAGCTGACGCTTCACCAGATCGAGGAAGGCCGGGTAGGAGCTGTTGGCCATGCTGCCCTGGCGGGTCACACCCAGCGGCGCCTGCTTGGCGGCAGCGGCTTCGTCGACACTGATCACGCCCTGCTCGGCGAGCACGTCGAGCACCACGTTGCGGCGCTCCAGCGCGCGCTCCGGGTTGCGCCGCGGGTTGTAGTAGGAAGGCCCCTTCACCATGCCGACCAGCAAGGCCACCTGCGGCAGCTTCAGCTCCGACAGTGGCTGGCTGAAGAAGTATTGGCTGGCGAGGCCGAAGCCGTTCACCGAGCGCTGGCCGTCCTGACCGAGGAACACCTCGTTGAGGTAACCCTCGAGGATTTCGCGCTTGTCGTAATGCAGCTCCAGCAGCACCGCCATCATGGCTTCGGTGAGTTTGCGCGACAGGCTGCGTTCGTTGGTCAGGAAGAAGTTCTTCACCAACTGCTGGGTCAGCGTACTGCCGCCCTGGCGCAACTGCCCGGCGCTGGCGTTGACCCATACGGCACGGGCAATGGACTTGACCGATACCCCGTGATGGCTCCAGAAGTCGCGGTCCTCCACGGCAACCAGGGTATCGATCAGGTACGGCGGCACCTGGTCGAGCTTGATCAGGATGCGGTCTTCATTGTGCGCCGGGTACAGGCCGCCGATCAGCAGCGGCTCCATGCGTGCAACCGCCAGGTCGCCGCCGTTGGCGCGGCTCAGGCCGGCGACGTAATTGCCCGAGAAGCGCACACGAATGCGCTGCGCGGGTTCGGCGCCCTCATAGAACTGGAAGCCGCGGGTGTTGAGGTCGACCGCATTGCCGGCCACCGACACGGCGCCGGGACCGGCCACCGTGGCTTCACGGCGATAGCCCAAGGCGTCCAGCTCACGCAGGAAATCGTCCTTGCCCAGTTTCAGGCCGACGAACAGCTCCAGCGGGCGGGCGTACACCTTGGCGGGAATGGTCCAGCGCTTGCCGGAGAATTTCTCCTGGACAACCGCATCGAGGTACACGGCAAAACCGGCCAGCACCACTACGCCAACCAGGCCGAGCTTGAGTGCCCAGCCCAGCCACTTGCGTATGGCAGGCGACGATTTGCCGCTTTTTTTACGGGATTTGGAAGATCGGGGACGCGTCATGGCGGCGCATTATACGTACTTTATCCACAGGGGACAGACGCCACTCCAGTGGGCGTCCGGGCTTGATGCGAACTGCCGCGCATCTCGCGGAAACGGCAGTGGCCGAGCTATGACCCCGACATGGCCATTTGGTTGCCGGGAGGCCGCAGAGTTTGCACCTGCCGACCCAGCCGCCATAATGCCCACCTCAAAAAATCGACCGGAAAGGACATCACGTGAGCCAGACCTTACTCGCAGCCCTGCAGAACCCCGCCCTTTTCCCCCATCCGGTCGGCGGTTTCCGGGTCATCGAAACCCACATTTCCTGGGTGCTGCTCACTGGTGCCTACGTCTACAAGATCAAGAAGCCGGTGAATTTCGGCTTCCTCGACTTCACCGACCTCGCTCAGCGCAAGCACTTCTGCGAGGAAGAACTGCGCCTTAACCAGCGCCTGACCGATGGCCTGTACCTCGACGTGATCGCCATTACCGGCAGCGAGTCCGCTCCGCAGCTGGGCGGTGACGGTCCGGCCATCGAGTACATGATCCAGTGCCGCGAATTCCCGCAGAGCCAACTGCTCAGCGAAGTGCAAGCCCGCGGAGAACTGGGCGCCGAGCATATCGACGGCCTGGCCAAGCAGATCGCCGATTTCCACCTGCGCACCCCGGTCGTCCCTGCCGCGCACCCGCTGGGTACGCCCGAAGCCTGCATGGCGCCGGTACGGCAGAACTTCGAACAGATCCGCCCGATGCTTTCGGACAAGGCCGACCTGCTGCAACTCGACGCCCTGCAAGCCTGGGCCGAGTCCAGCTTCGAGCGCCTGCATGGCGTGTTCGAGCAGCGCAAGGCGAACGGCTTCATCCGCGAATGCCACGGCGACATCCACCTGGGTAACGCCGCGATCATCGATGGCAAGGTCGTGCTGTTCGACTGCATCGAGTTCAACGAGCCGTTCCGCTTCACCGACGTCACCGCCGACTACGCCTTCCTCGCCATGGACCTGGAAGACCGCGGCCTGAAGTGTCTGTCGCGACGCTTCGTCAGCCAGTACCTGGAATACACCGGCGACTACCAGTCGCTGGCACTGCTGAACTTCTACAAGGCCTACCGTGCCCTGGTCCGCGCCAAGATCGCGCTGTTCAGCCTGGCGCACCAGACCGACGCCGTGCAGAAGGCCGCCACCCTGCGCCAGTACTGCAATTACGCCAACCTCGCGGAAAGCTACAGCGCCATCCCGTCGCGCTTCCTGGCCGTGACCCAGGGCGTTTCGGCGGTCGGCAAGAGCCAGGTCGCGTTGCGCCTGGTGGAAGCGCTGGGCGCCATTCGCCTGCGCTCGGACGTGGAGCGCAAGCGCCTGTTCGGCGAGCAGAAAGTCGATCAGCAAGGTCAGCTCAAGGGCGGCATCTACGACGCCGACGCCACCCGCGCGACCTACCAGCGCCTGAACGAGCTGGCGGTGGACATCCTGCGCGCCGGCTACCCCGTCGTTCTGGACGCGACCTTCCTCAAGCGCGAGCAGCGCGCTGCCGCGTGGGAAATCGCCGAGGAAACCGGCGTGCCCTTCCTCATCCTCGACTGCCAGGCACCTGAAGCGGTGATCGCTGGCTGGCTGGCGCAGCGCCAGAGCGAAGGCAGCGACCCGTCCGACGCGACCCTGGAAGTCATCCAGGCGCAACTGGCCAGTCGCGACGAGCTCAGTGCCGAGGAGCAGCAGCACAGCAAGCGTGTGGACACGCCCGACGCTGCCAGCCTCGATGCCCTGGTCGCCAGCATCCGCCAGCGCCTGCCCGGCCTCTGATCCACTGCCTATTGGCCGGGGTCGCCCTGTGCGACGCCCGGCCAATGGCTACACCGCCCGGCCGACTTCCACGACCTTGCCCTGCCCCGCATTCTCGGCGATATCACAAAGCCACGTTTTTCCCAGCCACCGCTACACTTCCTGTGTGTCCGGCCGCTACGAGCAGTTCTCGGCCCCTTCAAGACCTGGCACCCATCGCGCCCATCGCAAGGACAGACGATGAACGACGAACTGCTGCACCTGAAGAACCTAGGCAAGACCTCCGCCCAATGGCTGCACGCCGTTGGCATCCACAGCGCCAGCGACCTGCGTCGCCTGGGGGCGGTCGGCGCGTACCGGGCCGTGCGAGCACGGGGCTTCCGCGCGTCGAAGGTGCTGCTCTATGCCATCGAAGGCGCGCTACTGGACGTTCACTGGAACGACCTGCCCGCTGCGCACAAGGCCGCCCTTCTTGGCGAGTTAGAGACATTTCCCGCGCGTAACAAGAGCTAGCTCACAAGCTCTGTGGGAAAATGTTTACGCAAGGTGCCTGTCCGCTTATGGTCTCAGGGCCCTTCGTGCGCCCTCGATCGCCGCCATATCAAGGAATTACGGCCATGTACCTACTCGGTGAACAACCTGCTTACGCCGATCGCCTGATCAATCGCCTGCAGGGCATTCCGGCGCAATTGCTCGCCGGCCTGGAACCCGCTGGCGAGGCCATCCGCCTGGAGCGTTCCGACGATCTGGAAGGCGAGCTGCCCGGCAAGCACCTGTTCCTCATCGAGAACGGCCTGGTCCATGCCCTGGTGGATGAACGCCCGCTGTTCTACCTGCAGGAAGGCGACCTGGTCGGCTTGCGCCAGGGTATCGAACTGCCGCCCTGCCGCTACGTCAGCGAAGAGCCGCTGTGCCTGATCCCCTATTCGCGCAGCGAAGTGTTTCGCCATATCCACGACCACGAACAGCGTCAGGAGCAGTTCCTGCACTACCTGATCGGCCACACCGCCCTGCTATCGGATGCCCTGGCGCATCTCAAGCAGCCGGAGATTCGCCCGGCCACCGGATTCCAGCACTTTGCCGCCGGCGCCCAGCTGATCCAGCAGGGTGACGATGCCGAGCATGTGTTCATCATCATCGAGGGCCACGCCGAAGCCTTCGTCGACGGGCAGAAGGTTGGCGATGTGCAGAAGGACGAGATCTTCGGCGCCATGGCCGTGTTCACCCGCGAGAAGCGTAGCGCCTCGGTGATCGCCAGCGAGCCATGCACCGTGATGGTGATCCCCAAGGACCAGTTCCTCAGCCTGATGCAGAGCAACCCGCGCATTGCCCACAGCCTCATCGAAGGCATGGCGCGTCGCATCGACCTGCTGAACAAGGAAGTCACCCAGCTGCGGCTGCAACGCCAGCCCGACTGATCCGCTTTCTTGCGAAAAGCCCGGCCCAGCGCCGGGCTTTTTCGTTGACGCAGGGCGAATTTCGCAGGCGAGAAAAAATCCGCAGAAAAGAGGTTGACTCTCAAATGATAATGATTATTATTGAGTCATCTGGTCGCGAGGCCAGATCGATAACCTCAAGAGGCCACGCAGTCGGACTCTTCAGATTATCTCCTCATCAGGCTAATCACGGTTTCGACCCGGCACTTTTGCCGGGTCTTTTTTTTGCCTCGATTTTTTCCTCCGCGCAGCGACTTCCTGGCCACCGAAAAATTCTTCGGATAGTGCGAAGAAAAGGTGTTGACTCTCAAATGATAATGGTTATTATTACATCGCTGGCTACGAGGCCAGTAGGATAAGCTCGAGAGACCACGCAGTCGGACTCTTCAGATTATCTCCTCATCAGGCTAATCACGGTTTGGACCCGGCACTTTGCCGGGTCTTTTTTTGCCCGCGATTTTCGGCGCCGCCGTCATTCACACCCCCCTGAAAAAGGACCTTTCGGCCCTTTCAATTGCTGCCGCGCATCTGCGCACAGTAATCCTTCGGCGGCTGCCCCGGTGTGTACCAGACAAAATCCGCTTGCGCCGGCTCCACCGCCCTGCCTACTTCCGCCAGCATCACCACCTTCAGCCCTTGAGCGGCATCCAGGTCCTGCAAATGCAGAGGAACGCCGAGATCGCGGCGCGCATGGAAGCCGCCGGCAATCAGCAGGGCAGGTTCTGGCGCGGCCTTCAAGCGCTCGGCCAGGCGCCGGTCACGTTGTTGTTGCACGGCCAGCATCGCCGGCAGCTGGCTGTCCGGCAGTAGGCCACAATGGGAATCACGGATGTCCTGCAGCAGTGCATCGCGCACCGGAGCGGCCGTGGAGGCTGGTCCCTGCAATTGGGGCTTGCTCCGGTAGATGTCCACGACCTCGCTGCGATCCAGATTGGCCGCCAGCAGCGGCGGCGGCTGTTTCACCAACCAGGTCACCAACGGACCGTACTGCGACCAATCCCAGCCCGGCTGCCAGTGCAGCGCACCGATCAGGTCGATCGGCGTAGCGCCCTTTGCCGCCGCAGACTGGACAGCGGCGACAGCGCCCTGCTGATCAGGGTTGAGCATCTCCAGTAGCACGCTGCCACTCGGACGGCGCTCGGCCAGTGCGCGCGCCAGCCAGAGCTCGAGTGCATGGTGATCGGGGTTGTCGTGCTGCTCGCCGACTATCACCCGCTGTGCGGCAGCCAGTTGATCGAGCAGTTGTGCCGGCGAAAGCCGTTCACCGCTGCGCAAGTCGCGGATCACGCCCAGCTCGGCACTGTCGCGCCCGTCCGGACTCTGCCAGACCGGCAGCGGCGGCGCCGCCACCTGACTCTGGCAGGCGGCCAGGAAAGCCAGCAGCGGGACCAGCAGGACCTTGTTCATGGCGACTCCTTTCAGCGCGCGATGATCAGCGGATGGCCGCGTTCCGGATGCTCCTGCACCAGCACCTCGAGGCCGAAGACCGTGCGCAGCGGCTCGGCCTGCAGCACTTCGTGCGGCGTGCCGAGCAGATGCGCGCGCGCCTCGTGCAGCAGCAACAGGCGATCACAGTATCGCGCCGCCAGGTTCAAGTCGTGCAGGATCACCAGCACCGCCGCGCCGCGCCCGGCGAAATCACGCACCGCCTGCAGCGTGGTGTGCTGGTGCAGCGG
Organism: Pseudomonas sp. DP-17; assembly: GCF_022380625.1. Taxonomy (NCBI): domain Bacteria; kingdom Pseudomonadati; phylum Pseudomonadota; class Gammaproteobacteria; order Pseudomonadales; family Pseudomonadaceae; genus Pseudomonas; species Pseudomonas sp. DP-17. The sequence continues at coordinate 15,294 of NZ_JAKSXG010000013.1, forward strand.
GTCGAGGGCCGAGGTCGGCTCATCCAGCAGCAGCACCTGCTCCGTTCCTCCCGGCCAGAGTTGCGCCAGCACGCGGGCAAGGTGGACCCGCTGGCGTTCACCGCCGGAGAGCGCCAGGTAGCTGCGCCCGGCCAGGTGCGAGGCGTCGGCGGCGGCCATGGCTTCGCGGATGATTTCCTCGTCGCGCTGACGGCCACTAGCGTGGGGCAAGCGCCCGAAACCCACTACGGCCTCAACGGGGAACGCGAAGCTCAGCGAGGAAGATTGCGGCAGTACGGCCAGCCGGCGGGCTCGCTCGGTACCTTGCCAGGACTCCAGCGGGCGACCGTCGAGATTCACCGATCCACCGGCCAGCGGCAGCTCACCGTTCATCGCGCCGAGCAGGGTGCTCTTGCCCGCACCGTTAGGACCGAGGACGCCGAGCACTTCGCCCGGCTGCAGCGTCACGCTCACCTCCTGCAGGACGGTCTGCGTGCCGCGCTTCACCAGCAGCTTGTCTGCACACAGCATCAGCAACGCCCCCGGATCAGCAGGTAAAGGAAGAACGGGGCGCCGATCAGCGCGGTAACGATGCCGATCGGCAGTTCCGCCGGCGCCAACGCCAGCCGCGCGATCAGGTCGGCGAGTAGCAGCAGGATTGCACCTCCGAACATCGAGGCTGGCAGCAGAACGCGATGATCCGGGCCGACGATCAGGCGCAGCAGGTGCGGCACCACCAGACCGATGAAGCCGATCATCCCGGCGGCGGCCACTGCCGCCCCAACGCCCAGCGCGGTGCAAAGGATCAGTTCGACTTTCAGCCGCTCGACATCGAAGCCCAGGTGACGCGCTTCGGATTCGCCCAGCAGCATCGCATTCAAGGCATTCGCCCGGCGCGGCAGCCAGCAGGCCACCAGCAGGGTGATCAGCAGCAGCGGCCACAGCCGCGGGTAGCTCGCGCCATTAAGGCTGCCGAGGTTCCAGAACGTCAGCGTACGCAGCGTGGCGTCATCCGCGAGATAGGTGAAGAGGCCGATCAGCGCCCCCGCCAGCGCGGTCAGTGCGACGCCGGCGAGCAGCATGGTCGCCACGCTGGTCTGGCTGTTATGACGCCCTAAGCGGTAAACCAGCGCCGTTATCAGCAGGCCGCCAGTAAAGGCGCATGCAGACAGCAGGTAAGGAGCCAAAGCCTCCGGCAAGCCACCGAAGGACGCACCGAAGACAATGGCGATCGCAGCCCCCAGCGCGGCGCCGCTGGAAACACCGATCAGGCCGGGATCGGCCAGCGGGTTGCGGAACAGCCCCTGCATCGCCACGCCAGCCAGAGCCAGCACACCGCCGGTAGCTATACCCAGCAGGGTACGCGGCAGTCGAATCTGCCCGACGATCAACTCGGCCTGACCAAGACCATCAACGGAGACGGGCAACCCGAGCATGTACGCCAGCGCGCGTAGCGTATCGCCCAGCGGCAAACTCACCGGCCCGAGAGCCAGCGAGAGCCAGACGACCAGCAGCAGGAGGAAACCGAGGAACAGAAACAGCGGTCGAGCGGTAACGATCCGGGTCAAGGACGACTTTCCGTGTTCAGGGCCTGGGCGGAAGGATAAAAGGCCCGGGAGAGGCTAGCCAGCCCGTCGGGGATGCGCGGCCCCAGGCCACCGACCAGCAGGGTCGGGTCAAGCACCAGCACGCGGCCGTCACGCAGCGCGCGGGTCGACGCCAGCCCGGGGTTCTGCCGGGTCAGAGCGGCGCGGGCCTGGTCACCGTCCAGGGCGCGATCACTGAGCACCAGCACCTGCGGGTTCAGCGCGGCGAGGGCTTCGGTCGACAGCGCCCTGTAACCACTGTGGGTCGCCAGGTTCCGGCCGCCGGCGTGCTGGATCAGCCAGTCACCGGAAGTGTCCTGCCCGGCCGCCAGCAGATTGCCTCCGGCGTGCCCGACCAGCAGAACGACGCCGGGCTCGGTTTGTGCGGATTGGGCCTTCTTCACCCAGGCGCTGTGGGCGACGAGGCGTGCGTCGAAGTCGGTCGCCATCTGCCTGGCCCTGTCCGGCGCACCGAGCAGTTCGCCCAGGCGCTGAAGGGTGTCGCGCAGGGTGTTCTCATCAGCCTTGGCCGACAGGGTCTCGATCCGCACACCAGCAGCACGCAATTGTTGCAGCACCGGTGGCGGCCCCATCTCTTCGCTGCCCAGCAGGATGTCCGGCTTCAACTCGAGGATGCCTTCGGCGGTCAGTTGCCGCTGGTAGCCAATCTTCGGCAGTGCTTGGAGCGATGCGGGGTGCAGGCTGGTGGTGTCGACACCCACCAGCTTGGCCTCGCCACCCAGGGCGACGCCCCATTCGCTCAACGAGCCGCCCGCGCTCACCCAGCGTTGCGGCAACGGTTCGGCCAAGGCGCTAGTGGCAGCGATGCAGAGGCCGGCCAGCAGCGCGCGTGCAGTCAGGGTATTCATCGCAGTTTTCCTCGCTCGAAGGGGCCGCGGCGCCGCGGCATGGGCGAACCTTGCCACAGGAAAATCCTGAAATCTATTTGATAATTATTTGCATTAAATTCCGACCAAGCTTAAGGTCTGTGCCGTTTTCGAAGCAACGCATTCGCTCAGCGTCGAACAGCACGACTTCAGCACACGGAGGTGCGCCCTCTTCCGGTGTCGACGTCGCCGCGCGGATAATGTCCGCCTGTGATGCCGTACCCGAATGGAAAAACCGCATGATCCTGCTCTGCGCCCCGCATGAACTGGCTGAAGGCCAGAGCCGGGGCTTCAAGGCCGCTGGCCTGAACCTCTTCGCCGTGCGCCGCCGGGGTCGCGTCTACGCCTATCGCAACAGCTGCCCGCATCGGGAGATCCCGCTGGGCTACGATGCCGAGCAGTATCTCGATGGCAGCGGCCGCCTGCTGCAATGCGGCCACCATGGCGCACTCTTCCTGATCGAGACCGGCGAGTGCATCCAGGGGCCGTGCCTGGGGGATGTGCTTGAGGCGCTGCCCTGTCGGGAGGATGAGCAAGGTATCTGGCTGGAAGCGCCGGTCGGCGCTCACGGGTAACACGGATTTCGGACGGGTTCGCGAACAAGCTCGCTCCTACGAAGAGTCCCTGGGTGTGTGCGTAGAGAAGCGAGCCTGCCTGCGGACAACCCGAGCGCCGGGGCTACAGCAAGACCTTCAACGGCCGCTCCAGGCATATCTCCTGCGTATCGATCCTTGCCCCATACGCCAGCACTTCCACCCCGGCGGTATGTGCCTCCGCCAGCGCAGAGTTGTAGGCCGGATCGATCTCCATCGCCGGGCGCACCGCTTCGATATCCGACAGGTTCACCGCATACAGCAGCACCGCACGCATGCCGTCGCGCGCCAGCGCCGCCAGTTCGCGCAGGTGTTTCGCGCCGCGCTGGGTAACAGCGTCGGGGAAGGCCGCGACCGTGGTGCCGTCGAAACCCAGCGTCACGCTCTTCACTTCCACGTACACCGGCTTGCCGGCGTACATCAGGCGGAAGTCGGCGCGACTGTTCTCCTGCCCGTAGGCCACTTCGCGGCGCAGCTCGTCGAAGCCGGCGAGTTCAGCCACCCGTCCGGCGAGCAGCGCTTCTTCCACCAGCCGGTTGGCCCGTCCGGTGTTCACGCAGGCCAGGCGACCCTGTGGGGTTTCCACCAGTTCCCAGGTCCCCGGCAGCTTGCGCTTGGGGTCATCGGAGCGGCTGAACCAGACCCGGCAGCCCTCGCTCATGCAGTTGAGCATCGAGCCGGTATTCGGGCAGTGGATGGTGAGCTGCTCGCCGCTGGCGGTTTCGATGTCCGCCAGGAAGCGTTTGTAGCGCTTGATCAGGCGCGCCTCGATCAGCGCAGGCTCGAAGCGCATCAGGTATGCCAGGTCTTCAGGCCGCGGGCGATGCGCTCCACTGCCTGCTGCAGGCGTTCGACGCTCTGCGTGTAGGCGAAACGCACATGGTGCGACGCCTGGTAACGCCCGAAGTCGATGCCCGGCGTGAAGGCCACGTGCTCGGTCTCGATGAAGTGCTGGCAGAAGGTGAAGGCGTCGCCGCCGAAGGCGCTGATATCCGCATACAGATAAAAGGCGCCCTCCGGCTCCACCGCGATACCGAAGCCCAGTTCGCGTAGCGCCGGCAGCAGGTAGTCGCGGCGGCGACGGAACTCCTCGCGGCGCTCTTCGAGGATCGCCAGGGTCGCCGGCTCGAAGCAGGCCAGCGCTGCGTGCTGGGCCATGCTCGGTGCGCTGATGTAGAGGTTCTGCGCCAGTTTTTCCAGTTCACCCACCGCTTCTTGCGGAGCCACCAGCCACCCCAGGCGCCAGCCGGTCATGCCGAAATATTTGGAGAAACTGTTGAGGACGAAGGCGTCGTCATCCACTTCCAGCACGCTGGGCGCTTCGATGCCGTAGGTCAGACCGTGGTAGATCTCATCCACCACCAGATGACCACCGCGCGCCTTGAGCGCCAAAGACAGCGCCGCGAGCTCATCCTTGTGCAAGAGGGTGCCCGTAGGATTCGCCGGCGATGCGGCCAGAGCGCCTACACTGTCCTGATCCCAGTGCCGTTCGATGAGTTCCGGGGTGAGCTGGTAACGGCTCTCCGGCCCCACCGGCACCAGTTGCGCAGCGCCTTCCACCAGGCGCAGGAAGTGGCGGTTGCACGGATAGCCCGGATCGGCCAGCAGCCAATGCTTGCCCGGGTCCACCAGCAGGCTGCTGGCCAGCAGCAGGGCGCCGGAGCCGCCGGGTGTGACGAGAATGCGTTGCGGATCGATCGACAGGCCGTAGCGCTGGGCGTAGAAGCCGGCGATGGCTTCGCGCAGCGCCGGCAGGCCACGTGCGGCGGTATAGCGCGTGTGACCATTTGCCAGGGCCTTCTGCCCCGCCTCGACGATGGGCGCGGCGGTGGTGAAGTCCGGCTCGCCGATCTCCAGGTGGATGACGTCGTGGCCCGCGGCCTGCAGCTCGTTGGCCCGCGCCAGCAGCGCCATGACGTGGAAGGGTTCGATGGCGCGGCTGCGCGCACTGAAGGTGGTGGCCATGGAATATTCCGAACTTTGCGACAGAGCCGGGATTCTAACAGGCCACTGATGAATTCTGGGCAGCCGCGCCTGCAATGCGCAGCTTCCCGGAACTTGCAGGCTTCGTCTGGCGAACGCCGACGATCCTGCTCAGGTTTGCAGAAAAGCCCACTGGCGATGACCGGTGGGTCGCGGACCTGGCGATCAGGTCATGTGCGGGTACTGGCAGGCTCGATAACCGGGAGTAGCATCGCGGTTATCGTTCTGGTAAGTTCGCCCGCTGCGAGCGCGGGGCCGGCGGTGCCGGAGAGGGACCATCCGCGAGAGGATTAGCGAGAGTGAGAGGCGGTCATCCATGCCCACCAAAGCAAAGCAACAGAGCAGCCAACTGATTCGTGGCTTCGAGCCCTACCAGGAAACCAAGGGCGAGGAGTACATGAGCGATCGCATGCGCGCGCACTTCACCTCCATCCTCAACAAATGGAAAGTTGAGCTGATGGAAGAAGTGGACCGCACTGTGCACCACATGCAGGACGAAGCGGCGAACTTCCCGGATCCGGCCGACCGTGCCAGCCAGGAAGAAGAGTTCAGCCTCGAGCTGCGCGCCCGCGACCGCGAGCGCAAGCTGATCAAGAAGATCGACGAGACCCTGCAGCTGATCGAAGACAACGACTACGGCTGGTGCGATTCCTGCGGCGTCGAGATCGGCATCCGCCGTCTGGAAGCCCGCCCCACCGCCACCCTGTGCATCGACTGCAAGACCCTGGCGGAAATCAAGGAAAAGCAGCTGGGCTCCTGAGCCTGGTTGAACCGGAACGGGGCGCTGCGGCGCCCCGTTTCGTTTCTGTGCCTTGTAGATAACCTTCCAGCAGAGAGGCTCCATGCCCGCTTCCCGCTACGTCGGACGCTTCGCCCCCACACCCAGCGGCTACCTGCACTTCGGCTCGCTGGTCGCCGCCGTGGCCTCCTACCTGGATGCGCGTGCGGCAGGCGGAAAGTGGCTGGTGCGCATGGAAGACCTCGACCCGCCGCGGGAAATGCCTGGCGCCCAGGCGGCCATCCTGGAGACACTCGAACGCTACGGCTTCGAATGGGACGGGCCGGTGGAACGCCAGAGCGAGCGTCACGCCGCCTACGCCGCGCAGGTCGAGCAATGGCTGCGCAGCGGCCTGGCCTATGCCTGCACCTGCTCGCGCAAGCAGCTCGAAGGCAGCAACGGCATCTATCCCGGCACCTGCCGCGATGCCCAGCACGACTGGCACGGCGAGGTCGCCATCCGCATCCGCGTGCCGGAGCTCGACTACCACTTCACCGATCGCCTGCAGGGCGAATTCCACCAGCACCTGGGCCGCGAGGTTGGCGACTTCATCATCCGCCGCCGCGACGGCCTGTTCGCCTATCAGTTGGCCGTGGTGCTGGATGATGCCTGGCAGGGTGTGACCGACATCGTTCGCGGCGCCGACCTGCTGGACAACACCCCGCGCCAGCTCTACCTGCAGGAACTGCTGGGCATCGCCGCCCCGCGTTACCTGCACGTACCGCTGATCGTCCAGCCCGACGGCCACAAGCTGGGCAAGTCCTACCGCTCGCCACCACTGGAAGCCGACCAGGCTGCTCCGCTACTGGTGCGCGCATTGAAAGCACTGGGACAGAAGCCACCCACCGAGCTGCTTCAAGCCACGCCGCACGAGGTGCTCGCATGGGGCATCCTGCACTGGGATGCCAACGCCATCCCCCACAGCCTGACGCTGGAAGACGCACAGCTCTAAACTTGTACCTGTCCCCACCGGCGGCCGGCTTGCCGGCAACTGTGTGCACAGGTAGCCTGCCCGCCGAACCCAGAGAGAGACGACATGTACATCTACCGACTGGTGTTGCTCCTGGTCGTGGGCATCTACCTGTTCTCACCGGCCATCATGGACTGGTGGATCGATCCCCACGGCGCCTGGTACCGCCCGTATCTGCTGTGGCTGATCCTGATCGTCGTCACCTTCATCCTGCAGAGCCAGCGCGATGCTGACGAGCTTTAGCCTCACCCAGCTGATCCTGATCAGCGCCTCCTACCTGATGGTCCTGTTCGGCGTCGCCTGGATTACCGAGCGCGGTTTCATCCCGCGCCGGCTGGTGCGCCATCCGCTGATCTACACCCTGTCGCTGGGCGTGTACGCCAGCGCCTGGGCCTTCTATGGCACGGTCGGGCTGGCCTACCAGTACGGCTACGGCTTCCTGGCGATCTACCTGGGCGTCTCCGGCGCCTTCCTGCTCGCGCCGGTGCTGCTCTATCCGATCCTGCGGATCACGCGGGCCTACCAGCTGTCGTCGCTGGCCGACCTGTTCGCCTTCCGCTTCCGCAGTACCTGGGCCGGTGCACTGACCACACTGTTCATGCTGATCGCCGTGCTGCCAATGCTGGCGCTGCAGATCCAGGCGGTGACCGACTCGATCAGCATCCTCACCCGCGAATCCGAGCCCAACCGCGCGGCACTGGCCTTCTGTGCGCTGATCACCCTGTTCGCCATCCTCTTCGGCGCCCGCCATATCGCCACCCGTGAGCGCCACGAAGGGCTGGTGATGGCGATTGCCTTCGAATCGCTGGTGAAGCTGGTGGCGCTCTGCTCCATCGGCCTGTTCGCCCTCTACGGCGTGTTCGGCGGCCCGGACGGCCTGGAAGTCTGGCTGCTGCAGAACCAGGAGGCACTGAGCACCCTGCACACCCCGTTGGCCGAAGGGCCGTGGCGCACGTTGCTGCTGGTGTTCTTCGCCGCGGCCATCGTGATGCCGCACATGTTCCACATGACCTTCACGGAAAACCTCAACCCTCGCTCGCTGCTCAGCGCCAGCTGGGGCCTGCCGTTGTTCCTGCTGCCGATGAGCCTGGCGGTGCCACCGATCCTCTGGGCCGGCCTGCACCTGGGCGCCTCGACCAACCCGGAATACTTCACCCTCGGCCTGGGCATCTCGGTGGACAGCCCGGCCCTGGCCCTGACCGCCTTCATCGGCGGCATCTCCGCCGCCAGCGGGCTGATCATCGTGATGACGCTGGCGCTCTCGGGCATGGTGCTCAACCACCTGGTGCTGCCGCTCTACCAGCCGCCGGCCGAAGGCAACATCTACCGCTGGCTGAAGTGGACCCGTCGCGCGCTGATCGCTGCGATCATCATGGCCGGTTATGCCTTCTACCTGGTGCTGGGCGCCGAGCAGGACCTGTCGAACCTGGGGATAGTTTCCTTCGTCGCCACCCTGCAGTTCCTCCCCGGCGCACTGGCCGTGCTCTACTGGCCCACCGCCAACCGCCGCGGCTTCATCGCAGGGCTCGTGGCGGGCATGCTGGTGTGGGGCGCAACCATGCTTACCCCGCTGGTGGCGAACCTGCAGAGCATCTACGTACCGATGTTCAACTCGCTGTACGTGCTCGACGACACCACCTGGCACCTTGCGGCGCTGGCCTCGCTGGCGGCCAACGTGCTGGTGTTCACCCTCGTCTCGCTGTTCACCGAAGCCAGCGATGAAGAGAAAGGCGCCGCCGAAGCCTGCGCTGTCGACAATGTGCGCCGCCCGCAGCGCCGCGAGCTGATCGCCGTCTCCCCGCAGGAATTCGCCAGCCAGTTGGCCAAGCCACTGGGTGCGAAGACCGCCCAGCGCGAAGTGGAACAGGCGCTGCGCGACCTGCACCTGCCCTTCGACGAGCGCCGCCCCTACGCCTTGCGCCGTCTGCGCGACCGCATAGAAGCCAACCTTTCCGGCCTGATGGGCCCCAGCGTGGCGCAGGACATGGTGGAAACCTTCCTGCCCTACAAGGCCAACAGCGAAAGCTACGTCACCGAAGACATCCACTTCATCGAGAGCCGGCTGGAGGATTACCACTCCCGGCTCACCGGCCTTGCCGCCGAGCTCGATACGCTGCGCCGCTACCACCGCCAGACCCTGCAGGACCTGCCCATGGGCGTCTGCTCGCTGGCCAAGGATCAGGAAATCCTCATGTGGAACCGCGCCATCGAAGAGCTCACCGGGGTCAGCGCACAACGCGTGGTCGGCTCGCGCCTGGCCGCCCTGCCCGATCCCTGGCGCGGCCTGCTGGAAGGTTTCATCGACGCCCCCGACGAGCACCTGCACAAGCAGCGCCTGTCCATCGAGGGCCAGACCCGCTGGCTGAACCTGCACAAGGCGGCGATCGAGGAGCCCCTCGCGCCCGGTAACAGTGGTCTGGTGCTGCTGGTCGAAGACCTCACCGAAACCCAGTCCCTGGAAGACAAGCTGATCCACTCCGAACGCCTCGCCTCCATTGGCCGCCTGGCCGCCGGTGTCGCCCACGAGATCGGCAACCCCATCACCGGAATCGCCTGCCTGGCGCAAAACCTGCGGGAAGAGCGCGAAGGCGACGGCGAGCTGACCGAGATCAGCGGGCAGATCCTCGAACAGACCAAGCGCGTATCGCGTATCGTGCAGTCCTTGATGAGCTTCGCCCACGCCGGCGGCAAACAGGTCGCAGCCGAACCGGTATGCCTGGCGGACGTCGCCCAGGAAGCCATCGGCCTGCTGTCGCTGAACAAACGCAGCGTCGACGTGCAGTTCTTCAACCTGTGCAACCCCGAACACTGGGTGGAAGGCGACTCCCAGCGCCTGGCGCAGGTACTGATCAACCTGCTGTCCAACGCTCGCGACGCCTCTCCGCCCAACGGCGCGATCCGCGTACGCAGCGAGGCTAGCGAGCAGACCATCGACCTGATCGTCGAGGACGAAGGCAGCGGAATTCCCAAGTCGATCATCGACCGCCTGTTCGAGCCCTTCTTCACCACCAAGGACCCGGGCAAGGGGACCGGCCTGGGCCTCGCACTGGTCTATTCGATCGTGGAAGAGCATTATGGGCAAATCACCATAGACAGCCCGGCTGACCCCGAACGCGAATGCGGAACCCGCATCAGCGTCACCTTGCCGCGGCATCCTGGCCCGACGGCCGAGCAGTAAACGAGCACGTCGAGAGAGCTGAATACATGGCACATATCCTCATCGTCGAAGACGAAACCATCATCCGTTCCGCCCTGCGACGATTGCTCGAGCGCAACCAGTACCAGGTCAGCGAGGCTGGCTCGGTGCAGGAAGCACAGGAGCGTTACAGCATTCCGTCGTTCGACATGATCGTCAGCGACCTGCGGCTGCCCGGCGCACCCGGCACCGAACTGATCAAGCTGGCCCAGGGCACCCCGGTGCTGATCATGACCAGCTATGCCAGCCTGCGCTCGGCGGTGGACTCGATGAAGATGGGTGCGGTGGACTACATCGCCAAGCCCTTCGACCACGACGAGATGCTCCAGGCCGTGGCGCGCATCCTCAAGGATCGCCAGGAGAACCGTAACGCTCCCGAAGCCCGCGGTAACGCCAAGGCCGCCGAGCGTAGCAGCGGTAACACCGCCCCCGCAGACGGCGAGATCGGCATCATCGGCTCCTGCGCGCCCATGCAGGAGCTCTACACCAAGATCCGCAAGGTCGCACCCACCGACTCCAATGTGCTGATCCAGGGCGAATCCGGTACCGGCAAGGAACTGGTCGCCCGTGCGCTGCACAACCTGTCCAAGCGCACCAAGGCGCCGCTGATCTCGGTGAACTGCGCGGCGATCCCGGAAACCCTGATCGAATCCGAACTGTTCGGCCACGAGAAAGGCGCGTTCACCGGCGCCAGCGCAGGCCGTGCGGGCCTGGTGGAAGCGGCCGACGGCGGCACCCTGTTCCTCGACGAGATCGGCGAGCTGCCGCTCGAAGCCCAGGCGCGTCTGCTGCGCGTGCTGCAGGAAGGCGAGATCCGCCGGGTCGGCTCGGTACAGTCGCAGAAGGTCGACGTCCGCCTGATCGCCGCGACCCACCGCGACCTGAAGATGCTGGCCAAGACCGGCCAATTCCGCGAAGACCTCTATTACCGCCTGCACGTCATCTCGCTGAAGCTTCCGCCCCTGCGCGAGCGCGGCCCCGACGTGATGGAAATTGCCCGCTCCTTCCTGGCGCGCCAGTGCTCCCAGATGGGGCGCCCGGCGCTGACCTTCTCCCACGAGGCCGAACAGGCCATCCGTCACTACCCGTGGCCGGGTAACGTGCGCGAACTGGAGAATGCCATCGAGCGCGCGGTGATCCTCAGCGAAGGCCAGGAAATCCCCGCCGACCTGCTGGGCATCGATATCGAACTGGATGACCTGGACGACGACTTCGGCGACGACGGCGACCTGCGCCCCACCAACGGCAGCGCCAGCAACCACGAGCCCACCGAGGACCTGTCGCTGGAGGACTACTTCCAGCACTTCGTCCTCGAGCACCAGGACCACATGACCGAGACCGAGCTGGCCCGCAAGCTGGGTATCAGCCGCAAATGCCTCTGGGAACGTCGCCAGCGCCTGGGCATCCCGCGTCGCAAGTCCGGGGCATCGGCCGATTCGTAAGACGTTTCACACTGTTACCGCGGACATGCTCCGTAACAGAAGCCGGGTTCATCGGTAACGGGAACCCGGCTTTTTTGTGCCCGCCGCTCGAGGGCGAATCCTCGCAAACCCTTGAAAAATAAGGAATCGCAAAAGTTGGCACGGCATCTGCTTTGTTATTGGTACAACAACAATAACAAGCACGACCACTCACAATAAGAACAAGACGAAACGACTCCAGCACAACAAAAACAAGATCGCGGAGGCGCAGCTAACTGATTCTTTTGGAGAAGGGTAGCCGTCGGGACCAGTCCTGCAACCAGTCAAGAAGAATAAAACTGTCTTGAGACAGCACGCAAAACTGGTTGGATCGCAAGATCATTGCTCACTCAGCGACCAAAGCAATCCGTTTGCTATTGAACACCTTCCAAGTGTGGAAGGTTCCCCGAAGCAGGTAGCTTCGAGGGTCGGGTCTACAAACAAAAACAACAAGCCCGGTAATCATAATAAAAACAAAGCACGCACCTATTTGGGGGGGAGCCTCGGCTCCCCCAGTAGCTTTCGCTACACCCTCCCGCGCTCTCCCCGCAAGTCCCTTTCTTCACTTTTCTTCATCATCCCACCCCACGATGCTAGAATCGCCGCGGCGCAGACGGCATTCGATTTGCTGCCATTTGTTTCAAGGCAGCGGCAGACACCCGCTATTCTCCAGGAAACACCGTAATCAGGCGGCTTGCCGAGACCTGCGTATGCCATCCATACACCTATTCCCGATAGTGCACACATGCTGAAAAAGCTGATCCAGTCCATCCGATCCCCACTGCGCCGTCCGCGCGCTGTCCGCACCACTCCGGAAGTCGTTGGCAATCATCAGCACTCGCTGCGGCGGGAACAGTTCAGCAGGAACGCGGTGAACGTCGTGGAGCGCCTGACCAAGGCCGGCTACCAGGCATACATCGTTGGCGGAGGCGTACGAGACCCACTGCTGGGTATTCCGCCCAAGGACTTCGACGTGGCCACCAGCGCCACCCCTGAGCAGGTGCGGGCCGAATTCCGCAACGCGAGGGTGATCGGCCGCCGGTTCAAGCTGGTCCACGTCCATTTCGGCCGCGAGATCATCGAGGTTGCCACCTTCCGCGCCAACCATCCGGTCACCGAAGACGACGACACCGATAACGTCCACGCCTCCCGCAACGAGGCCGGTCGCATCCTGCGCGACAACGTCTACGGCACCCTGGAAGACGACGCCCAGCGTCGCGACTTCACCATCAACGCCCTGTACTTCGACGTCACCGGCGAGCGCATCCTCGATTACGCCCATGGCGTGCGCGACATCCGCAACCGCCTGATCCGCCTGATCGGCGACCCCGAGCAGCGTTACCTCGAAGACCCGGTGCGTATGCTGCGCGCTGTGCGCTTCGCCGCCAAGCTGGACTTCGAGATCGAGAAGCACAGCGCCGCGCCGATTCGCCGCCTGGCGCCGCTGCTCAACGAGATTCCTTCCGCCCGCCTGTTCGACGAAATCCTCAAGCTGTTCCTTAGCGGCAAGGCCGAGCGCACCTTCGAGCTGCTCAACGAGTACGACCTGTTCGCCCCGCTGTTCCCGGCGAGCGCCAAGGCGCTGAAGGACGACCCCGAGTACGCCGGCAAGCTGATGCGCCAGGCCCTGGCCAACACCGACGAGCGCATCCGCCTGGGCAAGCCGGTCACCCCGGCCTTCCTGTTCGCCGCGCTGCTCTGGCCGGCCCTGCCGGCCCGCGTGCTGAAGCTTCAGGACCGTGGCATGCCTCCAATTCCGGCGATGCAGGAAGCTGCTCATGAGCTGATCCTCGAGCAATGCCGCCGCACCGCAGTGCCCAAGCGCTTCACCATCCCGATCCGCGAGATCTGGGACATGCAGGAACGCCTGCCGCGCCGCCAGGGCAAGAAAGCCGACCTGTTGCTGGAGAACCCGCGCTTCCGCGCCGGCTACGACTTCCTCCTGCTGCGCGAAAGCGCCGGCGAGGAAACTGGCGGCCTGGGCGACTGGTGGACCGATTACCAGGAGGCCAGCGATGGCGAACGCCGCGGCATGATCCGCAACCTGGCCAGCCAGCAGGAAGAAGGGGGCACCGCGGCAACGCGCAAACGCCGCCGTGGCGGCAGCAACCGTCGTCGCCGCGGTCCGCGCACCGAAGGCGCCAGCAGCGAATGAGCGAGCGCGTGTACATCGGGCTCGGCAGCAACCTTGCCGAGCCGCGCCAGCAGCTGGAAGCCGCGCTGAAAGCGCTGTCGCAGATCCCCGCCACCAAGGTGGCGGTGGTCTCCCCACTCTACGCCAGCGATCCGCTGGGACCGCCAGGCCAGCCGCGCTACGTCAACGCCGTGGCCGCGCTGGATACCGATCTTGAGCCGCTCCCGCTGCTGGACGCCCTGCAGGCCATCGAGCTGGAGCAAGGCCGAGTACGCAAGGACGAACGCTGGGGCCCGCGCACCCTCGATCTCGATATCCTGCTGTTCGGCGATCGCCTGATCGACGAGCCGCGCCTGAAGGTGCCGCATTACCACATGCAAGCCCGCGCCTTCGTGCTCTACCCGTTGGCGGACCTCGCCCCGCAACTGCGCTTCCCTGACGGGCGTACCCTGCCCGAGCTGCTCGCCGCCTGTCCGTTCAGCGGTCTCGAGCGCCTGTCCTGAGGCATGCTGCGCCCCAGGCGTGGGGCGCACTGGCAGTAACGCCGTAACAGTCCGGTAACACCTGCAATTGACTTAGCCTTTTTCGATCCGGACTATAGGGCCCCGTTTGCCCCTGCCCGGCGCAGAACCGAGGACACTTTCATGCCTGATGTCACCCTGACCACCCTGCAAGGTCTCAAGCAAAGCGGCGAAAAGATCGCGATGCTGACCGCCTACGATGCCACTTTCGCCCACACCGCCAGCCTGGCCGGTGCCGAAATGCTGCTGATCGGTGACTCCCTGGGTATGGTGCTGCAAGGTCACGACAGCACGCTGCCGGTGACCGTTGAGGACATGGCCTACCACACCGCCGCCGTGAAGCGCGGCAACAAGGGCGCGCTGATCGTCACCGACCTGCCATTCGAATCCGGCACCTCGCTGGACCAGCTCCTGCGCGACTCGGTAAAGGTCATGCAGGCCGGCGCCCACATGGTCAAGCTCGAGGGTGGCGCCTGGCTCGCCGAGCCGATCACCCGCCTGGCCCAGATGGGCATCCCGGTGTGTGCGCACCTGGGCCTCACCCCGCAGGCGGTCAACCTGTTCGGCGGTTTCAAGGTCCAGGGGCGCCAGGAAGCCCAGGCGCGCCAGCTGCGTGCCGACGCCATCGCCCTGGAGCAATCCGGTGCCGCCATGCTGCTGCTGGAGTGCGTACCGTCCGCGCTGGCCCAGGAAATCACCGAAGCGGTGAAGATCCCGGTCATCGGTATCGGCGCCGGTGCCGGCACCGACGGCCAGGTGCTGGTGATGCACGACATGCTGGGCCTGTCGCTGTCCGGCCGTTCGCCAAAGTTCGTGAAGAACTTCCTCGACGGCCAGCCTGACATCCAGTCCGCCTTCGCCGCCTATGTGAAGGCTGTGAAGGACGGCACTTTCCCCGGCCCGGAGCACGGTTTCGCCTGATGAATACAGTCAAGACAGTTCGCGAGCTGCGCGCCGCGGTGGCGCGCGCGCGTAGCGAAGGCAAGCGCATCGCGCTGGTGCCGACCATGGGCAACCTGCACGCCGGCCACGCCGCGCTGGTGACCAAGGCCAGCCAGCGCGCCGACTTCGTGGTAGCGAGCATCTTCGTCAACCCGCTGCAGTTCGGCCCCAGCGAAGACCTGGACAAGTACCCGCGCACCCTCGCCGCCGACCAGGAAAAGCTGCTCGGCGCCGGCTGCCACCTGCTGTTCGCCCCCACCGTCGAGGAAATGTACCCCGACGGCATGGAGGGCCAGACCAGGCTGCATGTCACCGGCGTCTCCGAAGGGCTTTGTGGCGGAAGCCGTCCAGGCCACTTCGACGGCGTCGCCACGGTGGTGTGCAAGCTGTTCAACATGGTCCAGCCCGACATGGCGCTGTTCGGCGAGAAGGACTTCCAGCAACTGGCAGTGATCCGCAAGCTGGTGCGCGACCTCAATCTGCCCATCCAGATCTTCGGCGAGCCGACCGTACGCGCCGAGGACGGCCTCGCCCTGTCGTCGCGCAACGGTTACCTCACCGAGGAGCAGCGCGCCGTCGCCCCCGTGCTGCAGCGCACCCTGAAGCAACTGGCCGAGCGTATCCGCCACGGCGAGCGCGACTACCCCGCGCTGCTGGCTGAAGGGCGCCAGCAAATCGAAGCGGCGGGCTTGCGCATCGATTACCTCGAAGCCCGCGAATCCGCCGGACTGCGCCCTGCCACGGCTCAGGATCATCAGCTGGTGATTCTGGTTGCCGCCTTCCTGGGCAGCACCCGGCTGATCGACAACCTCGCCTTCCACATCGACTGATTCCCCGCCCGAGACCCGAATTTTCGCCTCGAAGCCGCGCCAGTCGCGGCATTGAGCGACTTCGGGTGCTCGGGCATACTCGCCACGCTCTCCTTGACCAGAAGAAAAACAGGAGCCACGCCATGCAGAGCATCATGCTCAAAGCCAAACTGCACCGCGCTGAAGTCACCCACGCAGTGCTCGACTATGAAGGCTCCTGCGCCATCGACGGCGAATGGCTCGACCTCGCCGGTATCCGCGAGTACGAACAGATCCAGATCTACAACGTCGACAACGGCGAACGCTTTACCACCTACGCCATCCGTGGCGAGGAAGGGTCGCGGATGATTTCCGTCAACGGCGCCGCCGCCCACAAGGCCAAGGTGGGTGACCGGGTGATCATCTGCGCGTACGCTCAGTTCAGTGACGCCGAGCTGGAAGGCTACCAGCCGCGCATGCTGTACATGGCACCGGGCAACGAGCTGAGCCATACCAGCAACGCGATCCCGGTCCAGCTCGCCTGACCGACAAGAAAAGCCCGGAACCACCGGGCTTTTTTCAAGTTCGAAAGCTCGTTCAACACGCACGTCTTACCCGAAGGTATGTCATGGAACACCACCTCACCCCGCTGGACGCCACCAAACTGAACAGTTGGCAGGCGCTGGCCGCTCACCGCCAGGAACTGCAGAACTTCACCATGCGCGAGGCGTTCGCCCAGGACCCGGAGCGCTTCAAGCGCTTCTCCCTGAGCGCCTGTGGGTTGTTCCTCGACTTTTCCAAGAACCTGATTCGCCAGGACACCCTGAACCTGCTGGTCAAGCTCGCGGAAGAAGCGAAGCTCGGTGAAGCTATCCAGGCGATGTTCGATGGCAAAGTGATCAACGCCTCCGAGCGCCGCCCGGTGCTGCATACCGCGCTGCGCCGTCCGATTGGCGACAAGGTGATGGTGGAAGGCCAGGACGTGATGCCCGAAGTGCACCGCGTGCTGCACCAGATGACCGAGCTGGTCGCCGCCGTGCACAACGGCCTTTGGCGCGGCTACACCGAGAAGCCGATCACCGACGTGGTGAACATCGGCATTGGTGGGTCCTTCCTCGGCCCGCAGCTGGTTTCCGAAGCGCTGCTGCCCTTCGCCCAGAAAGGCGTGCGTTGCCACTACCTGGCGAATATCGACGGCAGCGAATTCCGTGAGATGACCGCCAAGCTCAACGCCGAGACCACGCTGTTCATCGTCTCGTCGAAATCCTTCAGCACCCTGGAGACGTTGAAGAACGCCCAGGCCGCCCGCGCCTGGTACCTGGCACAGGGCGGCAGCGAGGCGGAGCTGTACCGTCACTTCATCGCGGTATCCAGCAACAAGGAGGCCGCCGCGGCCTTCGGCATCCGCCCGCAGAACGTGTTCCCGATGTGGGACTGGGTCGGCGGCCGTTACTCGCTGTGGTCGGCCATCGGCCTGCCGATCGCCATGTCGGTGGGCATCAACAACTTCAAGGAGCTGCTGTCCGGCGCCTACAGCATGGACCAGCACTTCCTCACCTCGCCGTTCGAGAAGAACATCCCGGTGCTGCTGGGCCTGCTCGGCGTCTGGTATGGCGACTTCTGGGGCGCGCGCAGCCACGCGATCCTGCCCTATGACTACTACCTGCGGAACATCACCGACCACCTGCAGCAGCTGGACATGGAGTCCAACGGCAAGAGCGTGCGCCAGGACGGCTCGCCGGTTTCCGCCGGCACCGGCCCGGTGATCTGGGGCGGCGTGGGCTGTAACGGCCAGCACGCCTACCACCAGTTGCTCCACCAGGGCACCCACTTGATACCGGCCGACTTCATTGTCCCGGTTTCCAGCTACAACCCGGTGGCCGATCACCACCAGTGGCTGTACGCCAACTGCCTGTCGCAGAGCCAGGCGCTGATGGTCGGCAAGAGCCGCGCTGAAGCCGAAGCCGAGTTGCGCGCGAAAGGCGTGGACGAAGCCGAAGTGCAGCGCCTGGCGCCGCACAAGGTGATTCCGGGCAACCGGCCGAGCAACACCCTGGTCATGGAGCGCATCAGCGCCCGCCGCCTGGGCGCGCTGATCGCCATGTACGAGCACAAGGTCTACGTACAGAGCATCCTCTGGGGCATCAACGCCTTCGACCAGTGGGGCGTGGAACTGGGCAAGGAACTGGGCAAGGCCGTCTACGGCCGCCTGGTCGGCAGCGAGGAAAGCGCCGCCGAGGACGGTTCCACCCAGGGTCTGATCGACTTCTTCCGCGGTCGTCACCGCGGCTGACGGCGAAGCGGACGGGTGCGCGCCTGCGCATCCGTCCCACTTCTAGCGGCAGAAGCGCTGCCGGTATTCCCCGGGCGTCACGCCCAGCGCCTGCACGAAGGCGCGTCGCAAGTTGTACTCGCTGCCAAAGCCCGCGTGCTGCGCCACGCGCTTGAGCGACGACTCTCCCGCCTCCAGCAACTGACTGGCCTTTTCCAGACGCAACTGCAGCAGCAGCTTCGCCGGCGTCATGCCCACCTCCGCCTGGCAATGCCGATGCAGGGTGCGCGAGGACATGGCCATCCACGCCGCCATGTCCTCGACATCGAGCGGCTGAGCCAGCCGCTCCCGCAGCCACTCCACCAGGCGCTCCATCTGCCCGCCCGGCGGCGCCTGCTGCGCCAACAGTTCGGCACTGAACTGGCGTTGCCCGCCCGGGCGGCGCAGATACATCACCAATCCCCGGGCAACCCGCAGCGACAGCTCGCGGCCGTGATCCTCCTCCACCAGGCTCAGGCACAGGTCCATCCCGGCAGTCACACCGGCGGAGCTGTAGAACTTCGCGTCGCGGACGAAAAGTGCGTCGTGCATCACCCGCAAGCGCGGAAACAGTCGCTGTAATAATTCGGCGTAGCGCCAGTGGGTTACCACCGGCCGGCCATCCAGCAGCCCCGCCTGCGCCAGCAGGAAGGCCCCGGTGCACACCGAACCACAGCGTGCGGCGTGGGGCTCCGCCTGCGCCAGCCAGCGCGCAACGTCGCCCTTCTGCATGGCTGCCTGTACTCCGAAACCGCCCGCTACCAGCAGGGTGCTACCCGCTGCCTCCTGCGGCTCTGGCAACCCCCGGGTGGCCAATTCCAGCCCGGTGCTGGAGCGAACCAGGCCGCCACCGGGAGATATCGCCTCAAGCTGGTAAGCGTGGCGGGTATTGATCGGCAAATGCTCGTCCACTGCCGCGAACACGTCGGCCGGCCCGGTGGCGTCGAGCAACTGGAAGTCCGGGAAGACCACTATCAGCACGCGGTGAGGAGCGTTCATCGAGGCAAATCCATCGCAGACGATTGGCAGATATTCAACCATCAGCGTCAGAAGTGACAGAGGTCTGTGCTGCAGCATGGAAATCCCATCCCGGAGACGATCATGCGCACCTTCCTGCTGTTTTTCTTCCTGCTTCTCTGCGTTCCCGTCCAGGCTGACGATGAGACGCTTGCGCCCTATCAACCCCGCTTCGGCCGCGAACGCCCGGTCATTGCCGTCGTCGCCCAGAACAACATGACCGAGCTGGCGGACTACGTCGTCCCGCTCGGCGTACTGCGCCGCTCAGGCGTGGCGGAAGTGTTCGCCCTCGCCACCGCCTCCGGCCCGGTGCACCTGATGCCGGCCCTGAGACTCCAGCCACAGGCCACCCTGGAAGCCTTCACGCAGCGCTATCCACAGGGCGCGGACTACCTGATCGTGCCCGCCGTGCATGACAGCGAAGATTCCGCGCTGCTGGCCTTCGTCCAGCAACAGGCCAGCAAGGGTGCAACCATCGTCGGCATCTGCGACGGCGTGCTGGTACTGGGCAATGCCGGGTTGTTGCACGGACGGCGCGCCACGGGCCACTGGTACTCGCGCAGTCAGCGCCTGGAGGACTATCCCGACGCTCGTTGGGAAGAAAATCGCCGCTATGTAGTCGATGGCCAGGTGGTCACCACTTCCGGTGTTACCGCTGCGCTACCGGTATCGCTCGCGCTGGTGGAAGCCATCTCGGGCAAACCCAAGGCCGCCGCGCTCGCCAGAGAGTTCGGCATGCGGGACTGGTCGCCCCGCCACGACAGCCAGCGCTTTGCCCTGGGAACCAGCGACTACCTGGTCGCAGCTGGAAACTACCTCGCCGTCTGGAGCCACGAAACCCTCAGCGTCCCGCTGCAGCCCGGTTTCGATGAGGTCAGCCTGGCCCTGGCCACGGATGCCTGGGCGCGAACTTTCCGCACCGAAGCAAGGGGTCACGCTGCACAGCCGGTCACCAGTCTCGGCGGCCTGTTGTTCCTTCCAGACCCGACGGATGACCTTTCCCGCCTGCCGGCGCTCGACAGTACCGCGATCCAGACTCTGGACAACACACTCGACGCCATTGCCCGGCGCTACGGCGAATCGACCCGGCGCCTGGTCGCCGCCCAGCTAGAATATGCCCCGCCTGAACGATCCGTCCCGCTGGCGCGTCGAAACAACATGGACAACCCTTGAACCCGCCTGGCCTTGGATGCACCCTTGAGGCATCTCGGCTAAACAACAACAAGGATTCCCCATGCATGAGATCAGCCTTCACCCCGTGCCGGAGGCCGTGCGCAAGCGTGCCTACCTCGACAACGACGCCTACCAGCGCCTCTACCAGCAGTCGGTAGACGACCCGGAAGCCTTCTGGGGCGAGCAGGCCAAGGCCTTCCTCGACTGGTTCAAGCCCTGGCACTCGGTACATCACGGCGACCTCGCCAAGGGCCAGGCCACCTGGTTCAAGGGCGGCCAGCTCAACGTCACCTACAACTGCATCGATCGCCACCTGGAACAGCGCGGCGAGCAGGTCGCAATCATCTGGGAAGGCGACAACCCGGCCGAATCCGCCAACATCACCTACCGCAAGCTGCACAGCCACGTCTGCCGCCTGGCCAATGTGCTCAAGAGCCGCGGCGTGGAGAAAGGCGACCGGGTCTGCATCTACATGCCGATGATTCCGGAAGCCGCCTACGCCATGCTGGCCTGCGCACGGATCGGAGCGATCCACTCGGTGGTATTCGGCGGCTTCTCCCCGGATGCCCTGCGCGATCGCATCAACGATGCCGACTGCCGCACCGTGATCACCGCCGACGAAGGCGTGCGCGGCGGCAAGTACATCCCGCTGAAGAAGAACGTCGAAAAGGCCCTGGCGGACTGCCCGAACGTCTCCACCGTGGTGGTGGTCGAGCGTACCCAGGGCGAAATCCCCTGGGTCGAAGGCCGCGACATCTGGTATCACGAGGCCCTGCGTGAGGCCAGCGAGGACTGTGCGCCCGAGCCGATGGACGCCGAGGACCCGCTGTTCATCCTTTACACCTCAGGCTCCACCGGCAAGCCCAAGGGCGTGTTGCACACCACCGGCGGCTACCTGCTGGGCGCGGCGATGACCCACAAGTACGTATTCGACTACCACGAAGGCGACATCTACTGGTGCACCGCGGACGTGGGCTGGGTCACCGGCCACAGCTACATCGTCTACGGCCCGCTGGCCAACGGCGCGACCACCCTGATGTTCGAGGGCGTGCCGAACTACCCCGACGCCTCGCGCTTCTGGCAGGTGATCGACAAGCACCAGGTGAACATCTTCTACACCGCGCCCACCGCCATCCGCGCGCTGATGCGCGAAGGCGATGCGCCGGTGCGCAAAGCCCAGCGCAACAGCCTGCGCCTGCTCGGCTCGGTAGGCGAACCGATCAACCCGGAAGCCTGGGAGTGGTACTACGAGGTGGTCGGCGAAAAACGCTGCCCCATAGTCGACACCTGGTGGCAGACCGAGACCGGCAGCATCCTGATCACCCCGCTGCCCGGCGCCACCGACCTCAAGCCGGGCTCCGCCACCCGCCCCTTCTTCGGCGTGCAGCCGGTGCTGCTGGACGAACAGGGCAAGGAAATCACCGGCCCCGGTTCCGGCGTGCTGGCCGTCAAGGCGAGCTGGCCCAGCCAGATCCGCAGCGTCTATGGCGATCACCAGCGGATGATCGACACCTACTTCAAGCCCTACCCGGGCTATTACTTCACCGGCGACGGCGCGCGCCGCGACGAGGACGGTTACTACTGGATCACCGGCCGCGTGGACGACGTGATCAACGTTTCCGGGCACCGCATCGGCACCGCCGAGGTGGAGAGCGCGCTGGTGTTGCACGACTCGGTCGCCGAGGCCGCGGTGGTCGGCTACCCCCACGACCTCAAGGGTCAGGGTATCTACGCCTTCGTCACCACCATGAACGGCATCGAGCCCAGCGACACCCTGAAGCAGGAGCTGCTGGCCCTGGTGAGCAAGGAGATCGGCAGCTTCGCCAAGCCGGAGATGCTGCAGTGGGCGCCGGGCCTGCCCAAGACCCGTTCGGGCAAGATCATGCGGCGCATCCTGCGCAAGATCGCCTGCAACGAACTGGAGAACCTCGGCGACACCTCGACCCTGGCCGACCCCAGCGTGGTTCAGGGGCTGATCGACAACCGCCTCAACCGTTGATGCGCGCTACAGGCCGCGGGTGCAAAGATGCTAGGTTTAGAGAACAGACCTGTCGTCCTTGCCCCGAGGCCTGTCCGTCATCATGGAAACTGTCCGCCGTCATATCGAAAGCCAGGTACTGAGCCTGACCGGCCTCGCCCTGGGCGGGGTCGACTTCGAGTCGCCCAAGGGCGACCCCGGCCTGTTCGGGCCGGACTCCGTCAGCTGGAAGGTCCACGGTGACTTCAGCTCGATGCTGATCGGCGGCATCAGCGCCCTGCTCCTGCAGATGTTGCATCCGGCCGCCCTGGGCGGCGTCTGGGACCACTCCAATTTCCGCGCTGATATGCTCGGCCGCCTGCGCCGCACCGGGCAGTTCATTTCCGCCACCACCTACGGTTCGCGCAATGACGCCGAAAAACTGATCGAGCGGGTGCGACGCATCCACGAAGGCGTCCACGGCACCTTGCCCGACGGCACGTCCTATGCGGCCAGCGACCCGGATTTGCTGACCTGGGTGCACGTCGCCGAAGTCAGCTGCTTCCTCGCCTCACACCTGCGGTACTTGAATCCGGACCTTTCCGAGGAAGAGCAGGACCGTTACTACAACGAGATCGCGCTGATCGCCGAGCGTCTCGGCGCGCGTAACGTGCCACGCTCGCGCGCCGAGGTAGCGGCTTACCTGCAACGCATGCGCCCGCAGCTGCGCTGCGACGAACGCACCCGCGAAGTGGTCAACGTACTGTTCAACGCCCCCGCCCCCAGCTTCCTCGCCAAGCCTTTCGGCATACTCATGATGCGCGCCGGCATCGACCTGCTACCGGAATGGGCCACGGATCAACTCGGCCTGAGCCTGGGCAGCCTGCAACGTCAACTGATCCGCTCGAGCGTGCGCCGCAGCGTGCCCTTGCTGCGCTGGGCGGTACGCAATGGCTCTCTGCATCGCGCTCGCCGGCGCATGGGGTTACCACCCCTGCGCTGAAACGTGACTACCCGGTTCGGAGGGTGGTGAGCCGGCGGCGGGCATGCAACCATGGCCGTTCGCTGCGGCCCCGCCGCTCCCGACAGAGGATTCGTGTCATGCAAGAAGTCGTCATTGTCGCTGCCACCCGTACCGCCATCGGCAGCTTCCAGGGCTCTCTCTCCGCGCTGCCGGCCCATGAGCTGGGTGCTGCGGTGATTCGCAACCTGCTGCAACAGACCGGCCTGGACCCTGCGCGGGTCGACGAGGTGATCCTCGGCCAGACCCTGACCGCCGGTGCCGGCCAGAACCCGGCGCGCCAGGCGTCGATCGCCGCCGGCCTGCCCAACAGCGTACCGGCGATGACGGTCAACAAGGTCTGCGGTTCCGGCCTCAAGGCACTGCACCTCGCTGCTCAAGCCATCCGCTGCGGCGATGCCGACATCGTCATCGCCGGCGGCCAGGAAAGCATGAGCCTCGCCCCCTATGTCATGCCCGGCGCCCGCACCGGCCTGCGCATGGGGCACGCCAAGCTGATCGACAGCATGATCCAGGACGGTCTGTGGGACGCCTTCAACGACTACCACATGGGCATCACTGCCGAGAACCTGGTGGAAAAGTACGGCATCAGCCGCGAGGAGCAGGACGCCTTCGCCGCCGACTCGCAGCGCAAGGCGAGCGCAGCCATCGAAGCGGGCCGCTTCAAGGCCGAGATCACGGCCATCGAGATACCCCAGCGCAAGGGCGACCCGCTGCGCTTCGATACCGACGAGCAGCCGCGCGCCGGCACCACTGCCGAATCCCTGGCCAAGCTCAAGCCGGCGTTCAAGAAAGACGGCAGCGTCACCGCCGGCAACGCTTCCACGCTCAATGACGGCGCCGCCGCCGTGCTGCTGATGAGCGCCGCCAAGGCAAGCGAATTGGGCCTGCCCGTACTCGCCAGGATTGCCGCCTATGCCAATGCCGGGGTCGACCCGGCCATCATGGGCATCGGCCCGGTCTCGGCCACCCGCCGCTGCCTTGAAAAGGCCGGCTGGCAGCTCGCCGACCTGGACCTGATCGAAGCCAACGAGGCGTTCGCCGCCCAGGCACTGTCCGTGGGTAAGGAACTGGGTTGGGATGCTTCGAAGGTGAATGTGAACGGTGGCGCCATCGCCCTTGGTCATCCCATCGGCGCATCGGGCTGCCGCGTGCTTGTCACCCTGTTGCACGAAATGCTGCGCCGCGACGTGAAAAAAGGCCTCGCGACGCTCTGCATCGGCGGTGGACAAGGCGTGGCGCTAGCTCTGGAGCGGTAACAACCTCGGACTTGCTGTGCAGAATTCACTCTGCGCAGCAAGTCTCCGCGCACGCTGGCACGGCAACCCCCTCCCAACTTGATTTCCCGCATGCTTTCGGTCCTACGCATAGGAATATTCCGTAGGTACTTGATCAACTGGTCTATCTTCAAGATCAATGCGCGCAAATCATTTGGACTCAGGGAGTCAGCTATGAAGAAACGTGTGGTGCTGATCGAGGATCACCCCGCGATGCGCCTGGCCATCCGCTCGCTGCTCGAACAGGATCCGCAGTTCGAAGTGGCACGCGAAGCGGCCGATGGCCATGGCGGCCTGGATGCAGTCCGCAAGGAACGTCCGGACCTCGTGATACTCGACCTCAACCTGCCGGGGATGGACGGCCTCGATCTACTGGCGCGTATCCATATCTTCGACGAGAACATCCGCCTGCTGGTGCTGAGCTCCCAGGATGAACGTCTTTATTCGAGCAAGGTCGAAGCGGCGGGTGCGCACGGCTTCGTCAGCAAGAACAAGGACACCAGTGCCATCCTCAATGCGGCTCGCATGTTGGTTTCGGGCTATCGGTGCTTCCCGGAAAAGGCACTGAGCATCGACAAGAACACCGACCCGGTGGCCAGCCTCACCCCCAGGGAACTGGTCGTATTGCGCAGCCTGGTAAGGGGCATGAGCAACAAGGACATCGCCGAAGAGCTGTTCCTCAGCCAGAAAACCGTCAGCACCTACAAGACACGTATTCTCGAGAAGCTGAACCTGGAAAGCCTCGTGGACCTGGTGGAATTTGCCCGCACCCATCGCTTGAACGACTGACAGACATCACTGAAAACTGCGTCCGAAGGCGACTATCGAATCGAAGAATCACAGCCGTGCCATACTCATGCGGCACGTCACGACGGAAACGACTCTCGCCATGCCCAAAGGATTGAAACGCGCCATCGGCGCGGTAGTGCTGTTGGTCCTCTTCTATTGCCTGCTGGGCTTCCTCATCCTGCCTGGCGTAGGACTGCGAATAGCCAACCAGCAACTGGCTGACTACTCGACCGTTCCGGCACGCCTGGAGCGCATCGAATTCAATCCGTTCAGCCTCGAGCTCACGCTCTGGGGCCTGCACCTGGGCGACGAGGGTCGGGAGCAGGTTCGCTTCCGGCGGCTCTACGCCAACCTCGAACTCGACAGCCTGTGGAAACGCAGGCTGCACCTCGCCGACGTCGAGCTGGACGCACCGCACACCGAACTGCTGTTCGCCGAGAACGGCACGCTGAACCTCACCAGGCTGTTCAAGTTGCCGCCCAGCCAACCTGCGCCTGCCCGGGAGGAGCCAAGCGATCCCTTCCCGCTGCGTATCGACCGCATCCGCCTGGCCGAAGGCAGCCTGCATTTCCTCGACCGTCGTCCCAGCGAACCCGTGGAGTTCGTCTTCGATCCGATGGGCTTCGAACTGCACAACCTCAGCACCCTGCCGGACGACGGCGCCGAAATGACCCTGGTCGCTACCGGCCCTCACGGCGGCAAGCTCGACTGGAAGGGCGATCTGAGCATCGTCCCCTTCACCTCGAAAGGCAGCTTTACCCTCGATGGAGTGCCACTGAAGGCGTGGTGGCCCTACGTAAGAGATAACGCGCCGCTGAATCTCAACAATGGCGTGCTCAGCCTCGCCTCCGACTACCGCCTGGACCTGTCGAAGGACACCCAGCTGTTGTTGGACAAGACCGCTATCAAGCTGCGCGACCTCGACCTTTCCTCTCCCGAAGGCAAACCGTTGGCCAAACTCGCCAGCCTCGATGTGGCCGAGGCCACCCTCGACCTTGCCAAGCAGGAAGTGGTGGTCGGCCAGATTCGCAGTCAGGGTCTGGAAGCCTGGGCGGCGCGCGAAAAGGACGGCCAGCTGGACTGGCAGAAACTCTTCGCCAACTTCAAACCCTACAAGCGCCCCGAGGAGCCCACGCCGCAGGCGCAGGCCGCTCCCGAGCCTGCCCCCACCACAATGGCACCTGTGCAGCCCGCCAAGGAACAGCAGGCCTCGAATGAGCAACCGGAAGCCACGCCCAGTGCTCCTGCCAAGACGGCCCAAACCGAACCCGCCAAACCGGCAGTTCCATCCCAACCGGAGGCCAATCCGGAAGCCAAGGTCGCCGAAGCCGACCAGCCTGCGCAGACGGCCGAGGAGAGCAAACCAGCCGAGCCGCCGAAGCCATGGCATGTCGTTTTGCGCGACACCCAGCTGCGCGGCTACAAGGCCCACCTGGCCGATCGCGCACCGGGCAAGCCGGTCAACCTTGAGGTCGGTCCGCTGGACCTTGACCTGCAGAACCTCGACAGCGGCCTGACCTCGCCGCTGCAGCTCAAACTGAAGACAGGCCTGGGCCCGCGCGGCCAGATCGAAGCCAGTGGCCAGGTCATCCCCAATCCGGTCAGCGCCAGGCTGAAGGTATCGACCCGGGAGATCGACCTGCGCATCGCCCAGGCCTACATCGACCCTTTCATCCGCCTGGAGCTGCGCAGCGGCCTGCTCGCCAGCGATCTGGACGTCGACCTCAAGGGCACCGACCCGCTGGCCTTCAGCGTCAACGGCAGCGCCCAGGTGACCCAGCTGCATACGCTGGACACCCTCAAAAGCCGCGACTTCGTCAAATGGACCAAGCTGACCCTCGACGGCCTGGCCTACAAGCATGGCGACAGCCTGGTGATTCAGACCGTGTCGCTGGAAGAGCCCTACGCGCGCTTCATCATCAACGAGGACCGCAGCACCAACGTCAGCGAGCTGATCATCAAGCAGCCGGAATCTTCCGCGCCCGCCAGCAAAACCAGCGGCTCCAGCGGCGGCGGCAAGGAGCTGGGCATCCGCATCGGCGGTGTGAAGATCAACAACGGCTCGGCCAACTTCGCCGACCTGACCCTGCGCCCGGATTTCGCCACGGCCATCCAGCAGCTGGGAGGCGAGATCGGCACCATCGACAACCGCAACCCGGCACCGGCCTCGGTGGATGTGAAGGGCAAGGTCGACAAGTACGCGCCAGTCACCATCAAGGGCAGCCTCAACCCCTTCTCGCCGCTGGAGAAGCTGGACATCGCCACCAGCTTCAAACGCGTCGAGCTGACCACCCTGACGCCCTACTCCGGCAAGTTCGCCGGCTACCGCATCCGCAAGGGTCGGCTCAACCTCGACCTGCATTACCAGATCACCCAGGGCAAGCTCAAGGCCGACAACAAGGTGCTGGTGGAACACCTGCAACTGGGCGAGAAGGTCGACAGCCCGGACGCCGTGGATCTGCCGGTGAAACTGGCGATCGCCCTGCTCAAGGACGCCAACGGCAACATTGACATCCAGTTGCCGGTGGAAGGCGACCTGAACAACCCGCAGTTCAGCGTCATGCCCATCGTCTGGCAGACCCTTCGCAATCTGGTGGTGCGCGCGGTGCAGGCACCGTTCAACTTCATCGCCGGCCTGGCAGGCGGCTCCGGCGGCCCGGACCTGAGCAACGTGGTGTTCGCCCCCGGCTCCAGCGAACTGGACGCCAATGCCCAGGGCAACCTGGACAAGCTGGCCGAAGCGCTCAAGCAACGCCCTGCGCTCAAGCTGGAAGTCGAAGGTGTCGCCGCGGCCGCCAGCGACGGCCCGCTGCTGGCCGACAAGCGCCTGAAACAGGAATACCAGAAGAACTACTACAGCATGTTGCAGCGCCGCGGCGACAAGGTGCCCAGCGATGTCAGCCAGCTGGAGGTACCGGAGGACCTGCAACCGGTGCTGCTCGAGGGCGTCTACCGGGCGCGCCTGAAGAAGCAACCCCCCCAGGAGTGGCAGCAACTGAGCAAGGATGAACGCTCCGTGAAGATGCGCCAGGCCGTGCTCGACTCCTGGAGCGATAGCCAGTTGCTGCTGCGCAAGCTGGGCCAGGAGCGTGCGACTCAGGTGAAAGACTACCTGGTCGCCAAGGGCGGTCTGGGTGACGACCGCATCTACCTCATCGACGTCAGCTTCGGCGAAGCGGAGAATGGTGGCAGCGTGGCCACCCAGCTTCACCTCGACAGCGAGTGAGGAGTCGTTCGATGAAAGCCCTGACCTGGATGTCCTGCGCCCTGCTGCTCTGCGCGGCGGGCGCCCAGGCGGAAAGCATGCGTTGCGGCAGTTCCCTGATCGATGCGGGCGACCGCGCCTGGGAAGTCGAACAGAAATGCGGCGCGCCGGATCATCGTGATGAAGTCGGCTATACCCTGGGTGGGTACGACCGCCGCGAATACCGGGTCGAGGAATGGGTCTACGGCCCACGCAACGGCACCAGCTACATCCTCACCTTCGAAGCCAACAAGCTCAAAAGCATCGAGTTCAAACGCAATTGAAAACGACCTCCCTTCTGCGCGTCGTTGCACTCCTGCTGCCGCTCGCCTTTACGGCCACCGCCACCCAGGCCGCCAGCCTGCGCTGCAACAGCAAGCTGATCAGCACCGGTGATGTCTCCAGTGACGTACTCAGCCGCTGCGGCGAGCCGGTCAGCCGCTCCTTCCTGGGCTACAAGCAGGTGCCCGGCTACCGGTACGGCGAGTCCATGGAAGTGGCCGTGGAAGAATGGATCTACGGCCCCTGGAGCGGCATGCTGTATTTCGTGCGCTTCGAGGGCAACCGCCTGAGCGACATCCAAAGCAAGCGCAGCGGCAACTGACAGGCGTACTGGCGAGGTGCTAGTCTCGCCGCCTCTGAAGCATTCACGCCATCCGGGCCAAGGAACGGTCGCCATGGTCATCGTCCCCGCCGAGCACCCGCTGGACTGGAAGAAACCTCCCGTCATCACGCTGCTGCTGATCGTCATCAACGTATTGATCTACTTCGGCTACCAGGGTGGCGACAGCACCCGGCGCGAAGAGGCGGTGCGCGTGTATCTCGCCCAGGACCTGCTCGGCCATGAACGCCCGCTTTTCAGCGCCTCGCTGGAGCGCCGCGACCGGCTGGAGGCCGATCAGCAACGCGCGCTCGAGGCCCTGCCCCGCCAGCAGTTGGCCTGGCTGGTGCTTTCGGATCTCGAGTTCGGCCATGAACTGCGCGCCCTGCCGGCTTTCCAGCGGGACGCCGCGTGGCAGGCAGCGCGCGCCAGGGCCGAAACGGCCCGCGACCAGACCAGCAGCCTGCGTTTCGGCTTCATCCCCGAGCGCTTCACCGTGCAGGGCCTGTTCGGTTCGATGTTCCTCCACGGCAGCTTCTGGCACCTGGCCGGCAATATGGTGTTCCTGTTCATCTTCGGCTTTGCCCTGGAGGCCGCGCTCGGACGGGCCACGTACCTGGGCCTCTACCTGCTCAGCGGCCTGTGCTCCGGGCTGCTGTGGTGGGCGCTCGATCCGTCCTGGGTACCGGGTATCGGCGCCTCGGGCGCCATCTCCGGTCTGATGGGCATGTACATCGGCGTCTACGGCCTGCGTCGTATCCAGTTCTTCTACTGGCTCGGCCCGCTGATGGGCTACCTCAAGGCCCCTGCGTTGTGGATCCTGCCGCTCTGGCTGGGCAAGGAGCTGTTCGGGCTGATCCGCGCAGCAGACCATGTGAATTACTACGCGCATATCGGTGGTCTGGTGTCCGGCTTCCTCGCCGTCTGGCTGCCGCGCAAGCTGGGGCGGATGCCGGTGGACGAGGCGTACCTGGCAAAGCAGGACCCGGATGCGTCGTTCAAGCGCGCCCTGGCAGCGCTGGACGAGATGATTGGCCGATTTGCCCTCGATCAGGCCGCTGCGCGTGGACCACAACTGCTGCAGCAGTTTCCCGGTCGCCCGGTGCTGGTCGAGCGCCTGTACGGCATAGCCAAGGGCCGACAGGACCGGGCGCTGATGAGCGAGACGCTCAAGCAACTGTTCGCCTTGCCCCCCTCCCCTGGCGCCGATGCCCTGCTGCGCCGGCTTGCCGCCGATAGCGCCGCGAGCGATGCAGCCCTGCTCTCGCACCCAGCGATCCAGCTACACCTGCTGCGCAAGTTGTTGCAACGCAATGAAACCTCGCAAGCACTGCACAGCTGGCGCCGCCTGGCACGCTCCGGCCAGTTGCCCGACTCACTGCCGGGCCTGACCCTCCAATTGGCCAAGCAGATGGGCCAGCGAGGTGAAGTGCAGGCGGTGCGGGAGCTCTCGCGCTTTCTCCGCCAGCATTACCCGGAAGCCGATCCGACGCGTCAATTGACGATCTACCAGCAGCACCTCGCTCCCTGACGCAAAACAAAAAGCCCCGCCGGCGAACCGGCGGGGCTTGGACCATCCCTGTGTCTGGGCGCTACAGGCGGCTGCTGAAATCGCGGACTTCCTCTTCCGCCTTTTCGCGAGTCCAGCCGTAGCGCTCCTGCAGTTTGCCTACCAGGTACTCAGCGTGTCCGTCCGCCGCCTGCAGGTCGTCGTCGGTAAGCTTGCCCCACTTTTCCTTGAGCGAGCCGGAAAGCTGCTTCCACTTGCCTTTGATAACGTCAGTGTTCATGGCGTTCCTCCTCTTGAAGTTTGAATGGGGAGTCGTGCCCTTACTCGACCGACTTGAGGCCATCGGCGGACACAGCGGTCACGCCCTTGATACCTTTGGCAGTCTTGATGGCAAGTTCTTTCTCGGCATCGGATTTGACGTTGCCGGACAGGGACACCACACCCTTGTTGGTCTCGACCTTGATGTTGGTGCCGCTGATGTCTTTGTCAGCGATCAGACTGGATTTCACCTTGCTGGTAATCCAGGTGTCGGAAACCGCCTCTTCAGTCTTCTGAACTGTATCGTTGGCGGCCAGGGTCGTCGGCTGGGCGAACACCGAGTTGGCGAACGAGAAGCTCAGGGCGGTTGCAGTGGCAGCGGCAAGAGCCAGTTTGTTGAAACGTTTCATGGCGGTTTCTCCTGAATTATTGGAAAACTGCGACCGTGCCTGGCAGCAGTTGCACAAGGGATATCGCAAGCGCTGTGCCAATTTCCAAAACCCAAGAAAAGCCTTTTAAATCAAAAATTTAAAAATATCCGACAAAAGCGGAGCGGTTGCACTTTGCATAAACTGCCGCTGCGCTTCATGCAAGTTGCACGGCTTTCAACCGGATTTCTTGTCCAGCTTCGCCAACACGGATTCGAGCTGGACCACCTCGCCCATCTGCTCGAAA
Source organism: Pseudomonas sp. DP-17 (assembly GCF_022380625.1). Taxonomy (NCBI): domain Bacteria; kingdom Pseudomonadati; phylum Pseudomonadota; class Gammaproteobacteria; order Pseudomonadales; family Pseudomonadaceae; genus Pseudomonas; species Pseudomonas sp. DP-17. The sequence continues at coordinate 46,944 of NZ_JAKSXG010000013.1, forward strand.
GCGGGATAACGTTGGCGAATGAAAGCCAACAGCTGTTGTGCCGGCTGCACCTGCCCCAGCTCCTCTGAAAACGCCCGCGCGGCCATCAAGTAGGCGCGTGGGATGCCCGGATACTCAGGGAAGCGCTTGTGCAGGTTCCGCAGCAGACTCAGCCCCTCGCGGGCCTTGTGGCGCTCGATCAGCACCTCGGCGATGCGTTCGCAGACGGCCGGGTCTTCCGGCAGGTAATCCGCCTGCAACTGCCTGGCATTAAGAAAGGCGCTGGCGGCGAGGTGCGGATTGAGACGACTGGCGAGCCCCAGGTAATGCGGCAGATGGTTCAGGCATTCCGCACGCTCGCCGAGGGCAAACAGCAGCTGGTGGTAGCGCTCGTTCAGCTTGAGGTCCTGGCGCCCTTCGCGCAGGGCGGCCACGAGAATCTCCAGGGCGGCGCCGGTCTGCCCTTCCTTCACCCGCACCTCTGCCTCCGCCAGCGCCTTGCGACGGTGCCATTCCGGCGCGGCGAAGCCAGCAGGCGCATCGTCACCGGCGGATACGTAGCCCAGTTCGCCCTGATACTGGAAGACGGCATAGCCCATCATGGCGCACATCACCACGCTGAAATATCCCGTCAGGCCGGCCACCACTGGCACCATCACCACTCTTGGCAGGCCGTGGGACAGCAGCCAGCCCACGTAGGTAGGCGACTGCCAGAGTATGAACAGGAACGCGCAGAGGATCAGGTAACGCCAGCCCATGGCCGCGATCACCTGCCCCACCTCGCCGGGACTGAGCGCCGCGCCCAGGCTCTTGTCCAGGGACAGGCGAATGATGCTCGCCGGCAGCACCAGCACGATGGCGATGTTGGCTGCCCAGTAGATCGCCTCGCTGTGGAAATCGGCCGCCAGCCAGAGCAGCACGAGGGCAATCAGGAATACCGCCAGTTGCTGGAAAAAGGTGCGCAGGCTATCGGCGCTGAAGGCCTCGAGAAGGCCCGGAGCGTCCTGGCCGCCGAAGCTCGCTGCCTCGATCACGCTGTGCAGATACTTGGTCGCCACGCTGAGCAGGGCGATCCAGAGCAGGAAGACCGCCGGCATGAACACGCAGGCCAATGCCAGCAGGGCACAGAAGGCCAGCGGCCCGGCCTGGAAACCGTAGGCGAAGAAGTTCGGCAGGCGCTCCCAGAAGGGCTGCGCGGTGTTCGCCGCACCCAGGAAGCGCAGATGGCCGCGACATAGCGGGCACGCCGGAGCGTACTCCGGAGCGTCGGCGTTGAGGGGAATGCAGCAGTCACCGTAATGGCGCTCGCACGGCTGGCAATGCCATGTCGCGGGCTGTGCACTGTGATAGTGGCAGTAACGCTTGTCCATCTCGGGGCATCCTTGGGCGAGATCGGCGAATGGCGCATTCTCAAGGCAAAAAAAGAGGGCCCGCAAGGGGCCCTCTTTCACTTCACCGTCCGCTTACACGCCAGAGGCTTCAGCAGCGGCGACGTCCTTGATGGACAGCTTGATGCGGCCACGGTTGTCCACGTCGAGAACCAGGACTTTGACTTCCTGGCCTTCCTGCAGAACGTCGGTGACCTTGTCGATGCGCTTGTCGCTGATCTGCGAGATGTGCACCAGACCATCCTTGCCCGGCAGGATGTTGACGAAGGCGCCGAAGTCCACGATGCGCTCGACCTTGCCGACGTAGATCTTGCCGATCTCGGCTTCCGCGGTGATACCCAGGACGCGCTGCTTGGCGGCCTCGGCAGCTTCCTTGGTTTCGCCGTAGATCTTCACGCTGCCATCGTCCTCGATGTCGATCGAGGCCTTGGTCTCTTCGCAGATGCTGCGAATGGTGGCGCCGCCCTTGCCGATGACGTCGCGGATCTTGTCGGTGTCGATCTTCATCTGGATCATGGTCGGAGCGTTTTCCGACAGCTCGGCGCGCGGAGCGGCGATGATCTGGTTCATCTGGCCGAGGATGTTCAGGCGAGCCTCCAGGGCCTGGCCCAGGGCGATCTCCATGATCTCTTCGGTGATGCCGTTGATCTTGATGTCCATCTGCAGGGCAGTAACGCCCTTGTCGGTACCGGCAACCTTGAAGTCCATGTCGCCCAGGTGGTCTTCGTCACCCAGGATGTCGGTCAGGATGGCGAACTTGTCACCTTCCTTCACCAGACCCATGGCGATACCGGCAACCGGCGCCTTGACCGGCACACCGGCGTCCATCAGGGCCAGGGAAGCACCGCAGACGGAAGCCATGGAGCTGGAACCGTTGGACTCGGTGATCTCGGAAACCACACGAATGGTGTAGGGGAACTCGTCCTGGCTCGGCAGCATGGCGGCAACGCTGCGACGGGCCAGACGGCCATGGCCGATTTCACGACGGCCTGCGCTGCCCATGCGGCCACACTCGCCTACCGAGAACGGCGGGAAGTTGTAGTGCAGCATGAAGGGATCCTTGCGCTCGCCTTCAAGGGTGTCGAGCAGCTGGGCGTCACGGGCGGTGCCGAGGGTTGCAACGACCAGGGCCTGGGTTTCGCCACGGGTGAACAGTGCAGAGCCGTGGGTCTTGCCCAGTACGCCGACTTCGATCTTCAGCGGGCGAACGGTGCGGGTGTCGCGGCCATCGATACGCGGCTTGCCGTTGACGATGTTCTCGCGAACGGTGCGGTATTCCAGCAGGCCGAAGGCTTCCTTGACGTCACCCGCGGCGAACTGGCCTTCGCCTTCACCGGCGAACTTGGCGACAACCTGCTCGCGCAGGGCGTCCAGGGCCGCGTAACGGTCCTGCTTGACGGTAACGGTGTAGGCCTCGGAGATGGCAGCACCGAAGTCGGCCTTGATGGCATTGACCAGGGCGGTGTTCTCGACCGGGGCGGTCCAGTTCCAGCTCGGCTTGCCGGCTTCGGTAGCCAGCTCAGCGACGGCGCGGATGACGGCCTGGAATTCTTCATGGGCGAACAGAACAGCGCCCAGCATCTGGTCTTCGGTCAGCTCGTCGGCTTCGGATTCAACCATCAGCACGGCGTCGGAGGTACCGGCAACGACCATGTCGAGGCTGGAGCTCTGCTGCTGCTCGTAGGTCGGGTTGAGGATGTAGCCGATTTCCGGGTGGAAGCCAACGCGGGCAGCACCGATCGGACCGGCGAAGGGAATGCCGGAGATCGCCAGGGCGGCGGAGGTACCGATCATGGCGGCGATGTCCGGATCGGACTTCTTGTTGGTGGAAACGACGGTGCAGACGACCTGCACTTCGTTCATGAAGCCTTCGGGGAACAGCGGGCGGATCGGACGGTCGATCAGGCGCGAGGTCAGGGTTTCCTTCTCCGAAGGACGGCCTTCACGCTTGAAGAAGCCACCGGGGATACGGCCGGCTGCGTAGGTCTTCTCCTGGTAGTGCACGGAGAGCGGGAAGAAGCTCTTGCTCGGGTCGGCCTGCTTGGCACCGACGACGGTGCAGAGCACGGTGACGTCGTCCATGGTGACCAGGACGGCACCGGTGGCCTGGCGGGCGATGCGGCCAGTCTCGAGGGTTACGGTCGACTGACCGAACTGGAATTTCTTGATTACCGGGTTCACGGTTTCTCTACCTTCTCTTTAGTTGCCTTGGGGGAAATCGTGGAAATGCCGGGAGTCGGACCCGATTTCATTCCCTGTAAAAGCGAGAAAGCCGGGAGCCAGAGCCGATGAGCGGTTTACACCGCCCATCGACCCCGGACTCCCAGCTTCCCACTTCAGGCTTGCCGTCTTAGCGACGCAGGCCCAGGCGACCGATCAGGGCGCTGTAACGAGAGGTGTCCTTGCTCTTCAGGTAATCCAGCAGCTTACGACGCTGGTTGACCATGCGGATCAGGCCACGACGGGAGTGGTGGTCTTTGCCGTTGGCCTTGAAGTGGTCCTGCAGCTTGTTGATGTTGGCGGACAGCAGTGCAACCTGCACTTCCGGGGAACCGGTGTCGCCTTCAGCTTGCTTGTACTCGTTAACGATCTGGGCTTTTTCTTGGACGCTCAGTGCCATGATGGGGCTTCCTCTGAGGTAACAGGCCAGGGACTTCTCCCTGTGTTCATAGTAAGAGGAGTGACCGTGCCTGCTGACAGCCACCCTCGGTTTCGGCCTTAAGACCGAATCAGTCGACGCGGCGCCAGGCGCCCGTCTTCGACTACTTCACCGATGCCGATGAAGCGGCCTTCATGATCCTGCACCCGCAGCATGCCGAACTTCGGCATATCCGGGGCGCGTACCGGCTGACCATGCAGCCAGTAGTAGGCGCTGTGCTCGGACAACTGCAACAGCGGCCAGTGCTCCAGGCCGGCATCCACCGGCAACAGGAAGCGGTCGAGGGCTTCGTTGCCACCCTCGGCATGGGCTTTCTCGAGCTCCTCCAGCGTCACCGACTGGTTCAACTGGAAGGGACCTGCCTGGGTCCTGCGCAAGGCGGCGACGTGTGCGCCGCACCCAAGCTCGCGACCGAGGTCTTCGACCAGGGTGCGAATGTAGGTGCCCTTGCTGCAGGAAACGGCCAAGGTCGCACAGGGCGACTCGAAGGCAAGCAAATCCAGGCGCGCAATAGTAACAGAACGCGCCTCGCGCTCCACTACCTCTCCTGCACGGGCCAGCTTGTACAGTGGCTGGCCATCCTTCTTCAGCGCCGAGTACATCGGCGGCACCTGCTCTATATCGCCACGGAAGCGCGGCAGCAGGGCCTCGATGGCCTCCCGACCGCTGGTCACCTCGCGCTGCTCGACCACCTCGCCCTCGGCATCTGCGGTGGTGGTCGTGACGCCCAGCTTGGCAATCGTCTCGTAGGCCTTGTCGGCGTCGAGCAGGTACTGCGAGAACTTGGTCGCCTCGCCGAAGCAAAGCGGCAGCACGCCGGTAGCCAACGGATCGAGACTACCAGTGTGGCCAGCCTTCTCGGCGTTGAGCAGCCAGCGCACCTTCTGCAGGGCCTGGTTGGAACTCATGCCCAGCGGCTTGTCGAGAATCAGCACGCCGTTGACCGCGCGGCGGATGCGTTTGACCTGCGCCACGGCTTACTCCTCGGAGCCGCCGTCATGGCGGCGATCTTCAGCCACCGCGCGCTCGATCAGCGCCGAAAGTTCCGCACCACGGCGGATGCTGGCGTCATAGCTGAAGTGCAGTTGCGGCACGGTACGCAGCTTCATCGCCTTGCCCAGCTGCATGCGCAGGAAACCCGCGGCATCGTTGAGAATGCTGGTGTTCTGCTTCACCACTTCGGCGTTGTCGTCCTGGCCCATCACGGTGACGTACACCTTGGCATGGGACAGGTCACGGGCCACATCCACGCCGGTGATGGTCACCAGGCCCAGGCGGGGGTCCTTGATTTCACGCTGGATCAGCAGCGCCAGTTCGCGCTGCATCTGGTCGCCGATACGCTGGGTACGGCTGTACTCTTTTGCCATTTTTCTAACCTGCTTACCCGAGCCCAAGGCTCCGGCATCAATTACGGGTTTGAATTCGACCGGTTGACCGGGCGGGAAGCCGGATACGGTGCTCCAGCACGGCAAGGCTTCCCAACGACGTCATACGGTTGAAGGCGAATCCGTATAAGCGGCAAACGCCCGGGGCAGCTGTCTAGCTGGCCCGGGCGCTGCGTTCACGCTCGAATACTCTTACAGAGTACGAGCGACTTCGACCTTCTCGAATACTTCGATCTTGTCGCCGACGCGGACGTCGTTGTAGCTCTTAACGCCGATACCGCATTCCATGCCGGCACGCACTTCGGACACGTCATCCTTGAAGCGACGCAGGGATTCCAGCTCGCCTTCGAAGATGACCACGTCATCGCGCAGTACGCGGATCGGACGGTTGCGGTGCACCAGTCCCTCGGTGACCATGCAGCCGGCGACGGCGCCGAACTTCGGCGAACGGAACACGTCACGCACTTCGGCGATACCCAGGATGTTCTCGCGAACATCGCTGCCGAGCATGCCGGTCAGGGCTTTCTTGACGTCTTCGATGATGTCGTAGATCACGTTGTAGTAACGCATGTCGAGGCCTTCGGACTCGACGATCTTGCGCGCACCCGCATCGGCACGGACGTTGAAGCCGAACAGCACCGCATTGGAGGCCAGCGCCAGGTTGGCGTCGGACTCGGTGATACCACCAACGCCACCACCGACCACGCGGACCTGCACTTCGTCGTTGCCCAGGCCACTGAGCGAGCCCTGCAGGGCTTCCAGCGAACCACGGACATCGGACTTGAGCACGATGTTGAGGGTCTTCTTCTCTTCCTGGCCCATGTTCTCGAAGATGTTTTCCAGCTTGCCGGCGTGGGCACGAGCCAGTTTCACTTCGCGGAACTTGCCCTGACGGAACAGAGCGACTTCGCGGGCCTTCTTCTCGTCGGCAACCACGGTCATCTCGTCGCCGGCATCCGGGGTGCCATCCAAGCCGAGGATCTCGACCGGAATGGACGGACCGGCTTCCTTGATCGGCTTGCCGTTCTCGTCGAGCATCGCACGAACGCGGCCGTAGTTCACGCCGACCAGGACCATGTCGCCCTGACGCAGGGTACCGTCCTGAACCAGCACGGTGGCTACCGGGCCACGGCCCTTGTCCAGGCGGGACTCGACCACCACGCCACGGCCCGGGGCCGACGGAGTGGCTTTGAGCTCCAGCACTTCAGCTTGCAGCAGTACCGCTTCGAGCAGCTCGTCGACGCCGGTACCCAGCTTGGCGGAGACGTGCACGTACGGAGCATCGCCGCCCCACTCTTCCGGAATCACGTCCAGAGCGGCCAGGCCGTTCTTGATGTTGTCCGGGTTGGCGTCGGGCTTGTCGATCTTGTTCACCGCGACCACGATCGGCACGCCAGCCGCTTTCGCGTGCTGTACGGCTTCCTGGGTCTGCGGCATCACGCCGTCGTCCGCTGCCACCACGAGGATGACGATGTCGGTGGCCTGGGCACCACGGGCACGCATCGCGGTGAACGCGGCGTGGCCAGGGGTGTCGAGGAAGGTGACCATGCCGCGGTCGGTTTCCACGTGGTAGGCGCCGATGTGCTGGGTGATACCGCCGGCTTCGCCAGCTGCCACCTTGGCACGACGGATGTAGTCGAGCAGCGAGGTCTTGCCGTGGTCGACGTGGCCCATCACGGTCACGACCGGCGCGCGGGATACTGCCTCACCGACGAATTTCAGGGATTCGGCCAGTTGCTCTTCCAGGGCGTTCTCGCTGACCAGCTTGACCTTGTGGCCGAGTTCTTCGGCGATCAGCTGGGCGGTTTCCTGGTCGAGCACCTGGTTGATGGTCACCGGGGTGCCCATCTTGAACATGAACTTGACGACCTCGGCACCCTTCACCGACATCTGGGCGGCGAGCTCGCCCACGGTGATGGTCTCGCCGATATTCACTTCACGCACAATCGGTCCTGTCGGGCTCTGGAACCCGTGCTGGTTACGCTTCTTCAGCTTGCCCTTGCCGCGGCCACCGCCACGACGGCCAAAGCTGTCGTCGTCGTCGCCACCACCGCTGCGCACGACGCGCGGCGCCGTGGTCTTTTCCTTTTCCTTGATCGACGGGCGATGCTGGGCATGCTTGCGATCACGGCGCTCATCCTCGTCGTCGCGCTTGGGCGCGCGGCGTACTTCTTCCTTCTTGCGGTCATCCGCAGCAGGAGCAGCAGCGGCCGGCGCAGCCGGGGCGGGAGCCGCAGCGCGGGGCGCTTCGGTAGCAGCCGGAGCTGCAGCGGCAGGCGCAGCGCTGCTGGCCTGGCGAGCGGCGTCCGCCTGACGGCGGGCCTCTTCCTCGGCAGCACGCTGGCGAGACTCTTCCTCGGCCTTCAGACGCGCCGCTTCCTCAGCGGCACGCTGCTCTTCCAGCTCGCGCTGGCGCTCGGCCTCGAGCTCCTCGGGATCACGCTTGACGTAGGTCTTCTTCTTGCGAACCTCGACGCTGACAGTCTTGCTGCCAGCGACCCGGATGGTCGAGGTGGTCTTGCGTTGCAGGGTGATCTTGCGCGGCTCATCCGCGCGATCACCGTGGCTGCCTTTCAGGTGGGCCAGCAGCGCTTGCTTCTCGCTGTCGGTCACTACCTGCTCGGCATCGTTATGGGGCAGACCCGCTTCGCGCATCTGCAGCAGCAGGCGCTCCACCGGCGTATCGACCGTCTTGGCCAGTTCTTTCACCGTGACTTGCGTCATGCACTTCTCTCCTCAGGCCGCGAATGCTTACTCGAACCAATGGGCCCGGGCGGCCATGATCAACTTGCCGGCACGCTCTTCGTCCATGCCGTCGATGTCGAGCAGATCGTCAATGGATTGCTCGGCAAGATCTTCACGGGTGGTTACGCCACGCAGTGCCAGGTCCACGGCCAGCTCTTTGGTCATACCATCGAGGCTGAGCAGGTCTTCGGCAGGTTGTGCGTCGGCGAGTTTCTCTTCAGTGGCGATGGCTTTGGTCAGCAGGCGGTCCTTGGCACGCGAGCGCAGCTCGTTGACGATGTCTTCGTCGAAGCCGTCGATGCTGAGCATCTCTTCCATCGGTACGTAGGCGATCTCTTCCAGGGTGGTGAAACCTTCTTCCACCAGGACCTGGGCGAGTTCTTCGTCGACATCCAGCTCGTCGACGAAGCGCTGCAGGATGTCGCCAGTTTCAGCCTGCTGTTTGGCCTGGATATCGGCCTCGGTCATCACGTTCAGGGTCCAGCCGGTGAGCTGGCTGGCCAGACGGACGTTCTGGCCACTGCGGCCAATGGCCTGCGCCAGGTTGTCCTCGGCAACGGCGATATCCATGGTGTGGGTATCTTCGTCGACGATGATCGCCGCCACTTCGGCCGGGGCCATGGCGTTGATCACGAACTGCGCGGGGTTGTCGTCCCAGAGGACGATGTCCACACGCTCGCCGCCCAGCTCGCCGGAGACGGCCTGGACGCGGGAACCACGCATACCGATGCAGGCGCCCTGCGGATCGATACGTTTGTCCTTGGAGCGAACGGCGATCTTGGCGCGCGAACCCGGATCGCGGGCAGCGGCCATCACGTCGATCAGTTGTTCGGCAATTTCCGGTACTTCGATACGGAACAGCTCGATCAGCATTTCCGGCGCGGTACGCGACAGGATCAACTGAGGGCCACGGTTCTCGCTGCGGATTTCCTTGAGCAGGGCGCGCACGCGGGTGCCGACGCGGAAGGTTTCACGCGGGATGATCTGGTCGCGGGCCAGCAGCGCTTCGGCGTTGTTGCCCAGATCGACGATCACGTTGTCACGGGTGACCTTCTTGACGGTGCCGGAGATGATCTCGTTGACCTTCTCACGGTAGGCATCAACCACCTGGGCGCGCTCGGCTTCGCGAACCTTCTGCACGATGACCTGCTTGGCGGTCTGTGCGGCGATACGGCCGAACTCGATGGATTCGATCTTCTCTTCGATGACCTCGCCGGCTTTCATGCCGGGGTGCTCTTCCTGCACGTCCTCGACGGTCAGTTCCGATGCCGGGTTGGAGTAGTCCTCGTCTTCGACGATGGTCCAGCGACGGAAAGTTTCGTAGTTGCCGTTGGCGCGGTTGATTTCCACGCGCAGGTCAACCTCGTCCTCGAAACGCTTTTTGGTCGCGGTCGCCAGGGCCAGCTCCAGCGCTTCGAAAATCACGCCAGGCGGTACACCCTTCTCGTTGGATACCGACTCAACAACCAGCAGTACTTCTTTGCTCATCGTACGCCTCGCCTTTCAATCCATTGGAATCCGCGCTCTGGCGGCTCACTCAAATCGGGGGATGATGTTGGCCTTGTCGATCGAGTCGACCGGCAGCAGGTATTCATGGTCGTCTACCAGGACCACCACATCCTGCTCCTCCACACCACGGAGAATGCCCTGGAAATTGCGACGCCGTTCGAAGGGCGTGCGCAGCTTGATCTTCACCTGCTCGCCGACGTAGCGGGCGAACTGTTCGAGAGTGAAGAGCGGCCGATCCATACCGGGCGACGACACCTCGAGGGTGTACTCGCCACTGATCGGATCTTCCACGTCCAGGATGCCGCTGACCTGACGACTGACGATTTCGCAGTCATCGATCAGGATGCCTTCCGGACGATCGATATAAACCCGGAGCAGGGAATGGCGACCTTGGGAAATGAACTCCAGGCCCCAGCACTCATAGCCGAGCGCCTCTACCACAGGGGCCAACAAGGCCTGCAACTGTTCTAGCTTGCTCGACACCTGATCGCCTCGCGTATGCTGTAGAAACAAAAAATGGGCGAAACGCCCATCCCTTAAGGACCGCCCTGAACCGGCGGCGCGGACTGTCCAGCTAGCAAAAAGCCCCTGAAAAGGGGCTCTGCCAAACTGGTTGCGGGAGCTGGATTTGAACCAACGACCTTCGGGTTATGAGCCCGACGAGCTACCAGACTGCTCCATCCCGCGTCAAAGCTGGTGCGAAATTATACGGTTGAGCCCCTTCCAGGTCAACCGAAACACCGAAACGACAAGGCCCGCGTTGCGGGCCTTTTCGTATATGGTACCGAGGAGGGGACTCGAACCCCTACAGCCTATGGCCACTACCACCTCAAGGTAGCGTGTCTACCAATTCCACCACCTCGGCAAAAACTCTTGCCTGCTTACTTCTGCTCAGGAGCCGCCGGAACGTCGCCGTTACCGCCTGCAGGGGCTTGAGGCTGCCCTTGCGCGCCCGGCACGTCGCTAGCTGCCGGAGCTTGTTCCTGCTTTTGCTCCATCACTGCCGGATCAGGAAGCCCGGCGTGACGAATTATATCAGCTTTTTCTTTAGCAAAATACGCTAAACCCAAGCTGGTAATAAAAAAAACTGCTGCCAACACAGCGGTGAAACGACTCAGGAAGGTAGCGGAACCCTGGCTACCGAAAACGGTACCCGAGGCGCCAGCACCAAACGACGCACCGGCGTCGGCACCCTTGCCTTGCTGAAGCAGGACCAGCACAACCAGACCCAGCGCCATCAGCAGGTGAATCACGATTACAACTGTTTCCAGCATCTTCAGTTTCCTGCGGCGCGACAGATCGCACCGAACTCATCTGCATTCAGGGAAGCCCCACCAATGAGCCCCCCATCGATATCCGGCATGCCGAAAAGTTCGACAGCATTGGCGGCCTTGACACTACCGCCATACAGGAGACGAAGGCCGCGGGCCACCTCTGCGTTTTCCGCCGAGATCTGCGCGCGAATCGCCGCATGTACTTCCTGGGCCTGCTCGGGAGAAGCGGTCAGCCCCGTCCCAATCGCCCACACCGGCTCGTAAGCCACAACAGCGCGGGAGAAAGCCCCAACACCGAGATCTTCGATCACCGAGCCCAACTGGCGCCCGACAACTTCAAGAGTCTTGCCCGCCTCACGCTGCTCGCGGGTTTCACCCACGCACAGGATCGGAACCAGGCCACACGATTGAACCGCTGCAAACTTGCGGCTGATCACGCCATCGCTTTCACCCAGGATCAGGCGACGCTCGGAGTGACCCACCAGCACCAGGGAGCAGTTCGCATCTGCCAACTGGCTGGCTGCGATCTCGCCCGTCAAGGCACCCTGCATCGGCTCAACCGCGCAATTCTGCGCACCGACGGCAACCGTCTTTCCATCCAGGCCTTGCACGACCTGATTGATGTACAGACAAGGCGGGAACACCGCCACATCGACACCTGTAGGAAGAGCCAGTTGACGCAGGCCTTTGATCAGCTCCGTTACGCTGGAGCGGGTACCGTGCATTTTCCAATTACCGGCCACCAAGGGTCGACGCATGCTGTACCTCGCTGAGCAAAGTGGGCGCAGATATTACTCGACGCTTTTGGAACTGACAAGAGAAATCAAGCACATACCTCTGTAACGACTTTTGCCAGCTGTTCGGCGTAAGCGCGAACGCGAGCTTCCTCGTCGCCCTCGACCATCACTCGCACCAGCGGCTCGGTGCCGGATTTGCGCAGCAGCACGCGCCCGCGCCCGGCCATTTCCTGGGTCACCTTGGCGCAAGCTTCCTTAACCGCCGGATGCTCCAGAGGATCGACACCACCAGCGAAGCGTACATTGATCAGCACCTGCGGGCACTTGCGAATACCCATCCGCGCCTCGGCCAGGTTCTGGCCGCGGGTTTTCAGCGCCATGAGCACCTGCAGCGCCGCGATGATCGCGTCACCCGTCGTGGTGTGCTGGCAGCAGACCACATGGCCGGAGTTTTCGCCGCCCAGCTGCCAGTTGCGCGACTGCAGCTCGGACATCACGTAGCGATCGCCCACCTTGGCGCGAGCAAACGGAATGTGAAGATCCTGAAGCGCCAGCTCGAGGCCCAGGTTACTCATCAGGGTCCCGACCACGCCGCCATGCAGCTTGCCGCGGTCGAGCATGTCGCGCGCGATGAGGTAGAGAATCTCGTCGCCATCGACGATGGTGCCGGTATGGTCGACCATCATCACGCGATCGCCATCGCCGTCGAAGGCAATGCCGATGTCAGCGTGCTGGGCCAGCACGGCCTCCTGGAGCGCCCCCATATGGGTAGAGCCACAGTTGTCGTTGATGTTGAGGCCGTTGGGCTCGGCACCGATAACGAACACTTCGGCACCCAGCTCCCGGAAAACATTGGGGGCAATCTTGTAGGTCGCGCCATGAGCGCAATCCAGCGCGATGCGCAAACCGGCAAAGCTGGTGTTCGAGGGTACGCTGCTCTTGCAGAACTCGATGTAGCGGCCAGCCGCATCGTTGATCCGCGAGACCTTGCCCAGGCGGGCGGACTCGACCACGGTCATCGGCGCGTCCAGGAGCTCCTCGATGATCAGCTCGACCTCGTCGGGCAGCTTGGTGCCCTGGCCGGAGAAGAACTTGATGCCGTTGTCGTCATGCGGATTGTGCGAGGCACTGATGACGATACCGGCTTCGGCATGGAAGGTGCGCGTCAGGTAGGCAATACCGGGAGTCGGCATGGGGCCGAGCAGCATCACGTCGGCGCCGGCAGCGGACAAGCCAGCCTCCAGCGCGGACTCGAACATGTAGCCGGAAATGCGCGTGTCCTTGCCCACCAGCACTCGGCATTTGCCCTGCTGACGGAAGGCCATGCCCACAGCCCAGCCCAACTTGAGCACGAAGTCCGGCGTGATCGGGGGAGTACCAACGCGCCCACGGATCCCGTCGGTACCAAAGTACTTCCTGCTCATGCCTGTTCTCCTTCTGTTGCGCTTTCCACCGCGTGGATCATTCGCACTACGTCAACGGTCTGGGCCACATCGTGCACCCGGATAATGCTAGCCCCCTTGGTCACCGCCAGAGCGGCGAGCGCAAGGCTGCCATAAAGTCTTTCGCCGACCTCGCGCTCAAGTGCGCGACCGACCATGCTCTTGCGCGAGACGCCTACCAACAGCGGGCACCCCAGGTCCATCAACCGGCCCATCTGCCGGAACAGGTTGAGGTTATGGCTCTGCGTCTTGGCAAAACCGAAGCCAGGATCGATGACAATCCGTTGTCGGACAATGCCTACGGATTCGCACACCGCGATGCGCCCCTCGAGGAAGCCACGGACCTCCTGAAGGATATCCGGGTAACGCGGGTCGTCCTGCATGTTCCCCGGCTCGCCACGCATGTGCATCAGGCACACCGGGAGCCCGGTATCGACGGCCGCATCCAGGGCGCCATCACGCTGCAGGGAGCGCACATCATTGATCAGGCCCGCTCCGAGACGAGCAGTCTCGCGCATGACGGCCGGTGTGGACGTATCCACCGAAATCACCACATCCAGCTCGCGAGCAATGGCATCGACCACCGGAGCGACGCGCTCCAACTCCTCCGTCGGCGAAACCACACGAGCGCCTGGGCGCGTCGACTCACCGCCGATATCGATCAGCGTGGCGCCGGCCGCGACCATCTCCGCCGCGTGACGCAACGCAGCATCATGCCGGTTGAAGCGCCCGCCGTCGGAGAAGGAATCAGGAGTGACATTGAGGATGCCCATGACGTGCGGGCGGCTTAAATCAAGAACCCGGTTGCCGCAAGGCAACCGGGTCGGGTGGTACAACGAACTCATTCAGTGCTCTCAGTGTTCGCCGGCGGGCCCGCCAATCGGGTTTTCCTGGCGACCTTCCTCGCGCGGCGCGGCAGCGTTGCCGGAGGAACCGGAGTTGCCGCCCTGCCAGTCACGGGGCTCGCGCGGAGTGCGGCCAGCCATGATGTCGTCGATCTGATCGGCATCGATGGTTTCGTACTTCATCAGCGCGTCGGCCATCATGTCGAGCTTGTCGCGGTTCTCTTCCAGCAACCGCTTGGCGGTGCCGTAGCAGTCGTCGATGATGCGCCGCACTTCCTGGTCGATCAGCTTGGCGGTCTCACCCGAAATATTCGAGTGCTGGCCACCGGCGCTGCGGCCGAGGAAGACCTCGCCCTCCTCTTCCGCGTACATCAGCGGACCGAGCTTCTCGGACAGACCCCACTTGGTCACCATATTCCGCGCCAACTGGGTGGCACGCATGATGTCGTTGGAGGCGCCGGTGGTCACGCCTTCGAAGCCCAAGGTCATCTCTTCGGCGATGCGGCCGCCGAACAGCGAGCAGATCTGGCTTTCCAGGGCACGCTTGGACAGGCTGTAACGGTCCTCTTCCGGCAGGAACATGGTCACACCCAAGGCGCGACCGCGCGGAATGATGGAAACCTTGTAGACCGGATCGTGCTCCGGAACCAGACGACCGACAATGGCGTGGCCGGCTTCGTGGAACGCGGTGTTCTTCTTCTCCTTCTCGGACATGACCATGGTCTTGCGCTCGGCGCCCATCATGATCTTGTCCTTGGCCAGTTCGAACTCACGCATGTCGACGATGCGCTTGTTGGAGCGGGCGGCGAACAGCGAGGCCTCGTTGACCAGGTTGGCCAGATCGGCACCGGAGAAGCCCGGGGTACCGCGCGCAATCACGGCTGGATCGACGTTGTCGCCCAGGGGGACTTTGCGCATGTGCACTTTCAGGATCTGTTCGCGGCCACGAATATCCGGCAGACCGACCACCACCTGGCGGTCGAAGCGGCCCGGACGCAGCAGCGCGGGGTCGAGTACGTCCGGACGGTTGGTCGCGGCGATGACGATGATGCCGTCATTCATCTCGAAGCCGTCCATCTCCACCAGCAACTGGTTGAGGGTCTGTTCGCGCTCGTCGTGACCGCCGCCCAGGCCAGCGCCACGATGGCGGCCGACGGCGTCGATCTCGTCGATGAAGATGATGCAGGGCGCGTGCTTCTTGGCCTGATCGAACATGTCGCGAACGCGCGAGGCACCCACGCCGACGAACATTTCCACGAAGTCCGAACCGGAAATGGTGAAGAACGGCACCTTGGCTTCGCCGGCGATCGCCTTGGCGAGCAGGGTCTTACCGGTACCGGGCGGGCCGACCATCAGCACGCCGCGTGGGATACGACCGCCCAGGCGCTGGAACTTGCCCGGATCGCGGAGGAATTCCACCAGTTCGCTGACTTCTTCCTTGGCCTCGTCGCAACCGGCAACGTCGGCAAAGGTGGTCTTGACCTGGTCTTCCGACAACAGGCGGGCCTTGCTCTTGCCGAAGCTCATCGGCCCGCCGCGGCCGCCGCCGCCGCCCTGCATCTGGCGCATGAAGAACATGAAGACCGCGATGATCACCAGGATCGGGAAGCTCGCGACCAGCAACTGGGTCCAGATGCTCTGCTGCTCGGGCTGCTTGCCTTCGACAACCACGTTATTGTTGACCAGGTCGCCGATCAGGCCGTTGTCCTGGATCGCCGGGCGGATGGTCTTGAAGGTGTCACCATCCTGGCGCTTGCCGGTGATGACATAGCCGTCGACGGTCACGCGCTCGACCTTGCCGTCCTTCACCTGCTGGATGAAGTCGGAATAGTTGAGCGTCTGCGGCTCGCTCGGGCTGGAGAAGTTGTTCATCACAGTGACGAGTACCGCCGCGATGATGAGCCACAGAATCAGGTTCTTTGCCATGTCGTTCAATTGACTACCCTCTGAAGCCGGCTCCGCCCTGGAAACCGCTTCTCACGACGGCCAGACTCCTTCCGGCCAAAATTACTACACAACGCCCGCCGCCAGGCAGACGCCGTCTGTAACCCTTTATGAACCCCGGCCTTCACCGGTACAAGCAAAACCTGCAAGGCATAGACCGGAGGCCGGCCCAATCATTCCAGTCTAGGCGCCGCGAAAGCCCCGTGCGAGCAGATACTGCTCACGCGAACGATCGCGAGACGACAGCGGTTTGCGCATCTGCACCTTCTCGAAGTTCTCGCGAACCTGCTTGTGGTAAGCGTCGAAACCCTCACCCTGGAAAATCTTGATCAGGAAATCGCCGCCCGGGCGCAGCACACGGGTGCACAGGTCCAGGGCAAGCTCACAGAGGAACATGGCACGCGGCATGTCCACGGCGGGCAGTCCACTCATATTGGGGGCCATATCCGAAATCACAAGGTCTACCGGATTTTCTCCGATAGCCTGGAGCAACTGGGCGAAGACCTCGTCCTCGGTGAAATCACCCTGAATGAAGGTGACGTCCGGGATGCTGTCCATCGGCAGGATGTCCGAAGCGATCAGGGTGCCCTTGTCGCCAATCACCCGGCTGGTGACCTGCGACCAGCCGCCTGGCGCTGCGCCGAGGTCGACCACGGTCATGCCGGGGCGCAGGATGCGATCCTTCTCCTGGATCTCCAGCAGCTTGTAGCTGGCGCGCGAGCGATAGCCGTCGCGCTGTGCCATCTTCACGTAAGGATCGTCGAAATGTTCTTTCAGCCAGCGATGGCTAGTCTTGGAACGGGCCACGTATTACCTCGTCTGAGCGGCATCCCGGTATAACCGAAACTCGGGTAGAATATCCGCCTTTTTTCCCAGGGGTCAGATTATGGCGCTCTCTCAGGAGCAGAAAAAGCAGTTCAAATCTATCGGGCATCACCTGAAACCCGTATTGACCGTTGCTGAAAACGGTCTTTCGGAAGGTGTAATGGCCGAGCTTGAGCGTGCGCTCAACGATCATGAACTGATCAAGGTGCAGTTCCGCATCGCCGAACGCGATGATCGTCGTGCGCTGATCGACGAACTTTGCCAGACGGGCAGCTGCGAACTGGTTCAGTCCGTCGGCAAGATGGCGCTGATCTATCGCCGCAATCCCAAGCCGAACAAGAACCTGTCGAACATCAGCCGCTTCAGCGGACTCTGACAGTCAAGACCGGCAACGCGGAGCCAGCAAGGCTCCGCCGCGTCAGTTCCGCTCGCCCCGCCCGGGCGCCGGTTGCAGCACCAGCAGCAGACCGCACAGCGCCACCACCAGATAGTTGAACAGCAGCCAGCGCTGAGCGTCCGGCGCTACCTGGCGCACCAGGAAATAAGCCGCCACCATCACCAATACGGTCAACAGCAACTGCCCCCGCGATTCACGGATGAAGGCAGCGCTCCCGCGCGCCAGCCAGAGCACCAGAGCCTGCAATACGACGCAGAAGCCGGCAAAACCCAGCAACAGGGGTTTCAACGCGTCAGCGACTGACTCCACCAACAAAGGCGCCAGGCCGATCTTGTCCAGCGCCGGCAATACCACGAACTGAAGCAGCCAGAGGCCGCCGACCCAGAATGTCTGGGCCAGCAGCCAACTGATGGTGCCTGCTTTCAGGGAGGGTCGATCAGGCGTGGCGGACTTCAACGATCTCGTACTCGACGTCGCCACCCGGCGTTTTCACCAGGACGGCGTCGCCCTCAGTCTTGCCGATCAGCGCACGGGCGATCGGCGAGTTGACCGAGATCTTGCTGTTCTTGATGTCCGCCTCGTCGTCGCCGACGATCTGGTAGGTCACCGTCTCGTCGGTCTCCACGTTTGCGATATCGACGGTGGTACCGAAGATCACCTTGCCGCTGTGCGGAATGGTGGTCACGTCGATGATCTGCGCGTTGGACAGCTTGGCTTCGATGTCGCGGATGCGAGCTTCGGACATGCCCTGCTGCTCACGGGCTGCGTGGTACTCGGCGTTTTCCTTCAGGTCGCCCAGCTCACGCGCTTCGGCGATGGCCTGGGTGATCTGCGGGCGCAGCACGGTCTTCAGGTATTTCAGCTCTTCTTCCAGGGCGCGAGCGCCCTGGACGGTCATTGGAAATTTGCTCATGCGTTGATTCCTGCATGGAGATCCTGCAGACGGCGAACGGTCTTCTCGGGACCGAACTTGAGCGCCTCACAGATCGCCTGACCCGCCGCGATGGTGGTGGTGCAGTAGATCTTGTGCTGCAGGGCGTTACGACGGATGGAATACGAGTCAGCGATGGACTGGCGGCCTTCGGTGGTGTTGATGATCAGGGTGACTTCGTCATTCTTGATCATGTCGACCACGTGAGGACGGCCCTCGGTCACCTTGTTCACGCGACGCACCGGCAGACCGGCGGCCTCGATCACCTTGGCGGTGCCGGCAGTGGCAACCACTTCGAAGCCCAGCGCGACCAGGTCGCGAGCGACCTGAACGGCTTGCGGCTTGTCGTCCTCGCGGACGCTGATGAAGGCGCAACCGGCGTTCGGCAGGATTTCGCTGGCACCCAGCTGGGCTTTTGCGAAGGCCTCACCGAAGCTGTCGCCGACACCCATCACCTCGCCAGTGGATTTCATCTCTGGGCCGAGGATCGGGTCGACGCCCGGGAACTTGGCGAACGGGAACACCGCTTCCTTGACGCTATAGTACGGCGGGATCACCTCCTGGGTGAAGCCGACTTCGGCCAGGGACTTGCCAGCCATGACGCGGGCCGCAACTTTCGCCAGGGATTCGCCGATGCACTTGGAGACGAACGGCACGGTACGGGACGCGCGCGGATTCACCTCAATCACGTAGATATCTTCGCCCTGCACGGCCATCTGCACGTTCATCAGACCGACTACGCCGAGCTCCAGGGCCATTTTCTTGACCTGCTCCCGGATCTCGTTCTGGATGTGCTCGGGCAGCGAGTACGGCGGCAGCGAGCAGGCGGAGTCACCGGAGTGCACGCCGGCCTGTTCGATGTGCTGCATGATCGCGCCGATCACCACGGTCTCGCCGTCGCACACCGCATCAATGTCCACTTCGATGGCGCAGTTCAGGAAGCGGTCCAGCAGCACCGGGCTGTCGTTGGAAACCTTCACGGCTTCGCGCATGTAGCGCTTGAGCTCTTCTTCCTGATAAACGATTTCCATCGCACGGCCGCCCAATACGTAGGACGGGCGCACCACCATCGGGTAGCCGATGTTCTTCGACAGCTCCAGGGCCTGGTCTTCGCTGCGCGCAGTGGCGTTTGCCGGCTGGCGCAGGTTCAGGCGCTGGACCATC
Source organism: Pseudomonas sp. DP-17 (assembly GCF_022380625.1). Lineage (NCBI taxonomy): Bacteria > Pseudomonadati > Pseudomonadota > Gammaproteobacteria > Pseudomonadales > Pseudomonadaceae > Pseudomonas > Pseudomonas sp. DP-17. Next base: position 66,168 of record NZ_JAKSXG010000013.1, read on the forward strand.
TGCTGGAAGCGCTCGCGGTCTTCGGCGCGGTCGATGGCGTCCGGGCTGGTGCCGATGATCGGTACGCCGGCCTCTTCCAGGGCGCGGCAGAGTTTCAGCGGGGTCTGGCCGCCGTACTGCACGATGACGCCCTTGGGCTGCTCGACGCGGACGATTTCCAGCACATCTTCCAGCGTTACCGGCTCGAAGTACAGGCGGTCGGAAGTGTCGTAGTCGGTGGAGACGGTCTCCGGGTTGCAGTTGACCATGATGGTCTCGTAACCGTCTTCACGCATCGCCAGCGCGGCGTGTACGCAGCAGTAGTCGAACTCGATGCCCTGGCCGATACGGTTCGGACCGCCGCCCAGGATCATGATCTTGTCGCGAGTCGACGGATTGGCTTCGCACTCTTCCTCGTAGGTCGAGTACATGTAGGCGGTGTCGGTGGCGAATTCGGCGGCGCAGGTGTCCACGCGCTTGTACACCGGCAGCACCTTGAGCTTCTGGCGATGGCTGCGCAGGTTCTTCTCGGTCACGCCGAGCAGCTTGGCCAGGCGGGCGTCGGAGAAGCCCTTGCGCTTGAGCTTGTACATCAGGTCGCGGTCGATGGCGGACAGACCCAGGGTCTTCACGCGCTCTTCGTCCTTGACCAGGTCTTCGATCTGCACCAGGAACCACTCGTCGATTCGGGTCAGGTCGAAGACTTCGGCGATGCTCTTGCCGGCACGGAAGGCATCGGCGACGTACCAGATGCGGTCGGCATTGGGCACGGTCAGCTCGCGCTTGAGGATGCTCTCGGCTTCCGGATCGTTCAGGTCCAGCTTCGGATCGAAACCGGTGGCGCCGACTTCCAGGCCGCGCAAGGCTTTCTGCACGGACTCCTGGAAGGTGCGGCCGATGGCCATGACTTCACCCACGGATTTCATCTGGGTGGTCAGGCGGGCGTCGGCCTTCGGGAATTTCTCGAAGGCGAAACGCGGGATCTTGGTGACGACATAGTCGATCGCCGGCTCGAACGACGCCGGGGTGCGGCCGCCGGTGATGTCGTTCTGCAGTTCGTCGAGGGTGTAGCCGACGGCCAGTTTGGCGGCGATCTTGGCGATCGGGAAGCCAGTGGCCTTGGAAGCCAGCGCCGAGGAACGCGATACGCGCGGGTTCATCTCGATCACGACCATGCGGCCGGTGTTCGGGCAGATGCCGAACTGCACGTTGGAACCACCGGTTTCCACGCCGATTTCACGCAGCACCGCCAGCGAGGCGTTGCGCATGATCTGGTATTCCTTGTCGGTGAGGGTCTGCGCCGGCGCCACGGTGATGGAGTCACCGGTGTGCACGCCCATCGGGTCGAAGTTCTCGATGGCGCAGACGATGATGCAGTTGTCCTTCTTGTCGCGGACAACCTCCATCTCGTATTCCTTCCAGCCGATCAGCGATTCGTCGATCAGCAGCTCGTTGGTTGGCGACAGGTCCAGGCCACGGGCGCAGATTTCTTCGAATTCTTCGCGGTTGTAGGCGATGCCGCCGCCGGTGCCGCCCATGGTGAAGGACGGACGGATGATGCAGGGGAAACCGACCTTCTCCAGCACACCGTAGGCTTCTTCCATGCTGTGGGCGATGCCCGAGCGCGGGCAGGCCAGGCCGATGTCGCGCATGGCCTTGTCGAAGCGAGAGCGGTCTTCGGCCTTGTCGATGGTGTCGGCGTTGGCGCCGATCATTTCCACGCCGAACTGCTCGAGCACGCCGTGGCGCTCCAGGTCCAGGGCGCAGTTCAGAGCGGTCTGGCCGCCCATGGTCGGCAGCAGCGCGTCAGGGCGCTCCTTCTCGATGATCTTGGCGACGGTCTGCCACTTGATCGGCTCGATGTAGGTGGCGTCGGCCATGGCCGGATCGGTCATGATGGTGGCCGGGTTGGAGTTCACCAGGATGACACGGAAGCCTTCTTCCTTCAGGGCCTTGCAGGCCTGTGCGCCGGAGTAGTCGAACTCGCAGGCCTGGCCGATGACGATCGGGCCGGCGCCGAGGATCAGGATGCTCTTGATGTCTGTACGCTTGGGCATGGGACTCTCGTTGCAATATTCAGGATAGGGTTGCGCTGGCCAGCTTCACGCCAAAGCCGACGAACAGGGCGCCGACACCACTCGAGGCGCCGGCAGCCAGCCGTTGCCGCCGACGGAACCAGGCCGCCAGACGCACACCGGAGAAAATCAGGAAACTCAAGTACAGGGCGCTGAGGATCTCGAGGATCGTGCCCAGTACCAGGAACGACAGGCCGGGGTAGGCGTATCCCGGGTCGACGAACTGGATGAAGAAGGAAACGAAGAAGAGGATCGCCTTGGGGTTGGACAGGCTCAGCAGCAGCGCCTTGCGGAACGGCTGGTTGACGTCGACTTCCTTGGCCGGAGCCGCAGCTTCCGAGAGGGGCTGGCGCAGTTTCTGCCAACCGCCACGGAGCATGCCGATACCCAGATAGAACAGGTAAGCGGCACCGACGTACTTCAGGCCCAGGAACAACATCGGCTCGGCCTTGAGGACCGAGGCGATCCCCAGCGCCGACAGGAACATCAGGATCGCATCGCCGAGGAACACCGCGCTCGCCGCCCGGTAGCCCGAGGCCACGCCGCGCTGGGCGGCGGTGGCGAGGACGAACAGCGAGTTCGGCCCCGGCAGCAGGACGATGAACAACGTACCCAGGACGTAGGTCCAGAGATCGGTGATTCCCAGGGTCGGCATCATCTTCTTCTACCTCTTGCGTCTGGTTCGCAGCAGGCCGGCGTCAGCGGCGCTCGGCCATCGCCGCGATGAAGCGGTCGAACAGCGGAGCCACGTCGTGCGGACCAGGGCTGGCTTCCGGGTGCCCCTGGAAGCTGAAGGCCACCTTGTCGGTGCGCTCGATTCCCTGCAGGGTGCCGTCGAACAGCGACTTGTGGGTCGCGCGCAGATTGGCCGGCATGCTGCCTTCGTCGACCGCGAAACCGTGGTTCTGGCTGGTGATCATCACCACGCCCGAATCAAGGTCCTGCACCGGGTGGTTGGCACCGTGGTGGCCGTGGCCCATCTTCAGGGTCTTGGCGCCGGAAGCCAGGGCCAGCAGTTGGTGGCCCAGGCAGATGCCGAAGATCGGCGTCTCGGTGTCGAGGAACTCGCGGATGGCCTGGATGGCGTAGTCGCACGGCTCAGGGTCGCCAGGGCCGTTGGAGAGGAAGATGCCGTCCGGATTCAGGGCAAGCACTTCGCTGGCCGGGGTCTGCGCCGGCACGACGGTCAAGCGGCAGCCGCGGGCGACCAGCATGCGCAGGATGTTCAGCTTCACGCCGAAGTCGTAGGCGACCACGTGGTACGGCAGGTCGGCGGCGGCGATTTCCGGATGACTGTCGGTTTCCAGGTTCCACACGCTGGAGCGCCACTCATAGCGCTCGCCGGAGGAAACGACCTTGGCCAGGTCCATGCCTTTCAGGCCCGGGAAGCCGCGCGCCAGTTCGAGGGCTTTTTCCTCGGTGGCGTCGGGGCCTGCCAGGATGCAGCCGTTCTGCGAACCCTTCTCGCGCAGGATGCGGGTCAGGCGACGGGTATCGATGCCAGCGATGGCAACTGTGCCGTTGGCTTTCAGGTAGTCCGGCAGGGACTGCTTGTCGCGCCAGCTGCTGGACAGCAGCGGCAGGTCACGGATGATCAGGCCGGCGGCCCAGACCTTGTTCGACTCGGCGTCCTCCGGCGTGGTGCCGGTGTTGCCGATGTGCGGGTAGGTCAGGGTAACGATCTGTTGGGCGTAGGAAGGATCGGTGAGGATTTCCTGGTAGCCGGTCATGGCGGTGTTGAACACCACCTCTCCGACGGTCTGGCCGTCGGCGCCGATGGCTTCACCGCGAAAAACGCTGCCGTCGGCAAGTGCAAGTATGGCTGGCTTAGTCAAGAAGACCTCCCGTAGTTCAAGCCTGGCTGGGCGTGCGCAGATTGTAAAAAAGCGGGATGACATCAGAAGAAGTCATCCCGCTTTTTATGTGATCATGCTGCGCTACTTTTAGTGGACACACTAAAGCTGTAGTTTACAGAAATGCGACATCATGGTCCACCTTTTGCACGACGTACGGCCATGCCGCTCAGCGAAGGCCCAGAACGTCCTGCATGTCGTACAGGCCATTGGCCTGCCCTTCCAGCCATTGCGCGGCACGCACGGCACCCCGGGCGAAGGTCATTCGGCTCGATGCCTTGTGAGTGATCTCCACGCGCTCGCCATCGGCAGCGAACAGCACGGTGTGATCGCCCACCACGTCGCCTGCCCGCACGGTGGCAAAACCGATGGTCTCGCGCGGACGAGCCCCGGTCTGGCCTTCACGGCCGTACACGGCCACCTTTTCCAGATCACGGCCCAGCGCATTGGCGACCACTTCGCCCATGCGCAGCGCGGTGCCGGACGGCGCGTCGACCTTGTGGCGGTGGTGGGCCTCGAGGATCTCGATATCCACATCGTCACCCAGCACGCGGGCGGCGGTGTCGAGCAGCTTCAGGCAGAGGTTCACGCCGACGCTGTAGTTCGCCGCAAAGACGATCGGGATGTCCTTCGCCGCCTCATTCAGCAACTCCTTCTCCGCCGCGGAGAAACCGGTGGTGCCGATAACCATGGCCTTGCCGGCCTTGCGGCAGACTTCCAGATTCTTCAGGGTCACGGTCGGGTGGGTGAAGTCGATCAGCACGTCGAACTCGTCGACCACCCTGGACAGGTCCCCCGACAGCGGCACGCCGATACGACCCAGGCCCGCCAGCTCGCCGGCGTCCGCACCCACCAGGGTACTGTCCGGACGATCGACCGCGGCGGTCAGGCCCGCGCTGCCATTGGTCTGCTGGACCGCCTCGATCAGAGTCTTGCCCATGCGCCCGGCGGCGCCCATTACGGCTATACGTCGCATATCAAACAGCTCCAAAGCTAAAAAAGCCCCGGGCGATTCGCACCGCCGGGGCCTTGCATCATAGATCGTCGAAGAAGCGCTTCATGCCTTCGAACCAGCCACTGGCTTTTGGCGAGTGAGAAGAGTTGCCCTGCAGGGTGTTGCGGAACTCCTCCAGCAGCTCGCGCTGACGCTTGTCCAGATTGACCGGAGTCTCGACGACGACGCGGCACATCAGGTCGCCAGCACCGCCACCGCGCACCGGGGCAACACCCTTGCCGCGCAGGCGGAACAGCTTGCCGGTCTGGGTGCCCTCGGGGATCTTCAGCTTCACCCGCCCATCCAGGGTCGGCACTTCCAGCTCGCCCCCCAGGGCGGCGTCCGCAAAGCTGATCGGCACTTCGCAGTACAGGTGCTTGCCGTCGCGCTGGAAGATGTCGTGCTCGCGCACATTCACCACCACGTACAGGTCGCCCGCCGGGCCGCCATGGGCACCGGCTTCGCCTTCGCCGGTGAGGCGGATGCGGTCACCGGTATCGACACCGGCCGGCACCTTCACCGACAGGGTCTTGTGCTCCTCCACACGGCCCTGGCCGTGGCAGGAGCCACAGGGGTCGGTGATCATCTTGCCGCTGCCATGGCAACGCGGGCAGGTCTGCTGCACCGAAAAGAAGCCCTGCTGCATGCGAACCTGGCCGATACCACCGCAGGTGGTACAGGTGACCGGCGTGGTGCCGGGCTTGGCGCCGCTGCCGCTGCAGGTCTTGCAGCCGACCAGAGTCGGAACGCGGATGGTCACGGTGGTGCCGCGAACCGCATCTTCCAGATCGAGATCGAGGGTATAGCGCAGGTCCGCGCCGCGGGCCGGGCCGCCACGGGAGCCGCCGCGGCCGCCACCGCCGCCGAAGAAGTCGCTGAAGACATCACCGAAGATGTCCGAGAAGCTCGCACCACCGAAGCCCGCACCACCGCCGCCCATCTGCGGGTCGACGCCGGCATGGCCATACTGGTCATAGGCCGCACGCTTGCTGGCGTCGGACAGGACCTCATACGCCTCGTTGGCCTCCTTGAATTTGTCCTCGGCCTCCTTGTCGCCGGGATTGCGGTCCGGGTGGAACTTCATGGCAAGCCGGCGATAGGCCTTCTTCAGGTCCGCCTCGCTGGCGCCACGCTCGACACCCAGTACCTCGTAAAAATCACGTTTGGCCATAAATTCTTCGCACCTTAAAAACCTCTCCCCCAGACACGCCAACGCGGGAGCAAGCCCCCGCGTGACGTTTCATGCGCACCGACACGCTGGTCGGTGCGCCGGAGCGGAAGCAAGCACGCGGCTTACTTGTTCTCCTTGACCTCTTCGAACTCGGCGTCGACGACATCGTCGCCAGCCTTGTCGTCAGCGGCCTCGCCCTGCGCGGCAGCACCCGGCTGCGGCTGTTCGGCGTACATCTTCTGCGCCAGCGGAGTGGACGCCTGGGACAGCGCATTCATCTTCGCTTCGATCTCGGCCTTGTCGTCGCCCTTCACGGCAACTTCCAGCTCGCCCAGCGCCTTCTCGATGGCGGCTTTCTCCTCGGCGGTGGCCTTGTCGCCAGCCTCGGTAACCATCTTGCGAGTCGCGTGGACCAGCGCGTCACCCTGGTTGCGGGCAGCAGCCAGCTCCTCGAACTTGCGGTCCTCCTCGGCATTCGCCTCGGCGTCGCGGACCATCTGCTGGATCTCGTCCTCGGACAGACCCGAAGAGGCCTTGATCACGATGGACTGCTGCTTGCCAGTGGCCTTGTCTTTCGCGCCGACGTGCAGAATGCCGTTGGCGTCGATGTCGAAGGTCACTTCGATCTGCGGCACACCGCGCGGAGCCGGCGGGATGTCGGCCAGGTCGAACTTGCCCAGCGACTTGTTCTGCGCCGCCTGCTTGCGCTCGCCCTGCAGCACGTGAATGGTCACGGCGCCCTGGTTGTCATCGGCGGTGGAGAACACCTGCGACTTCTTGGTCGGAATGGTGGTGTTCTTGTCGATCAGCGCGGTCATCACGCCACCGAGGGTTTCGATACCCAGGGTCAGCGGGGTGACGTCGAGCAGCAGCACGTCCTTCACGTCGCCAGCGAGCACGGCGCCCTGGATGGCAGCGCCCATGGCAACGGCTTCGTCCGGGTTGACGTCCTTGCGCGCTTCCTTGCCGAAGAACTCGGCAACGGTCTTCTGCACCAGCGGCATGCGGGTCTGGCCGCCGACCAGGATCACTTCGTCGATCTTCGAGACGTCGAGGCCTGCGTCCTTCAGTGCAACGCGGCACGGCTCGATGGTGCGGCTGACCAGGTCTTCCACCAGGGATTCCAGCTTGGCGCGGGACACCTTGACGTTCAGGTGTTTCGGGCCGGAGGCGTCAGCGGTGACGTAAGGCAGGTTGACGTCGGTCTGCTGGGTCGAGGACAGCTCGATCTTGGCCTTCTCGGCAGCTTCCTTCAGGCGCTGCATGGCCAGCGGGTCGCCCTTGAGGTCCATGCCGGACTCTTTCTTGAACTCTTCGACGAGGTAGTCGATCAGGCGCAGGTCGAAGTCTTCACCACCCAGGAAGGTGTCACCGTTGGTGGCCAGTACTTCGAACTGGTGCTCGCCATCGACTTCGGCGATTTCGATCACCGAAACGTCGAAGGTACCGCCGCCCAGGTCATAGACGATGATGGTGTGGTCGCCCTTGGCCTTGTCCAGGCCGTAGGCCAGCGCCGCCGCGGTCGGTTCGTTGATGATGCGCTTGACGTCCAGACCGGCGATGCGGCCGGCATCCTTGGTGGCCTGACGCTGGCTGTCGTTGAAGTAGGCCGGAACGGTGATGACCGCTTCGGTGACCGGCTCGCCCAGGTAGTCCTCGGCGGTCTTCTTCATCTTCTTCAGGACTTCGGCGGAGACCTGCGGCGGAGCCATCTTCTGGCCCTTGGCCTCGACCCACGCGTCGCCGTTGTCAGCCTTGACGATGGCGTACGGCACCATCTTGATGTCTTTCTGTACGACGTCTTCTTCGAAACGGCGGCCGATCAGGCGCTTCACCGCGTACAGGGTGTTCTTCGGGTTGGTCACGGCCTGGCGCTTGGCCGGCTGACCGACCAGGATTTCGCCGTCGTTGGCGTAACCGATGATCGACGGGGTGGTACGAGCGCCTTCGGCGTTCTCGATGACCTTGACGTTACCGTTCTCCAGGATGGACACACAGGAGTTGGTGGTCCCCAGGTCGATACCAATGATTTTGCCCATATTTCACTCTCCAGAAATTAGATTCCGCGCTGACCCTGTTGCGGGTCTTTGGCTCGGTTGATTACCCAGATGGGGACCGGGTGGTGGATTTCAAGCCTTCTCGTCGATCGAAGGCGGAGTTTGTTCCGGTGCCTTGCTGACCACAACCATGGCCGGGCGCAGCAGGCGACCATTGAGCAGGTAGCCCTTCTGGAACACCTTGACCACGCTGCCCGGCTCGAGACGGATGCTCTCTTCCATGGCCATGGCCTGGTGGTGTTCGGGGTTGAACGGCTCGCCGTGCGGGTCGACCGGCTCGAGGCTGTAGCGCTTGAGGGTGTCGTGGAACATCTTCAGCGTCAGCTCGATGCCTTCGCGCATCGGCTTGATCGCTTCGTCTTCCGGGTTCGACATCTCCAGCGCGCGCTCGAGGGTATCGACGATCGGCAGCAGGTCGCCGGCGAACTTCTCCAGGGCGAACTTGTGCGCTTTCTCCACGTCCTGCTCGGCACGACGGCGGACGTTCTGCAATTCGGCGACAGCGCGCAGGCTCTGGTCCTTCGCTGCGGCGACCTGTTCTTCCAACTCCAGCACGCGGGCGTTCAGATCCCCGGCAGCGCCGGTGTCCGGCTGCTCGTTGAACTGGGAATCCTGAGTCTGTTGTTCGTCAGACATGCCACTCTCCTAAAAAGAAAATAAGCCTTTGAAAACAAGGCGAACCCAATGGTCCGCGGCTCTGCCGTGTATATGGGGCGGCTTTTTTTGACTTCAAGGGCCGGGACTGCAAGTACACCACTCACCGCCGACGAAGGAGAATTGCCAGCGGCAAAAAATACTGTATAAATAACCAGACCTACCTACGGAGCCGCCATCCATGCTGGTTCATTTGTCTGTGCACAACTACGCCATCGTCGAGCACCTCGATCTCGAGCTCGCCGCCGGCATGACCGTGATCACCGGCGAAACGGGTGCCGGCAAGTCGATCATGCTCGATGCCCTCGGCCTTGCCCTGGGCGACCGCGCCGACAGCGGCGTGGTGCGCCCCGGCTCGGACAAGGCCGACATTCTCGCCAGCTTCGATGTCAGCGCGATTGCCGAAGCTCGCGACTGGCTCGCCGAGCGCGATCTGGAACAGGACGGTCCGTGCATCCTTCGCCGCGTGATCACCGCTGAAGGTCGCTCCCGCGCCTACATCAACGGCACACCCTGCCCGCTGGGCGACCTCAAGCACCTGGGCGAGCTGCTGATCGACATCCACAGCCAGCACGAACACCAGTCGCTGCTCAAGGCCGACACCCACCGCCGCCTGCTCGATGAATACGCCGGCAGTCAGGACCTCGCGCGCCAGGTGCACCTCGCCGCGCAGCGCTGGAAGCAGACCCGCCAGGAACTGGACCGCCTGTCGCGCAATGGCGACGAACAGCGCGCCCGCCACCAGTTGCTCAGCTACCAATTGGAGGAGCTGGAAAATCTAGGCCTGGGTGACAACGAACTGGAGACGCTGGAAGCCGAACACAAGACCCAGAGCAATGCGGGAAGCCTGATCGCGGCTTGCCGTCAGGTCGTCGAGCTATGCAGCGAGAACGATGCCGGCAACGTGCTTTCTGCGCTGACCTCCAGCCTTAATCGCCTCACCGCCTTCCAGAGCCAGCCAGCCGCATTGGGCGAAGCGGTGAATCTGCTCTCCAGTGCGCAGATCCAGGTGGAGGAAGCCATCGGCGAGCTGAACCGCTTCGTCGATCACTTCGATGCCGACCCCATGCGCCTGCAACAACTGGAAGAGCGCCTGGACGCCATCTACAGCCTCGCGCGCAAGCACCGCGTACAGCCCCACGAACTGCAGGACCTGCAGCAGCGCCTGCTGGACGAACTGGAGGCGCTGAACGCCGACGACGAAGCCGTGGAGCGCCTGGGCGACGAACTGGCCGCCTACGCCCGCCACTATCAGGAGAAGGCCGACGAGCTCAGCCGCATCCGCCAGGAAGCCGCGCCCAAGCTGGCCAAGGCCGTTGAAGTGGAAATGCAGCGCCTGGGCATGCCCGGCGGGCGCTTCGCCATCGAATTGCGTCAGAGCAGCTCGGACGAGCCGCAGGTCAGCGGCCTGGAACACCTGGAATTCCTGGTCAGCGCCAACCCCGGCCAACCGATGAAGGGCCTGGCCAAGGTCGCCTCGGGCGGCGAATTGTCACGTATCAGTCTGGCGATCCAGGTGATCACCGCACAGACCTCGCGCATTCCTACCCTGGTCTTCGACGAGGTGGACGTCGGTATCGGCGGCCCCACCGCCGAAGTGGTCGGCCAGTTGCTGCGTCGCCTGGGCGATCGCGGCCAGGTGCTGACCGTCACCCACCTGCCGCAGGTCGCCGCCCAGGGGCATCAGCACCTGTTCGTGCACAAGGACCGCGACACCAGCGAGACCCGCACCGCCGTGGCCAACCTGAAGAAAGCCGAGCGTATCGAGGAAATCGCCCGCATGCTCGGCGGCGTCGACCTGACCAAGGAATCCCTGGCCCACGCGCGCAAGATGGTCGACTCCGCCGTGCAAAGCTGACACTCCCCGCGCGGGAGCGGACTCACGAACAGAGCTAACCGGCGTCGTGCGGCTCGCGAGCGAGCTCGTTCCTACAGACAAAGCTGCACAAACGAAAACGGCGCCCCAAGGGTGCGCCGTTTCTGCATCCGCGTACGCTTACTTCTTCCTGCGCACGTAGAGCACCAGATTGTGATCGACGAGCTCGAAGCCGCGCTCGCGAACGATCTCCTTCTGGCGTTTTTCGATTTCCGAGTCCATGAACTCGATGACTTCGCCGGTATCGACGCAAACCATGTGGTCATGGTGACCGCTGTCGGCCAGTTCGAAGACGGCATGGCCGCCGTCGAAGTTGTGGCGCACCACCAGGCCGGCGGCTTCGAACTGGGTCAGGACACGGTAGACGGTGGCCAGGCCAACGTCCTCGCCTGCCTCCATCAGCGCCTTGTATACGTCCTCTGCGCTCATGTGGCGCTGCTCGGCGGAATCGAGCATCTGGAGGATCTTCACGCGCGGCAGTGTGACCTTAAGTCCGGCTTTGCGCAGTTCGCTATTTTCAACCATGTGTGCTTTCTCGGCGCGGAATGCTTCGCAGCATCTCTCAATACAGGTATGATCGGGATTTCGTCGCTCAGCCAAGATAGTGGAAGTCACCCCTTGATGCAAAACGCCAAGCTCATGCTGACCAGTCTCGCTTTCGGGCTGGGACTCGCCGCACTCGCCGGTTGCTCGTTCCCGGGGGTCTACAAGATCGACATCCAGCAGGGCAACGTTGTAACGCAGGACATGATAGACCAGTTGAAGCCCGGAATGACCCGGCGCCAAGTGCGGTTTATCATGGGCAACCCCCTGATCGTGGACACCTTCCACCCCAATCGCTGGGACTACCTCTACAGCATCCAGCCCGGCGGCGGTCAGCGCCAGCAGGAGCGTATGAGCCTGTTCTTCGGTGAAAACGACCAATTGATCGGCCTCAATGGCGACTTCATGCCCGGCGTGAGCCGCGACGAGTCGATCCTCGGCAAGGATGGCGTTGCTCCGCCGCTGGCTCCGGAGGCTCCGCAGCAGCAGCCCGAACAGCCCAAGGACGAACCAGCCAAGCCCGGCTCCGTGGAAGAGCAGATCCAGAAGGAAGTCGACCAGGTGGAAACCGTACCGATCCCGACTCCCGAGCCGCTGGACAAGGATCCGCAGTAAGGGATTCGCTCCAACGAAAAAGCCCGGCCAATGCCGGGCTTTTTGTTGCCTGCGATCCTACCCAGCAATATCAGCCGCGTGCCGCCTTGGCGCGCGCGGCGCGCTGCTTGCGGACCTCCTTGGGATCGGCGATCAGCGGCCGGTAGATCTCCACCCGCTCTCCCTCTTGCAGCACGCGCTCCTCCGGCCTGGCCACGGCCTTGCCGAAGATGCCCAGCGGGCAGTTCGAAACATCCAGCCCCGGAAACTGCGAGGCGATATCGGAAAGCTCCACGGCCTCGCGCATCCGCGTGCCGCGCGGGACACTCAGGCGCAGCAGCGCCTGCTTGTCCGGCAAGGCGTACACCACTTCGATGGCGATGCTCGCGGACTCAGCCATGCAACTGCTTGGCACGCTGGCAGAAGGCGTCGACCATGGTGTTTGCCGCCTGGGTGAACAGCGGGCCAAGGGTAGCCTTCACCAACGCGCCGGCGTAGTCGAAGGTCAGGTCGAGGGAGATCTTGCAGGCCTTGTCGCCCAAGGCCTTGAAGGTCCACACGCCGTGCAGCTGGGTGAACGGACCTTCCTCCAGGTTCATCTCGATACTCTGCCCGGGCACCAGCACATTACGGGTGGTGAAGCGCTGGGTGATGCTGCCCTTGGCCACGGTGAGCTCGGCGCGCATGGTCGTATCGCTTGCCGCCAGCACGGTGGACGCCGAACACCAGGGCAGGAATTCCGGGTAGCGCGCCACATCATTGACCAGGTCGTACAGCGCCTTCGCCGGATAGGGCAACAGTGCCGAACGCTGGATATGCGTGCTCATAGACTTCTCGCTTTGTGTTGTGGGGCATCTGACCGCAATCGATGCCCGCCGATCAAAAAAACAGCGCGCATTCTCCGAGATTAGCCACGCACCCTCAAGCTTGCATGCCGTCACACGCTGTCCCGATAGCGGCGCGGCGAGGGACTCCCTATAATGCGCGGCCTATGGCTAAACAGAAGAAACACCCTTCGGGGACCATCGCGCAGAACAAGAAGGCTCTGCACGACTACTTCATCGAGCAGCGCTTCGAGGCGGGCGTCGCCCTGGCCGGCTGGGAAGTGAAAAGCCTGCGCGCCGGCAAGGCGCAGCTGGTGGACAGCTACGTGCTGCTCAAGGATGGCGAAGCCTGGCTGCTGGGCAGCCACATCACGCCGCTGACCACTGCCAGCACCCACGTCATCGCCGACCCGGTGCGCACGCGCAAGCTGCTGCTGCACAAGCGCGAGCTGGGCAAGCTGTTCGGTGCCGTGCAACAGAAGGGCTACGCCTGCGTCGCGCTGTCGATGTACTGGAAGAAGCACCTGATCAAGTGCGAGATCGCACTGGCCAAGGGCAAGAAAGAGTACGACAAGCGCGGCACCGAGAAGGAGCGCGACTCCGACCGGGAAATCCAGCGCGCCATTCGTCACGGCAAGGACGACTGAAGCCTGTCGCGCCCTCGCCTGAGGGCGCGCTGCCGATCAGGCGTCCACCGCCCCCTGGCGTCGCTGTGCCCGTTGCAGGCGCAATTCCTTAGCCTGCACCTCGGCCAGCACTTCCTGCACGTAGTCGATATGCCGCTGGGAAATCTCCCGCGCCGCTTCGGCGTGCCCGCCGATGATCGCCTCGTACAACTCGCGGTGCTGGCGCATCAGCTGCTCGCGAGTTTCGTCGCGCTGCGCGTACATCCCGCCAATATTGGTCACCACGTTGCGCTTGAGCAGGTCGAACAGGCCGCGAATGGTGTGCAGCAATACGGCGTTGTGGCTGGCCTCGGCAATGGCCAGGTGGAAGGCCGCGTCCGCCGCGCCCTCTTCCGCACGACTGACCTTGCCCACCCGCTGATAGCAATCCTGCAGGGTATCGAAGGCCTGCTTCAGGCGCTGGTGGTCCACCTCTGTCGCACGCTGCGCCGCGTAGAAGGCGCAGGAACCTTCCAGGGTATGGCGAAACTCGAGCAGGTCGCGCTGCGCCTCCGGATTACTTTCCAGCAATTGCAGCAGCGGGTCGCTGAACATCGAGCCCAGCCCCTCGCTGACGTAGTTGCCACCGCCCTGGCGACTGACCAGCAGGCCCTTGGCACCGAGCTTCTGGATCGCCTCACGCAATGAGGGTCGCGACACTCCGAACTGTTCGGCCAGCACGCGCTCGGCGGGCAGACGCTCGCCGGCCTTGAGGGTGCCCTCGAGGATCATCGCTTCCAGCCGTTCGACAATGTCGTCCGACAGACGGCGCTGCTTGACCTGACCAAAACTCATGTGGGTGTCCCCTCCCGATATCCCGCTCTAGCTCGCGATCTGCGCAGTTCGCCCCAACCTGCGCAGCGCCGCGCCCAACAGCACGAGTACTTCGCTTTTCCGATCACGCTCGACAAAAGTCGCAGAGCAGCAAATTGACATGCCGCCAGCAGGGCTTTTACCCTTAGCGCTCGCCTTTGTAAATTGGTCTTACCAATTTACCGAAAGCCGAACCGAACCACAACAGTTCACGAAAAATAAGCCGCGATCAGTCGTCCGACCTGCCCAACGCGCCACAAGCGCATCGGAATCGCCCGACCGGCAACCAGGCCCTCCACCCAAAAACAATTAGGGAGCCAACCAGATGCAAACCTGGCAGCAGATCTACACCCCGCTCGGCAGCCTCGGCCTGTCCGCGCTGGTCGCCGTCATCCCGATCGTGTTCTTCTTCCTCGCCCTCGCCGTGTTCCGCCTCAAGGGCCACGTCGCCGGCAGCATCACCCTCGCCCTCTCGATCATCATCGCCATCGCCGCCTTCGGCATGCCCGCCGATATGGCCATCGCCGCTGCCGGCTATGGCTTCGCCTATGGCCTGTGGCCGATCGCCTGGATCATCGTCGCGGCGGTGTTCCTCTACAAACTCACGGTCAAGAGCGGCCAGTTCGAGGTGATCCGCAGCTCAGTGCTGTCGATCACCGGCGACCAGCGCCTGCAGGTGCTGCTGATCGGCTTCTCCTTCGGCGCCTTCCTCGAAGGGGCCGCGGGCTTCGGCGCACCGGTGGCGATCACCGCCGCCCTGCTGGTCGGCCTGGGCTTCAACCCCCTGTACGCCGCCGGCCTGTGCCTGATCGCCAACACCGCGCCGGTGGCCTTCGGCGCGCTGGGCATCCCGATCATCGTCGCGGGCCAGGTCACTGGCATCGACGCTTTCAAGATCGGCGCCATGACCGGCCGCCAACTGCCCTTCCTGTCGATCCTCGTGCCGTTCTGGCTGGTGTTCATGATGGACGGATTCAAGGGCGTCAAGGAAACCTGGCCGGCCGCGCTGGTCGCCGGCGGCAGCTTCGCCATCACCCAGTACTTCACCTCCAACTTCATCGGCCCGGAACTGCCGGACATCACCTCCGCCCTGGTCAGCCTGATCTGCCTGACACTGTTCCTCAAGGTCTGGCAACCGGCCGGCGAGCGTGAAGTAGTCGCCACCGCTGGCGGCGCCGCTGTCCTGGGCGGCAGCGGCCCGCGCGGTACCGAGCCGTCGCCCTACAGCTTCGGCGAGATCCTCAAGGCCTGGTCGCCCTTCCTGGTGCTGACCGTGCTGGTCACCATCTGGACCCTGAAGCCGTTCAAGGCGCTCTTCGCTCCGGGCGGCGCGCTGTACAACCTGGTGTTCAACTTCCCCATCCCGCACCTGGACCAACTGGTGGTGAAGACCGCGCCCATTGTCGCCAACCCGACGCCGATCGCCGCGGTGTTCAAGCTGGACCCGGTCTCGGCCACCGGCACCGCGATCTTCCTTTCCGCCGTGGTCTCGATGTTCATCCTGCGCATCGGTGCGAAAACTGGTCTGACCACCTTCAAGGAGACCCTGATCGAGCTGAAATGGCCGATTCTCTCCATCGGCATGGTGCTGGCCTTTGCTTTCGTCACCAACTACTCGGGCATGTCCACCACCCTGGCACTGGTCCTGGCCGGCACCGGCGCGGCTTTTCCGTTCTTCTCGCCGTTCCTCGGCTGGCTGGGTGTGTTCCTGACCGGCTCGGATACCTCCTCCAATGCCCTGTTCAGCTCGCTGCAGTCCACCACCGCGCACCAGATCGGCGTCAACGACACTCTGCTGGTCGCCGCCAATACCAGTGGCGGCGTGACCGGCAAGATGATCTCGCCGCAGTCCATCGCGGTGGCCTGCGCCGCCACCGGCATGGTCGGCAAGGAATCCGACCTGTTCCGCTTCACGCTCAAGCACAGCCTGATGTTCGCCGCCATCGTGGGTCTGATCACCCTGGCCCAGGCCTACATCTTCACCGGCATGCTGGTGCACTGACCGAGCGCTGATCGGCTGCGGGTCGGCGATACTGCGTTGGAAATGGCCTCGTAGAGCCGCCTGCAGCCAAAGCACGCCAGTGCGGGCCCGAAGGGGCGAGTGGAGCGAGCCATGCTCACCTACAGTTGTAGGCTCCGCTCCTTCGGCCATTTCCGCCTTGTCTCGCTCCAGCTCGCTCGATTCAATTTCTTTCTCTCAAAACGGAAGAGCCCATGATCATCTCCGCCTCTACCGACTACCGCGCCGCAGCCCAACGCAAGCTGCCGCCGTTCCTCTTCCACTACGCCGACGGCGGCGCCTACGCCGAGCGCACCCTGCGCAACAACGTCGACGACCTGGCGGGCATCGCCCTGCGCCAGCGCGTGCTGAAGAACATGTCCGAACTGAGTCTTGAGACGAAGCTGTTCGACGAGACGTTGAGCATGCCTCTCGCCCTGGCCCCGGTCGGCCTGACCGGCATGTACGCCCGGCGCGGTGAAGTGCAGGCAGCCCGCGCGGCCGCCGCGAAAGGCATTCCGTTCACGATGTCCACAGTGTCGGTCTGCCCCATCGAGGAGGTCGCCCCAGCCATCGACCGGCCCATGTGGTTCCAGCTCTATGTGCTGAAGGATCGCGGCTTCATGCGCAACGCCCTCGAGCGCGCCAAGGCCGCCGGCGTGAAGACCCTGGTGTTCACCGTCGACATGCCGGTACCCGGCGCGCGCTACCGGGATGCCCACTCCGGCATGAGCGGCCCGAACGCGCCGCTGCGCCGCGTCTGGCAGGCCATGACCCACCCGTCCTGGGCATTGGACGTCGGCCTGCTGGGCAAGCCCCACGACCTGGGCAACATCTCCAAGTACCGTGGCAACCCCACCGGCCTGGCCGATTACATCGGCTGGCTGGGCGCGAACTTCGACCCGTCGATTTCGTGGAAGGACCTGGAGTGGATCCGCGAATTCTGGGACGGACCGATGATCATCAAGGGCATTCTCGACCCGGAAGACGCCAAGGACGCGGTGAAATTCGGCGCCGACGGCATCGTCGTATCCAACCACGGCGGCCGCCAGCTTGATGGCGTGCTCTCCAGCGCCCGCGCCCTGCCGGCCATCGCCGATGCGGTGAAAGGCGACCTGAAGATCCTCGCCGACTCCGGCATCCGCAACGGCCTGGACGTGGTGCGCATGATCGCCCTGGGCGCGGACACCGTGCTCATCGGCCGCGCCTTCCTCTACGCCCTGGCGACCCATGGCGAAGCGGGCGTGAAGAACCTGCTGGACCTGTTCGAAAAGGAAATGCGCGTGGCCATGGTGCTCACCGGCGCCAAGACCATCAGCGAGATCACCCGCGACTCGCTGGTGCGCGAATTGGGCGCGTAAGCCCAGCTCTGGGCAGGTGCGAGCTGGCTCGCACCTCCAGTAAGAAAGCGCTTTGGCGCACTCGATAGAAGAACACCGATGGACCGTCCAGCGGTCCACGCTCACCGATGATGACTGGAGCCGCCATGAGTCTCCCTGCCGCATTCCTCGACACGGTAGAACACCTGATCCCTCGCGAGCGCCGCTTTGACGACCCGCTCTCGACCCTGGCCTTCGGCACCGACGCCAGCTTCTACCGGCTGATCCCCAAACTGGTGATCCGAGTCGAGAGCGAAGACGAAGTCGCCGCCCTGCTCAAGGCCGCCCACGCCAATCAGGTGGCGATAACCTTCCGCGCCGCCGGCACCAGCCTCTCCGGCCAGGCCGTGAGCGACTCGGTGTTGCTGGTGCTGGGAGACAACTGGAACGGCCGTGACATCCGCGACGGCGGCACGCAGATCCGCCTGCAGCCCGGCGTCATCGGTGCGCAGGCCAACGCCTGGCTCGCTCCGTTCGGCCGCAAGATCGGCCCGGACCCGGCCTCGATCAACGCCTGCAAGATCGGCGGGATCGTCGCCAACAATGCCAGCGGCATGTGCTGCGGCACCGCGCAGAACAGCTACCACACCCTGGCCGGCATGCGCCTGCTGCTGGCCGACGGCACGCTGCTGGACAGCGAGTTGCCGGACAGCCTCGCAGCCTTCCGCGAAAGCCACGGCGCGCTGCTCGACCAGCTCGCCGAGCTGGCCCGGCAGACCCGCGCCAACACCGAGCTGGCCGCGAAGATCCGCCACAAGTACCGCCTGAAGAACACCACCGGCCTGTCCTTGAACGCGCTGGTCGACTACGACGAGCCGTTGGATATCCTGACCCACCTGATGGTCGGCTCCGAGGGCACGCTGGGCTTCATCAGCGCGGTGACCTACGACACCGTGCCGGACCACCCGCACAAGGCCAGCGCGCTGATCGTCTTCCCCGACGTGGAGACCTGCTGCAAGGCCGTGACCGTCCTCAAGCAGCAGCCGGTGTCCGCCGTGGAGCTGCTGGACCGCCGCAGCCTGCGCTCGGTTCAGAACATGCAGGGCATGCCCGAGTGGGTGAAGAGCCTTTCAGCAGGGGCCTGCGCATTGCTCATCGAATCCCGCGCGGCGACCCAGTCGCTGCTGCACGAACAGCTTGAGCAGATCATGGCCTCCATCGTCGATTACCCGGTGGAGAAGCAGGTTGATTTCAGCGAAGACCCGGTGGTCTACAACCAGCTCTGGCGCATCCGCAAAGACACCTTCCCGGCTGTCGGTGCGGTACGCGAGACCGGCACCACGGTGATCATCGAGGACGTCACCTTCCCCGTCGAACAGCTGGCCGAAGGCGTCAACCGCCTGATCGAGCTGTTCGACAAGCATGGCTACGACGAAGCCATCCTGTTCGGCCATGCACTGGAAGGGAACCTGCACTTCGTCTTCACCCAGGGCTTCGAATCGCCTGAGCAGATTGCGCGCTACTCGGCCTTCATGGACGACGTCGCACATCTGGTCGCAGTGGAATACGGCGGCTCGCTCAAGGCCGAGCACGGCACCGGGCGCAACATGGCGCCCTTCGTCGAGCTGGAATGGGGCCATGATGCCTACCAGCTGATGTGGCAGTTGAAGCGACTGCTCGACCCCACCGGCATCCTCAACCCCGACGTGGTGCTGACCGACGATCCGCAGTTGCACCTGAAGAACCTCAAGCCACTGCCCGCCGCCGACGAGATCGTCGACAAGTGCATCGAATGCGGCTTCTGCGAGCCGGTCTGCCCGTCCAAGGGGCTGACCCTGAGCCCGCGCCAGCGCATCGTCATGTGGCGCGACATCCAGGCCAGGCGCCGCGCCGGCATCGACACCACGCAGCTTGAGCGCGACTACCAGTACCAGGGCATCGACACCTGCGCCGCCACCGGCCTGTGCGCCCAGCGCTGCCCGGTGAACATCAACACCGGCGAGCTGATCCGCAAGCTGCGCAGCGTGGATACGCATCACGCCGGCGCCGCCACCTGGCTCGCGCGCAATTTCGCCACTGCCCTCAAGGGGGCGAAGTTCATGCTGCATGCTGCCAACGGTGCGCGCATGCTGCTCGGCGCACCGCGACTGGCTCGTCTCAGCGCCTCCATCAGCCATGCCAGCAAGGGTCGCGTACCGCAGTGGACGCCGGCCATGCCGCAGCCCGTGCGTCTCGCAGCCCCGTCGCAGCCTGTGGATAACGGCAAGCCGCGCGTCGTCTACCTCACCGCCTGCGTGTCCCGGGCCATGGGCCCGGCGGCGGCGGACGAAGAGCAGGTGCCGCTGATCGACAAGACCCGCCAACTGCTGGAGAAGGCCGGCTACCAGGTGGTCTTCCCGGACAACGCCGACAATCTCTGCTGCGGTCAGCCATTCGCATCCAAGGGTTACAAGAGCCAAGCCGACGCCAAGCGCGACGAGATGCTCGCCGAACTGCTGCGCGCCAGCCGTGGCGGCCTCGACCCGATCTACTGCGACACCAGCCCCTGCACCCTGCGCCTGGTACAGGAGCTGGCGGACGACCGGCTGAAGATCTACGACCCGGTGAAATTCATCCGCACCCACCTGGTCGAGCGCCTGGACTTCCAACCGCAGGACAAGCCGGTGGCCGTACACGTCACCTGCAGCACCCAGCACCTGGGCGAAAGCCAGGCGCTGATCGATCTGGTCAAGCGCTGCACCCGCGAAGTAATAGTCCCCGAGGGCATTCACTGCTGCGGCTTCGCTGGCGACAAGGGCTTCACCACGCCCGAGCTGAACGCACACTCGCTGCGCACGCTCAAGGACGCGGTGCAGTATTGCGAGGAAGGCGTCTCCACCAGCCGCACCTGCGAGATCGGCCTGTCCGCCCATGGCGGCATCGATTATCGCGGCGTGGTCTACCTGGTGGATCGCGTGACCCGCGCCCGCCCAACGGTGACCCAACCGCAGGGCGCATAACGCTCCCAGCGTTATCCGCCGCCATCTCCGGCGGCGGGTAACCTGTTCCAGGTTATCCGCCCTGCAACGCGCCTCACTCGTTAACTGCGCCTTAATCCGCTGCCGCCACCCTCTGCCCGAAATGAGTGGCGCCGGCTATCCTGCTGCACAGAGCCGGCTGAGGGGGCATCGATGAGAATCCTGTTGGCAGAAGACGACCAGTTGCTGGGCGACGGCATCCGCTCCGGGCTTGGCCTGGAAGGCGACACCGTGGACTGGGTGAGCGATGGCGTAGCCGCCGATCAGGCGCTGTCCACCGACGAGTTCGACTTGCTGGTTCTCGACCTCGGCCTGCCACGCAAGGACGGCCTGGAAGTCCTGCGCAGCCTGCGCCGGCGCGGCGACCTGACACCGGTGCTGATCCTTACCGCGCGCGACAAGGTGGCAGACCGCGTGGCCGGCCTCGACGCGGGCGCGGACGACTACCTGACCAAACCCTTCGACCTCGACGAACTGCTCGCCCGCGTCCGCGCCCTCACCCGCCGTCATACGGGCCGCGCCGCGCCGCTGCTGCAACACGGCGAACTGGCACTGGACCCGGCTACCCACAAGGTCAGCCTGGCGGGCGCGCCGGTCGACCTCGCGCCCCGCGAGTACGCCTTGCTGCGCCTGCTGCTGGAACAGCGCGGCAAGGTGCTGTCGCGAGCCCGCCTGGTGGAAGCGCTCTATGGGTGGGACGGCGATCTGGAAAGCAACGCCATCGAAGTCCACATCCACCACCTGCGGCGCAAGCTGGGTAACAGCCTGATCCGCACCGTGCGCGGCATCGGCTACGGCATCGACCGCCCGGAAGGTGCGCCCCAGCCTTGAGTACCACGCGCCGCGCCGGCTCCATCAGCCGCCGCCTGCTGCTGACATTGATCGGCGGCGTTTCCCTGCTGTGGCTGGCGGCCGGCCTGTTCACCTACCACCTGACCCGCGAGCAGGTGGACCGCCTCTACGATCAGGACATGATCGACTTCGGCCAGGCCGCCCTGAGCCTGATCGATGTCGCCGACGCCATCGACCCGCAGTCCAGCGACGCGATGGAAATCCTCGCCCGCAGCCGCAAGGCCATCGAAGGGCTGCCGTTGGTCCGCCGCGAAGCCACCCTCGGTTACGCCATCTGGTACCGCGGCCAACCGCTGCTTGCCACGCGCAGACCGCCCGAAGGCATAGAAGCGCAGCCACCGGGCTTCTCCGACCTGTACAGCGGCGAGGTCAACTGGCGCGTCCTGCAGATGCACACGCCCGGGGCCGATGAAGTGCGCATCTGGGTCTTCGAGAACCTGCACTATCGCCACAAGACGTTGCACCTGCTGCTGTTCAGCGCCCTCTTCCCACTGCTGCTGGCCTTGCCCTTGTTCGGCGTGCTGGTGTGGTTCGGCGTGCGCCAGGGCCTGGCGCCATTGCGCAGCCTGATCGAGCAGGTCCACCAGCGCGGCGCCCACAGTCTCCATCCGCTGGCCCTGAGCCGGGCGCCGGTGGAAGTACACAGCCTGGTCAACGAGCTGAACCTGCTGCTGGAGCGCCTGAACTCGGCAATGGAGGCCGAGCGACGGTTGACCAGCGACGCCGCCCATGAAATCCGCACGCCACTGGCCAGCCTGCGTACACACGCCCAGGTCGCGTTGCGCTCGTCCGATCCCGCAGCCCATGCCCATGGTCTGCAGCAGGTCAGTCGCAGCGTCGAGAGGATCAGCGCCCTGATGGAACAGATCCTGCTGCTGGCGCGGCTCGATGCCGAAGAGCTGCACGAAATCTTCGCCCCGGTGGACCTGCGGCTGTTGGCCGAAGATGCCATCGCCGACCTCGCGCCGCAGGCCATCGACAAGCGGATCGACCTGACGCTGGACAGCCAGGATGCCAAACTGCGTGGCGTTGCCGCATGGCTTGGGGTGATGTTGACCAACCTGGTCGGCAATGCCCTGCGCTATACCCCCGAAGGCGGCCGCGTGGCTGTCAGCCTGGAGGTCGACCACGATCGCCTGGTCCTCTGGGTGCGCGACAACGGCCCCGGTGTGGCCCCGGCCGAGCAAGCGGCGATCTTCACTCGCTTCTATCGCAGCCCGAACGTCGCCAGCAGCAACGGCAGCGGACTGGGGCTCCCCATCGTCAAACGCATCGTGGAGATCCACCGCGGGCGCATCTCGCTGCACCTGGGTCTGGATGGCTCCGGCCTGGGCGTCTGCGTCGAGCTTCCGACAACCGTTGGGCAAATACTCTGAACCCGGCGCAAAAATTCGCAGTCCACCCTGTACGACCCGCTAATGCGGTCCGCCGACCATCGGTCAAACGTGACAGGAGAACTGCCATGAAACGCGCCGCCCTGCTCATTACCGCCGCCCTGCTGGCCTCGCCGGCCTTTGCTGACGACCTGTGCAGCACCAACCTGCAGAAAGTCGACGACGCGGTAAAAACCACCACCAATAACACCCAAGCCCAGGAACAGGCCATGCGTCTGCAGGAAAAGGCCGCCCAGGCCCAGGCCGCCGGCAACACCAAGGAATGCATCGCGCACACCGAAAAAGCCCTCAAGCTGCTCAAGGACAACACCGGCGACGGTGGAGCCAACGGGTGATCTCGGTCGCGACGACCGGCCATCGAGCCGGTCGCCGCCCATAAGGCAGACGAAGCCTGCGCCATTCGCAAGGCCTTGGTTCATTCCCCCGCCCCGCCCGCTCCCTAAGATGGTGCGATTCCCGACCACAAGAAGCAAAAACGGAATCGCCATGCCCGTCACCCGCCTGCTCATCGCCAACCGTGGCGAGATCGCCATCCGTATTGCCCGCGCCGCTGCCGAGCTGGGAATCCAGACGCTGGCGATCTTCGCCGAGGACGACGCCGCCTCGCTGCATACACGACAGGCCGACCACGCCGCAGCCCTGAAAGGGCGTGGCGCCAGCGCCTATCTCGACCAGCAGCAGATCATCGACATCGCTCAGTCCCACGGCTGCGATGCGGTGCATCCGGGCTATGGCTTCCTTTCCGAGAACGCCGGCTTCGCCCGCCGCTGCGAAGCCGTCGGGCTCACCTTCGTCGGCCCCTCGGCAGAAGCGCTCGACGTCTTCGGCGACAAGGCCCGCGCCCGCGACCTGGCCCGCGACCACGGCGTCGCACTGGCTGCCGGCAGCAACCGCGCCACTTCCCTGGAGGACGCCGAACGCTTCTTCCGCGAACTGCCCGCCGGCTCCAGCATGATGATCAAGGCCCTCGCCGGGGGCGGCGGACGCGGCATGCGCGCGGTGGGAAGCCTCGAGGAAATCACTGACGCCTACGCCCGCTGCCAGGCCGAAGCCCGGGCTGCCTTTGGCGATGATCGTCTGTACGTCGAGCACCTCATCCAGCGCGCCCGCCATATCGAGGTGCAGGTGATCGGCGACGGCCGCACCGTCAGCCACCTGTGGGAACGCGACTGCACCCTGCAGCGGCGCCACCAGAAGTTGCTGGAGATCGCCCCCAGCCCCAACCTGCACCCACGCCTGCGCGGCGCCATCCTCGCCGCCGCCGTGCGACTGGCCGAAACGGTGGGTTATCGAGGCCTGGGCACCTTCGAGTTCCTGATCGACGAGGACAGCGGCGACTTCGTATTCATGGAAGCCAACCCACGCCTGCAGGTGGAACACACCATCACCGAAGCGGTGACCGGCATCGACCTGGTCCAGGCACAACTGCGCATCGCCGCCGGCGCCAGCCTCGCCGAACTGAACCTGACCCAGGCCGAGATTCCGGCGCCACGCGGCCACGCCCTGCAACTGCGGATCAACCTGGAGAGCATCGCCAGCGACGGCACGCCCCACCTCGCCTGCGGCACCCTCAGCGCCTACGAGCCGCCCAGCGGCCCCGGTCTGCGCGTGGATGGCTACGGCTATGCCGGCTACCGCAACAGCGCCGGCTACGACTCGCTGCTGGCCAAGCTGATCGTCCACGGCAACGGTGGTTATCCACAACTGGTGCAGCGCGCTTACCGTGCTCTGTGTGAGTTCCGCCTCGAAGGCGTGGCGAGCAACATCCCTCTGCTGCTCAATCTGCTGCGCCAGAGCGCAGTGGCCGACAACCAGGTCACCACCCGCTATATCGAAGAACACCTGGCCACACTACTGGGTGCACAACAGCATGCGCATCCGCACCGCTTCTTCAGCCATGCCGGTGCAACCGCGCCAGCCCAGCGCACCACCGAAGTGCCATCCGGGTGCCTCCCGCTTGCTACGCCCAGCGCAGGCGTACTGGTCAGCCTGAGCGTGGCCCCTGGCGATGCGGTCGCCCAGGGCCAGGCCATCGCCGTCGTCGAGGCGATGAAGATGGAATTCGAAGTGAAAGCCAGCGCCAGTGGCATCGTCCACAGCCTCGCCGCCACCCCGGGCGACAGCCTCGGCGAGGGAGACGCGCTGCTGTTCGTCGAGCCCGCGGATATCGAGGCGCAGGACCATCAAACCAGCACCTCCATCGATCTCGACGCCCTCCGCGCCGACCTCGCCGAAGTCATTGAGCGCCACGCCATCGGCCTTGACGAGCGACGTCCGGAGGCTGTCGCCAAGCGCCACAAGATCGGCAAGCGCACCACCCGCGAGAACCTCGCCGACCTGCTCGATGACGGCAGCTTCATCGAGTACGGCGCGCTGGCCATCGCTGCACAGCGCCGTCGCCGCAGCGTCGAGGAACTGATCGCCAGCAGCCCCGCCGACGGCCTGGTCAGCGGCCTGGGCAGCATCAACGCTGCGCAGTTCGGCGACGACAAGGCGCGCTGCCTCGTGCTGGCCTACGACTACACGGTGTTTGCCGGTACCCAGGGCGTGATGAACCACAAGAAGACCGACCGCATGCTGCACCTCGCCGAGCAATGGCGCATCCCATTGGTGCTCTACGCGGAAGGTGGCGGCGGGCGTCCGGGCGACACCGATTTCGTCGGCGTGGCGGGACTGGACAACATGAGCTTCGTCGGCCTGGCGCGACTCTCCGGACTGGTGCCGCTGGTGGGCGTGGTCTCCGGCCGCTGCTTCGCCGGCAACGCGGCGCTGCTGGGCTGCTGCGACGTGATCATCGCCACCCGCGATACCAGCTTGGGTATGGCCGGCCCGGCAATGATCGAGGGCGGCGGCCTGGGCAGGTTCGCCCCCGAGGAAGTCGGCCCCAGCGACGTACAGAGCGCCAACGGCGTAATCGACGTCCTGGTGGAAGACGAGGCTGAAGCCACCCGCATCGCCCGCCAGTACCTCGCCTATTTCCAGGGCGACACTCCAGACTGGCAGTGCGCCGACCAGCGCCTGCTGCGCCACGCGGTGCCGGAGAACCGCCTGCGCGTCTACGACATCCGCCAGGTCATCGAGCAACTGGCCGACAGCGGTTCGGTGCTGGAGCTGCGCCGGCATTTCGCCGCCGGCATGGTCACCGCGCTGGTGCGTATCGAGGGCAAGCCCTTCGGCCTGATTGCCAACAACCCCATGCATTTGGGAGGCGCCATCGACGCCGAGGCGGGCGACAAGGCCGCGCGCTTCATGCAACTGTGCGATGCCTTCGATCTGCCGATCATCTCGCTGTGCGACACCCCCGGCTTCATGGTCGGCCCGCAAGCAGAGAAGACCGGCACCGTGCGCCACGTCTCACGGATGTTCGTCACTGCCGCGAGCCTGACCGTGCCCTTCTTCACGGTGGTCCTGCGCAAGGGCTACGGCCTCGGCGCGCAGGCCATGGCCGCCGGAAGCTTCCACGCCGCGCTGTTCACCGTGGCCTGGCCCAGCGGCGAGTTCGGCGCCATGGGATTGGAGGGAGCGATTCGGCTTGGCTACGCCAAGGAGCTGGCCGCCATCGAGGACGTGCAGGAACGGCAAAAGCTCTTCGACAAGCTGGTGGCCGCCGCCTACCGCAACGGCAAGGGGCTGAACATGGCGAGCTACCTGGAGATCGACGACGTCATTGACCCGGCCGACACCCGCCGCTGGCTGCTGCGCGGGCTGGCATCGACGCCCAGGCCTGCTCCGCGCCAGGGGAAAAAGCGCCCACTGATCGATACCTGGTGACGCCCGGGTTGAGCTGCCCGGCCAATCCGCTAGAATGCGCGGCGTCATTGGGGAGTAGCCGACCGTTTCGTGAACGGGGGCGACGTCAACACACTTGGCCCACAGGCCATGGCGTCGCCAGCAGCTGAGCCTGGCAAGACCTTTGACCACGGGATCTCCGCAACGGCCGGGGAGATGCGTGGTCATGGGTACTACACCGGCCGGGAGCTTCACCGTGATTCACCACCCCACTCTTCGCTCCACCCGCCTGGAGCCGCGCGCATGCTGACCTTCCTTCTCGAACTGCTCGGCATGCTGCTGGTGATCCTGATCGCCGCCGAACTCTTCACTAACGCCCTGGAACACTTCGGCGAGCGCCTGGGAATTTCCGAAGGCGTCACCGGTTCGCTGTTCGCTGCCGTCGGCACCGCCCTTCCGGAAACCCTGATCCCGTTGCTGGCATTGTTCGCCGGCACCAGCAACGTCAACCTCAACGAGGAAGTCGGTGTCGGCGCGATCCTCGGCGCACCGCTGATGCTCTCCACCCTGTCCACCTGCCTGATGGCCTGCTTCGCCTGGCGCGGGCGCGGCCTGCTCGGACGCATCCGTCCCGAGCGTACCGGCCTGCAGCGCGACCTGAACTTTTTCCTGGTGGCCTTCAGCTTCGCCGCCATCGCCATGTTCGTGCCGGCCGAACTGCGCGGCGTACGCATCGCCCTCAGCATGCTGCTGGTGCTCACCTACATCGGCTACATCACACTGACCCTGCGCGCATCGCAAGGCCTGGTGGAAGACGGCCACGGCACCGAAGCCGACCACCGCATGTACCTGTCGCGCATCGGCCTGCCGACCAACCTCGCCAGCATCCTGCTGCAACTGTTGCTGGGCCTGGCGCTGCTGGTGCTGGGCGCCAAGGGCTTCATCCATGGCGTGGAAGGCCTGTCGCACATCCTGGGCATCTCTGCCCTGTTGCTGTCGCTGCTGATCATCCCCATCGCCACCGAACTGCCGGAGAAGATCAACAGCATCCTCTGGGTGCGCCGCGGCAAGGACACCCTGGCCTTCGGCAATATCAGCGGCGCCATGGTGTTCCAGGGCACCCTGCTGCCCGCCATCGGCATCTTGCTCACGCCTTGGGAGCCGCGAATCGAGGTCCTCACTGGCGTGCTCGTCACCCTCGGCGCTGCGCTCTGGCTGCGGATCAACGCCCAGCGCGGCGCTGGCCTGCCCATCTGGGTACTCATGCTCAACGGCGTGCTGTACGCCGCCTATCTGGGTATCACCCTGTCGCGCTGACGCGGTCGGCTCATTGCCTACACTGACAGTCCGGGCTGCCGTTTCGGCGGCAGCCGCACGACTAGCGATACGCCGAAGGAGTGAGCATGAAAATCCTGGTAGTCCTGACCTCCCACGACCAGCTCGGCAACACCGGCAAGAAAACCGGCTTCTGGCTCGAGGAGTTCGCCGCGCCCTACTATGTGTTCAAGGATGCCGGCGCCAGCCTGACCCTGGCCTCGCCCAAGGGCGGCCAGCCGCCGCTCGACCCCAAGAGCGACGAGGAAGGCGCCCAGACCCCAGCCACCCTGCGCTTCCGCCAGGACAGCGAAGCCCAGGCCGCGCTGGCCAACACCGTGAAGCTCAGCGAAGTGAAAGCCGACGACTACGACGCGTTGTTCTACCCCGGCGGCCACGGCCCGCTCTGGGACCTGGCCGAGGACCGCACCTCGGTAGCGCTGATCGAGGCCTTCCACTCCAGCGGCAAGACCGTCTCCGCTGTCTGCCACGCTCCGGCCGTGTTCCGCCACCCGCGCGGCCTGGATGGCCAGCCGCTCGTGCAGGGCCGGCACGTCACCGGCTTCTCCAATAGCGAGGAAGACGCTGTTGGCCTTACCGACGTGGTGCCCTTCCTCGTCCAGGACATGCTCAAGGCCAACGGCGCTCGCTACAGCAAGGGCCCCGACTGGCAGAGCCACGTCGAGGTAGACCGCGGCCTGATCACCGGGCAGAACCCCGCCTCCTCCGAGGCCGTGGCCGAAGCCGTGCTGAAATTCCTGGCCTGACAACACCTTGCGCCGCCCCGGGTGGCTATCGGGGCGGCTTTACCGTAGAATGGACCTCGACCTTGAAAGGTTTTGGGGCCGATTAGGATTCGACGCCGGTAACAAAACTCGAGGGGCATGCCGAGTAGGTGACAGTTCTCGTAAATCAGCTGCCACAACTTTATAGTTGCCAACGACGACAACTACGCCCTAGCAGCCTAAGTGCCGCTAGCAGACCCTAGGGGATGCCTGTAAACCCGAAGATTAGGTCTGTCATATAGAACAGGATCGCCGCCAAGTTCGCTGTAGACGTAACGGCTAAAACTCATACAGCTCGCTCCAAGCGCCCTGCCACTCGGGCCGCAAGGAGTTAACCTAATAGAGATGGCTAAGCATGTAGAACCGACAGCGGAGAACTGGCGGACGGGGGTTCAAATCCCCCCGGCTCCACCAAATCCAAAGAAAAAGGCGCTGAGCCTCAAGCCCAGCGCCTTTTTTCTTGGCCGCGATTTGCCTAGAGCGTCAGGAATCCCAGCCGCGGCATCAGCGGTTGGGCCTGTTCCTCCGTCACCACTTCCACGCAAGGCTTGCGCAGGCGAAGCCGTTCGGCGTTGCACAGCAGGGGGCCGTCGTCGTCTTCGGCGCCGAGGGGGTCGTCGATCAGTACGCCCTTGATCAGTCCCTGGCGGAACAGTTCGCGGATGGCAAAGAGGTTGGCTTCGCGGGGACCAGTGAGGTCGCCGATGGATTTGAAGTCGGTTTCCGTGAGCTGGCTGAGCACGGCGCTCAGCTGGGCCTGGGAGGGTTTGCGACTCATGGGGTACTCCGGGGCGAAGCGGGGGAAAGCGTAACTATCGACGGCAAATATTATCGCGGGATTAGCGGGCTGAAAGGCCGACCTTGGTCGGCTCGTCAGAAGAATCTTCCGAATCAATCTCGGGAGATCCCCAGCTCCAGCAGCGCGAGGCGTTCTTCGAGCGCCGCGATGCGGCCTTCCAACTCAACCAGACGCCCTTCGTCATGGCCACCAGCATCGCTGCGTTCGCTGGAGGAGCGGCTGCCGCTGGAGGCGATGGCGGCCTCGCGGTCTTCCTCGGTGCCCAGCAGGTGCATGTAGCGGTCTTCACGTTGGCCGGCCTGGCGCTCAAGCTGCACGGCTATGCCGCGGCCAGCGAGGCGTTCGAGCTGGTGACGGACTTCTTCTGTATCATCAAAGTCGTGCATGCGCTGGCTGCGGGTAAGCAGTTCGTTGAGGGTCTGTGGGCCGCGCAGGAACAGCAGGCCGAGCAGGATCACCTGCGGCTTCACCAATTCCAGCGCCTTGTCCAGCCGCTGCTCCCAGCGGTCGGCGCGACTGCCCATGACCAGGCGGGTCATCTCGCGGCCCTCAAGGTGGCGCAGGGACTGGCCGACCTGGCCGGGGGTGAGGTTCATCACCGGGTCACGGCTGGTCTTCTGGTTGCACGCGGTGACCAGGGCGTTAAGGGTCAGCGGGTAGGCTTCGGGGGTGGTGAGCTGCTTTTCGATCAGGCACCCGAGAACGCGGGCATCCACTGCACTCAAGGGTTCGAAATCGGAGAGGGTGTCGAGCGACTGGCTCATGGCGGTATCCGTCGATGAGGGAACCGCCCTAGCCTAGCCGTTTACGCAGCGTTTGGCAGCCTCAGGCGGCGCCGGCGAGACGACGGTTCAGCGGTCGTTCAATGACCGCCCAGTGCGAGAAGGACGCCGCCAGCTCCTGCTCGCGCCCCTGCGCATCGCGCGCCAGCGTGCGTCGGGCGAGGTCGCCGGTGAACCAGTTGGCGGTATTGGCAGCAACGACCCGCCCTTCACCGTTCACCACCAGGGCCTCATGGCCCATCTGCATCAGGCTGCCCAGCAGCACGCCTTCGAACTCGTGCAAGGCGATGTCGGCGGCGGCTACGCCGATGAAGCGGCCTTCCACCTGAATCGGCACGGAGAAGGCGAGGATGTACAGGTCGGTGCCATAGAGGTCGACGAAGGGCCCGACTACCGAGGGTTCTCCGCTGGCGCGTGGGCGGGAGAACCAGGGCATGTTGAGGTAGTTGTAGAAGCTTTCGCTGCGCCGGTTGAAGTTCAGGCTCATGGGCACGACCTTGTCGCCGCGGCCGTGGTACCACCACTCCAGGTACATCTCCTGGTCGGCCAGCTCGCCCGGCTCGATCACCACGCCGGTGCCATGCAGGCGCGTGCCGTCATCGGTCAGGTCATGCTGGATGCGCGGGCGCAGGGCGCCGAGGTCCTTGGAGGACGGGCGCTTGCCTTCCTCTGCCAGCGTGCGCCAGATCGCCACGACGTCGCTTGCCAGCTCGTCAAGGCGCTGGAAAACGTTACGGATGGAAGCGTCGATACGCTGGGCGCAGCGCTGCAATTCATCCGCAGGTTGATTGCTGGACATGACCGGGGCCTCGCTGTTCTTGTTATCAAGCGAGCCAGAGCGGCCCGCAGAGTCGGTTCGGTAAGTCATTGCGCGCGCCCTGCCGGGCGCTCCGTGAAAACAGCAAGCGCTGTGCCAGTCAGCCATCATCGGCCAGCAGGCTCAGACGCAGGTTGATCAACCGCTTGATGCCGCGGGTGACGTGGGCTTCGGCCAGCGCGCCGGCCAGGTTCGAATCCCCGGCGCTGATCGCTTCGAGAATCGCGCGATGCTCCTGTCCGATGACCGCCGCGCCAGGGAAGCCATCTACCGGCAGCCACAGCCATTCGCCGATTTCCGCCTGCAGGCGCGTCTCCGCGTGGGTGAGGCGCACGGACTGCGCAGCGACGGCTATCTCGATATGGAAGCGCGCGTCGGCACGGCGCTGTTCCTGCCGGGTGGTCGCGCTGGCCAGGGCATCGAGGTACTGAGCGATGCGCGCCTGCTCGTCGGATGTGGAGCGCTGTGCGGCGAGGCGCGCGGCAGAGCCAGCGATGGCGACGTGTTCGTCACCCAGGTCACGCAGCTCCAGCGCACTCATCTGGCGCAGCTGCCCCAATAGGGCATCCTCGGAAGTGTGCTGCGGCGAGCAGACGAAACTGCCACCGTTGCGCCCGCGCCGGGTCTCGATCACGCCACGTTCGCGCAATTCCGCCAGGGCATCGCGCAGGGTCACGGTGGCGACGCCGAACTGCATCGCCAACTCGCTTTCGCTGGGCAACTGCTCGCCTTCGGCGTAGAGGCCGAGGTCGACCATTTCCACCAGCCGGCGCGCGACTTCCTCGGTGCGCCCTTCCTGGCGCAGGCGCATGAAACTGGCGGGGCGGACTTTCCTGAATTCGTTCATAGGCAGCAGTGCGCGGAGCAAGGACGCATCCAGCGCGGAATATTCCTGTTCCGGAGAGGATGGCGAAGTCTACCGGCAAGCCCGCCTGCGGCTTCGCGCAAAACTATGTCTTCATATTTTTAAATCGCTTTCAGGACTTTCAGCAAGGCCTTTTGCCACGAAAACCCCTTTCAAACGCTCATTTTTCGCCCCGTATTGGCAACCGCAAAAACATAAGATATGGTTTCAAATGTATTTGCCAGCGACGGTCCGCAGGCCGTCTCCGCCCACAACAGCAAGAACGAGGAGCGATACGCATGAGCCAGCCAACCCGCGCCGAATGGGAAGCCCGCGCCAAGGCCCTGAAGATCGAGGGCCGCGCCTTCATCCAGGGCGAGTACCTTGGCGCCGCTTCCGGCGAAACCTTCGATTGCATCAGCCCGGTGGATGGCCGCCTGCTGGCCAAGGTCGCCAGCTGTGACGCCGCCGACGCCGAGCGTGCCGTGCAGAGTGCCCGCGCCACTTTCGATTCCGGCGTCTGGTCGCGGGAAGCCCCTGCCACCCGCAAAGCGGTGATGATCCGCTTCGCCACGCTGCTGGAAGAGCACGCCGAGGAACTGGCACTGCTGGAGACGCTGGACATGGGCAAGCCCATCGGCGACTCGCTGAACGTCGACCTGCCGGGCGCCGCCGATTCCCTGCGCTGGAGCGGCGAGGCCATCGACAAGGTCTACGACGAAGTGGCCGCCACCTCCCATGACCAGCTCGGCCTGGTCACCCGCGAGCCGGTGGGCGTAGTCGCCGCCATCGTGCCGTGGAACTTCCCGCTGATGATGGCTGCCTGGAAACTCGGCCCGGCGCTGGCCACCGGCAACTCGGTGATCCTCAAGCCGTCGGAGCGCTCGCCGCTGACCGCTATCCGCATCGCCCAGCTGGCCATTGAGGCAGGTATCCCTGCCGGCGTGCTGAACGTGCTGCCGGGCTACGGCCACACCGTCGGCAAGGCCCTGGCGCTGCACATGGACGTGGACACCGCGGTGTTCACCGGCTCCACCAGGATCGCCAAGCAACTGATGGTCTATGCCGGCGAATCGAACATGAAGCGCGTCTGGCTGGAAGCCGGCGGCAAGAGCCCGAACATCGTCTTCGAGGATGCGCCGGACCTTCAGGCCGCCGCCGATGCGGCGGCAGCCGCCATCGCCTTCAACCAGGGCGAAGTGTGTACCGCCGGCTCGCGCCTGCTGGTGCAGAAGTCGATCAAGGCGAAATTCCTGCCGCTGGTGGTCGAGGCGCTCAAGGGCTGGAAGGCCGGCCACCCGCTGGACCCGGAAACCAACGTCGGCGCGCTGGTCGACGGCCGCCAACTGGAGCAGGTGCTGGGCTACATCCAGGCCGGCCAGGACGAAGGCGCGAAGATTCTCACTGGCGGCAAGCGCGTGCTGGAGGAAACCGGCGGCACCTACGTCGAGCCGACCCTGTTCGATGGCGTGAGCAACGCCATGAAGATCGCCCGCGAGGAAATCTTCGGCCCGGTGCTCTCGGTCATCGAGTTCGAGGACGCCGAGGAGGCCATTCGCATCGCCAACGACACCCCATACGGGCTGGCGGCGGCGGTCTGGACCCGCGACATCTCCAAGGCCCACCTCACCGCCCGCGCCCTGCGCGCCGGCAGCGTGTGGGTGAACATGTACGACGGCGGTGATATGACTGCGCCCTTCGGCGGCTTCAAGCAGTCGGGCAACGGTCGCGACAAGTCGCTCCACGCCTTCGACAAGTACACCGAGCTCAAAGCCACCTGGATCAAGCTGTAACCGACCAGGCCTGAGGTTTGTAGGAAGACGGCGCGCGGCCAGGTCCCGCGCCGAACAATAACAACAACGCTTTCCGTTGCACTGCCGACGCGAAAACCTCAAACAGGACAACCACGATGAACAGTCCGATCCAGCCAGGCATTGCCCTGGACCGCGACGCGGAGCAACTCCGCGCGCTGGGCTACACCTCCAATTTCGAACGCAGCATGACCCTCTGGCAGAACTTCGCCCTGGGCTTCACCTACCTCTCGCCGGTGGTCGGCGTATACACCCTGTTCGGCCTGTGCCTGGCCGCCGGCGGCCCGCCGATGTTCTGGTCCTACCTGCTGGTGGGCATCGGGCAACTGCTGGTGTGCCTGATCTTCTGCGAAGTGGTCTCGCAATTCCCCATCTCCGGTGGCGTGTATCCCTGGGCCCGACGCCTGGTGGGCAAGCGCTGGGCATGGATGGTCGGCTGGATCTACTCGGTGTCGCTGTGCGTAACCATCGCCGCCGTGGCCCTGGGCGCCGGCCCGTACATCGCCACCCTGCTCGGCTTCGAGTCCACGCCGGTGACCAACACCTTCGTTGCCCTGGCGCTGACGGTGATTGCTACCCTGCTCAACCTCTCCGGCACCAAGCTGCTGGCCCGCGTGGCGATGTTCGGCTTCATCTGTGAACTGCTCGGCGCGCTGGTGATCGGCACCTACCTGCTGATCTTCGAGCGCCATCAGCCGTTCTCGGTGCTGTTCAACACCTTCGACATCCGCATCGACGGCAGCTACTGGCCGGCCTTCCTCACCGCCTCGCTGGCGGGGATGTTCCTCTACTACGGTTTCGAGGCCTGCGGTGACGTCGCCGAGGAAACCCCGAACCCCAGCCGTCGTATTCCCAAGGCCATGCGCATGACCATCTGGATCGGCGGCGGCGCAGCCATCTTCGCCGCCCTGGCGCTGATCCTCGCGGTACCGGACATGCAGGCGGTGATTTCCGGCGCCGACAAGGACCCGATGACCACCATCCTCGACAACGCGTTCGGCGTAACCGGCGCTCGCCTGGTGATGGCGGTGATCATC
The DNA here is from genome assembly GCF_022380625.1 of Pseudomonas sp. DP-17. Classification (NCBI taxonomy): domain Bacteria; kingdom Pseudomonadati; phylum Pseudomonadota; class Gammaproteobacteria; order Pseudomonadales; family Pseudomonadaceae; genus Pseudomonas; species Pseudomonas sp. DP-17. The sequence goes on from NZ_JAKSXG010000013.1 coordinate 100,765, forward strand.
GTCTCGTTCGTTTCCTGCGTGCTCAGCCTGCAGGCCGCCGCCAGCCGCCTGCTGTACTCCTACGCCCGCGACGAGATGGTGATGGGCAGCGGCCTGCTCAAGCGCCTGTCGCCCAACACCCACGTACCGGTCGCCGCGCTGATCGCTTGCGGCGTGATCCCCAGCGTGATCGTCTGCGCCGGCTTCTACCTGCAGAACGCCATCGCCATGGTGGTGAGCTTCGCCGCCATCGGCATCTACCTGTCGTTCCAGATGATCGTCGGCGGCGCCCTCTTCGCCCGCGCACGTGGCTGGAAGCCCAGCGGCGCCTTCACCCTGGGCAACTGGGGCTGGATCGTGAACATCCTGGCGCTGACCTACGGAGTCCTGGCCATCGTCAACATGTCCTGGCCGCGCACGCCGGACGCGCCCTGGTACCTGAACTACGGGATCATCCTGGTGGGCGGTATCGTGATCGTCCTGGGCCTGGCCTACATGACCCTGTTCCGCCCGTACGACAAGGGCACCGCTCCCCACGGGGATGCGTGGAAGCTGCATCAGCAGTAAGTGTTGAAGTGAAATGAAAACGCCCGGCAGGATGCCGGGCGCTTTCATTTCTGCGGAACGTCTTGTGTCGGAGCGAGCCTGCTGGCGAACGAATTCACCGGAAAATTCGGCGTTGGGCGGGTTCGCAAGCAAGCCCCCCCCCTACAAGGGTTCAGGCGAGCTCTTCGGTTTCGAGCCAGAGGCGCTGTCCTGCGCCGGGAGCCTCCATCCATTGCTTCAACGAACGCGTCGGCAGGTCGAAATAGTCCCGTGTGCGCGCATAGCCGTGTCCGCCCATACGGCCGATGGCATCGAGGCCGAGCTGGTCGATGTAGAGCGTGGCCGGGTCGATCAGATCGTCGCGCACATGGGCCATCAGCACTTCGCCGAGGATGATCTCCCGCGACTGGCCGATGGACAGCGCCATCATCCGCCGACACTCCAGCGCCACCGGCGCCTCGCCGATGCGCGGGCAGCCGACACGGCTACCGGGGATGGCGGTGAGGCCGGCCGCGACCAGTTCGTCGAAGCCCGGTTCGAAGGGCACGGCGCAGACATTCATGGCTTCAACCAGGGCGTCGGAGACGATGTTCACGGTGAATTCCTGGTTCTGCCGGATGTTCAGCGTGGTGTCCTTCGGGCTCAGGTCGCTGTAGTTCTCCACGCCCAGGGCGAGGATCGGCGGGTCGGCAGAGAGGGCGTTGAAGAAGCTGAAGGGCGCCGCGTTCACGCGCCCCTCGGCGTCGACGGTGGTGACCAGGGCGATGGGCCGGGGTACCACGCTGCCGATGAGGATCTTGTATTTCTCGCGGGCAGAAAGCTGCTGGAAATCGAAGCTGAGCATGGGGTGATCCTTCACGAAGCAGTGGGTGCGTGGGCGTTGAGCAACGGTGCGGCGGTGCTGTACGAATCGGCAAAGGGAATCGCGGAACGGAACAGCGTGCGCCACGGCGGGTTACCGAAGGCGCGCTCGGCGTGGTGCTGCATCTGCTTCTGGAACAGCGCATCAGCGCAGCGCTGCAGGTCGGCGTAGTCGACGCCGATCACCTGGCCGTCCTGCATCACGCTGCGGCCATCGATGAAGCTGGCGATGCAGTCGTCGCCGCGGCCGGCGGTGAACAGGTTCTTCAGCGGGTCGAAGAACGGGCCCTGATGGAAGTCGCCAAGGCGGAACACGGTGATGTCCGCGCGGGCGCCGACGGCGAGGCGGCCAAGGTCGTCACGACCCAGCGCCTGTGCACCGCCGAGGGTGGCGGCGTTGTACAGGTCGAGCATGCGCGTGTGTTCGGCATCGCCCTCCTTCACCCGCGCGATATTCAGGCCCTGGCGCAGGTTGTCGAGCATGTCCGCCGGGAAGGTGTCGGTGCCCATGGCGAGGTTGATCCCGCGCGCGCGGTAGGCGCCGAAGGAGTCCAGCGCATCGCCTTCGCGGGCGAACACCACCGGGCAATGCACCAGGCTCGTGCCGCTGTCAGCCAGGCGCTGCAGTTCGTCACCGCCACTGTGCAGGATGCCGTGGGGCAGCACGCTGCGCGGGTTGAGCAGGCCGTAGCTGTCGAGCCACTGCAGCGAGGACTTTTCGCGCAGGCGGCGCACCAGTTCCACTTCGTAGCGCGACTGGCAGCAGTGCAGGCGTAGCGGTGCGTTCAGTTCGCGCTGCACGGCGGCGGTGCGCTCCAGCAAAGCGGGCGTGCAGGTTTCGATGCGGTCCGGCAGCAGCGCACCGCGTACCAGGCCGTCGTGGGCGCCGTCGAAGTCGTGGAAGAAGCGCTCCGCCTCTTTCAGTCCGGCGAGGCCGGCGGCTTCGTCCCAGTGCTGCGCAGGGGTGCCGTCGGCGCGGGCGTATGTCATCCCGCTCATGTAGCAGGGCCCCAGATAGGTGCGCAGGCCCAGCTCGCCAGACAGCTCGGCGACCCCGGCAAATTCGTCGTAGTGCTCGGCCCAGCGCCGGTAGTACATGGAAGTGATCGGCATGGCGGTGGTGATGCCGTTGCGGATCAGCTGGGTGAAGGCGTAGCGGTACTTGAGCAGCTCCTCGTCCGGGCTGTAGCACTCGGTCGGCCCGGCGCGCAGGTAGTCCTCGGACCACACGCGGCCCATCTTCCACTCGGCGCCGTTGTCGAGAGTGAGCACCGTGGAGTCGAGGTCGCCCAGGGCGTCGAGGTCGATGAAGCCGGGGCCTATCAGTGCGTGGCCATAGTCGATCCACTGACTGACTTCGCCGGGGAAGCCGCGCCCGACGAAGAGGATTCTGCCGTCCTCGAACACCACTTCGCCGTGGCGCCAGAGCACGTGCTGCTGACCATCAAAGCCGACCACGAAACTGGCTTTCAGGCCGATGCGGGGATTGCTCACCGGCGCGACTCCACAGGACGGCCATGCTCGGCGATCAGCTTGCCGGCCTTGAACACCTGGCGCTGGGCCGGGCGCGCGACCACGGCCTCGCCGAGGGTTTCGACCGGCAGCAGGAGGAAGTCCGCTGGCGCACCGACCTCGATGCGCGCCGGCTCCCGGCCCAGCGCTCGAGCGCCGTTAGCAGTGGCGGCAGCGAAGGCGGCGGCCAGGTCGTCGTCCTTGCACAGGTCGAAGCGGAAGGCCAGCAGCATGGCGCGTTCGAGCATGTCGCCGTTGCCCATGGGCGACCAGGCATCGCGGATGCCGTCGCTGCCCAGGCACAGGTTCACACCAGCTTCGCGCAGGGCGAGGAACGGCGGCACCGGGGTATCGGCCGGGGCGGAGCTCATCAGGGAAATGCCCAGCTCGGAGAGCCGCTCGGCCAGTGGCTCGACCTGCTCCCAAGGTGCCATGCCCAGGCAGTAGGCGTGACTGATCATCACCTTGCCCTGCAGGCCGTGGCGCTCGGTGTAATCGGCGATGCGAGCGATCTGCCAGAGGCCCAGCTCACCCTTGTCGTGCAGGTGGATATCGACGCCACGGCCGAATTCCACGGCGAGGCCGAAGACGATATCCAGCTGGGCGATGGGGTCGTCATCGATGCCACAGGGGTCGAGGCCGCCGACGTTTTCCACGCCCAGCTTCATCGCTTCGCGCATCAGCTCGGCGGTACCAGGGCGGCTCACCAGGCCCGTCTGCGGGAAGACCACGAACTGCATGTCGATCAGATCAGCGTACCGCTCGCGCAGCGCCTGCATCGCGACCACATGGCGCAGGCCCAGCTCGGGGTCGATGTCCACGTGGCAGCGGAAGGTCAATGAGCCACGGGCGATGCACTGCTCCAGCAACGCGCCGGCACGTTCGGCAATCGGCGCTTCGATCTCGCGCAGGACGCGGCGTTCGTTGGCGATGTAGTCCTTGAGCGTGGGGCCGGCGCTGTTGGGGCGCCAGGGTTGGCCCCAGAGGGTCTTGTCCAGGTGGCAGTGACTCTCTACCAGCGGCGGCAGCAGGAGCTGGCCGGCACCGTCGATGTCGTCCGCTTGCAGCGAGGCGGTGTCGGCGGGGCGACGGTCGGCGATGCGACCGTCAAGGATAAGGAAGTCTTCCGCGGCATTGCCCAGCGGACGGATATTGCGCAGCCAGTAGCTGTCGGTCATGGGGACCTCGATCTTGTTGAAAACGTAGGGCGGATAACCGCTTGCGGTTATCCGCCGATGAGCTCGACGACGCGTGCTCCGGGTTCAAACCTGTAGGAGCGAGCTTGCTCGCGAACCGCATGGCACCGTGCCTTGCAGGTTCGCGAGCAAGCTCGCGCCTACAAAAGAGCGGCGCCCCTGTAGGAGCGAGCTTGCTCGCGAACCGCCGCCGTACCGTGCCTACGGCTCGAGCAACTGGATCGCCAACTGCGCCACTGCTTCCTGCCGCTCGGTTTTTTCGCTGCGTCGGCGACCATTGAGGCTCGACCACTCCGGATGCGCCCGCGCCTTGCGCAGCGCCTCGGGCAACTTGCCCTCGCGCCACTGCTTGTCTTCGGGCGATTGCACCTGGATCGCCTCCACCGCCGCATGCCCGCGCATCTGCAAGGCCGCCAGCAGTTGCCGCTGCCGTAGCGCCAGCAGACGCAGCACGCTGTCGTCCACCGACAGCTCGCGGCTGCCCTTGAGCTTGCCCAGCAGGCGCTGGCCGTAGTGCCCGACGGTCTGCCAGGCGCCGCCGGCGATGGCGCCCAGCGCAGTGGCCGCGCCGAGGGTAAGGCCGCCGACCAGCAGATCGATCCCTGCCCCCGCCGCCGCGCCGGCCGCAACGCCGCCGCCCAGGCGGATGCCCAGTTGGCGCAGGGTTTCGGGGTTGAACAGGTCATCGCCCCAGCGCCCATCGAGCAGGGGCAGATCAGCTGCGCGGGCATCATCCTTGCGGAAGGCGTAGAGGCTGAGCAGCGCCTTCACACAAGTGTCTTCGCGCTTGCGCACCTGATTGCGCAGCGCCTCGGTGGCGGCGCGCACGGCGGCATCGCCGGCCGGCACCAGTTGGCGGCAGGCGGCAACATCCACCAGCAGTTCGGCGATCAGCCGCGCACCGGCCTCGCGGCGGGCCACGGCCTGGGCTTCGTGATCGGCCACCAGCCGATCCAGCTGCGGGCGCGCACGCTCCAGCAGCAGAGCCAGGCTTTCGTATAGCCGGCGCTCGCCATCCAGCGGCGGCGCCACGCTGTCGAAACGCACCAGCGCGTGCAGTCCAAGACGCGACAGCGCCTCGCGCCACTGTTCCTCGCGGTGCTGCGGACTGGCGACAAAATTGAGCACCGGCAGCAGCGGGCGCGCGCAGGCGGCGAGTACGGCCAGTTCATCGCGGTACTTGGCCAGCACCGGCTCGCGGGCATCGATCACGTAGAGGCCAGCGTCGGAGGCCAACAACTGACGCACCACCTTGGCTTCCTGCTCGAAGCGGCCGCGGGCTTCGCTGCCCTCGAGGAAGCGACGCAGCTTCTCCGGGCCGTCCAGGCGCTCGCCGGGGCGTTCCAGTCCATCGAGGAAGTCACGCAGGGCGATGGCATCCTCCAGGCCCGGCGTGTCGTACAGTTCCAGCAACGGCTCGCCGTCCACCGACAGCCGCGCGCCTTCCACATGGCGCGTGGTGCTCGGGCGATGGGACACCTCGCCGAAACCGACATCGCGGGTCAGGGTGCGCAGCAGGGAAGTCTTACCGACATTGGTGTGGCCGACCACGGCCAGCTTCAGCGCATCAGTCATGCCCGGTCTCCAGCCAGCCCAGCGGCGACGCCGAGGTGTGCGGCAATTGCAGGCGGTCGACGGCGACATGCCAGTCACCCAGGCGCTCGGCATCCAGCGCCTCGCCAGCCGGCGCCTGCAGCAGCCAGACGCGGGTCGCAGCGGCGCAGCGCGAGAGTTCGGCGATCAGCGCCAGGGTGCCGCGATCCGGCGAGCGGCGCGGGTCGCAGGCGATCACCAGGCGCGCCGGCGGGTAGCGGGTGAGTTGTTCCAACAGGCGGCGGCGCTGGGCGCCGTCGTCGAGGTCGCCTGCGTTGGCGATGTTCTCCGGCAGCTTGGGTGGCCAGTTCGGCCGGTCGAGCAGTTCGATGGAGACCAGCAGCGCGCCGTCGGCAGTGGACGCCGGTGCTCGCGCCTGCGGCTCGACCAGTTCGTCCGGCGCGGCATCGCTGACACCCAGGCGCTCGCTGGCCGGCATCAGCCGTTCGCGCAGCAAGGCGTAGCCGGGCAGCGAGACGTCCAGCGCCAGCTGCGCACGCCCGCGCTTCCAGTGCCACAGGCAGAGCAGCCAGAGCGCGCCGCGCAGCAGTACGCCGTAGACCAGCAGGATGCCGACCAGCCAGCCGGCCCAGGCGTGTCGCGCATTCTCGCTGGCCACCAGGGCATCGCCGCTGGCGCGCACCAGCTCCGAATCCGGCTGCGGGAAGCCGAGCAGCGACGGCAGCGCGCCGAGGCCGTGGGTCAGGGCGATGAAGGTGTCGCCGCCGAGGATGGTGGTTTCCCAGACGAAGCCGTAGCGCCGCGTCGCCAGCAGCGCCAGCATCACGCCCAGCGCGGTCGTGAGTGCGACGAACCACAGGCCGTGGACCAGCAGGCCGAGCGCCCAGCGGGTCAGCTTCTGGCGGTCCAGCAACACCAGCAGGGCCGGCCCCAGCTGCGCGGCCTGGGCGTCGCGGGCGAGCTTGCCGCTCAGCCACAGCCACAGGCGGCCGAGCGCACCGGCGGCCTCGCCGCCAGCGAAGAAGGCCAGAGTCCAGCCCATCAGCGTAAGCAGGTGCAGGCCGAGCAGGCTGGCCAGGGCCCAGAACACATTCACCGGGCGCTGGCCGTCACCCAGCGCGGCGAAGGCCAGGCCGCCGCCGGTGAACAGCGCCAGGGCCAGCAGCAGGTAGATCGACAGGCGCGCCCCCTGGGTCCAGGTGCGCAGGGCGGCGCGCTGGCCGTCGCGTTCGGCCAGCAGCAGCGCGCGGTGCTGCAGGCGCTGCGCGAGGTCGCCACCGCCAACGATGGCGCGGCGGTTGGCTTCGCTGTCTTCCAGGGGGCCGACCTGTTCCTCGCGCAGGCGCACGGCCTCGCACAGCCACAGGGATTGGAGGGCGGACTCGCTCACGGGTTCTCCGGCAATCGGTATTCGGCACCAAGGATAACCGCTGCTCGCCGCCACGTCCCGGCACCGCCGGTAACACCCGGTGGCGTCAACCAAACCAAGGAGGGGCTCTCGCCGCGCGCGGCCAGCCTCAGACTCAGCCGATAGCACTGCCCCTATAAAAACAACAATGAGGCCTCGCCATGCTGCGCTCGCTGCTCAGTGCCTTGCCCCTGCTGTTCGCCGCCGCCACCGCGGCGGCGGTGGAAACGCCACCGGTGCGCCCCTCCGACTGGGGCCCGGACACCCCGCTGATGCAGGCGGTGCCGCCGCGCCAGCTGGGCGCCGACGTCAGCGCCCGGCAGTCCGCCAGCAACACCTCGCAACTGTGGATCAGCCAGACCGACTTCCGCCTGCACGACGACATCGGCTTCTTCATCCGCAGGATGCTGATCCAGATGAGCCCGGTAGCAGGTAGCAGCACGCCGCTGATGCTCGACGACCCGAAGTCCATGGTCGCGCGCATCCAGGCCGGGGATATCTTCGTCGCCGACGCCACCCTCGCCAGTCTGCTCAACGAGGAGCTGCGCAACGCCAAGGCGCCGGTTCGCAACCTCAGGCTCAGCACCCGCGCCGACGGCCAGGAAGTCCACGGCGAACTGCTGCGCAAGGGGCGCTGGCGACCGCTGCGGATGATCACCGGGATCGAGCAGGCCGGGCCGCTGAAGGTGGCACTGGTGCCGCAGCGAATCTTCGTCGACAACGTGGACGTCACGCCCTCGCTGACCGCCGCCTCCATCGAGATGTCCGAAGTGCTGCAGTTGCACACCGCGCACATGCAGCTGATCGGCAACCGTATCCTGGTCGACCTCGACGGCCTGTTCCCGCCGCCGCGCCTGGACTTCACCGTCCGCAGCCTGAAGCTGGCCGACGGCGGCATGGACCTGCTGCTGGGCAGCGACCTGGCCGAGCTGAAATGGCCGCAGCTCAAGGCGCCACAGAGCTACATGTTCATCGAGGGCGGCGACATCAAGATGGCGCGGACCATTCTGGTGAAGGCCTACGCGCTGTTCACCAGCCTGAGCCCCGACGCACCGCTGCTGTTCAACCTCTACGACTACCGCCGCCAGCTGCAGTACGGCGAAATCCGCCTGCGCGAGGACGGCATGGTGCACATCGCGGTCTCGCCGGTCAAAGCGCCCGCCCCGGAGGAGAAAGCCCTATGAGAACCCTCCTCGCCTCCCTGCTCTGCCTCGCGCTGGCCGGCCAGGCTGCCGCCGAGAGCGCCATCGACAAGCAGCAGCGCGAACTGGGCGTGCTGCGCCAGGGCTGGTTCCAGCAGACGCCGCCGGCACCGGAATTCAAGGCCAGCCGCCCCGGCGGACTGCGTGATTCCGGCCAGGACGGCGTGGGCATCCTGCTCAATAACGTGGACATGTATTTCCAGGGCGGCGTCGGCTTCCACAGCCCGCAGCTCAAGGGCTGGCTGGTGCCACTCAAGGCCGGCGAGCCGATCGACTTCGACCGCCCGCAGGCTATGCGCATCGAGGTCTCCGAGGGCGAGGTGATACTCAGCCCCGAGCAGCTCGCCAACCTGTTCAACCAGCACATCCTCGCCTACCCGGAAACCATGCTGCGCGACTTCAAGCTCAGCGTCGAAGGCGACCGCCTGCTGGTCTCCGGCGAGGTGCAGCCGCTGGGTGTCGGGCCCTGGCTGCCGCTCAAGCTCTCCGGCACGGTGAAGCTCGACGGCGACAACCTCGACTACCAGCCCGACAGCGTGAAGGTGCTCGGCGTGCCCAGCTACGGCGCCATGAGCCTGGTGGGCCTGCGCCTGGATTCGCTGGTGACACTGGAGCGCCCCGGCGCGGTGCTGCAGGACAACGTGATGCACCTGAACTACCACCAGGTCTTCCCGCTGGTGGGCATCGGCGGGCGTGTCGAATCCAGCTGGCTGGACGCCAAGGGCCTGCACCTGAAGTTCGTGCCCAATCCGGGCGCCGCCTCGCTGGCCTTCGAACCGCCGCGCCAGGCCGGTCAGTCGTACATCTGGCTGCAGTCGGGCGACCTGAAGATCTTCGAGATCCTCATCACTTATTCCCAGGTGCTGCTCAAGGCCGAGCAACCGGACCAGACGCTGGCCTTCAACCTCAAGGACTACCGCAAGGTACTGGCCACTGGCATCACCCAGGTCAACGAAGACGGCACCTTCTTCATGCGCGTTCCGCCCTCCGGTCCCACCGGGGAGGTGCGACTGGTATCCTCTGGCAACGGGAGTTCCCGCTGATGTTCACCACTGGAGTCACGATGTCCGAAGCCCTGCCCCTGGCGATGATCGCCGCCCTTGCCGAGAACCGCGTGATCGGCGTCGACAACCGCCTGCCCTGGCACCTGCCGCAGGACCTCAAGCACTTCAAGGCGATGACCCTGGGCAAGCCGGTGATCATGGGCCGCAAGACCTGGGACTCGCTGGGCCGTCCGCTGCCGGGTCGGCTGAACATCGTGGTCACCCGCCAGGCGGGCCTCAAGCTCGAAGGCGCGGAAGTCTTCACCAGCCTCGACGCCGCCCTGGAGCGCGCCGAGCAGTGGGCCAGGGAAGAGGAAGCCGACGAGCTGATGCTGATCGGCGGTGCGCAACTCTACGGTGAAGCCCTGGGCCGCGCCGAACGCCTGTACCTGACCCGCGTGGGTCTGAGCCCGGAAGGCGATGCGCACTTCCCGGAAGTGAACACGAGCCAGTGGCACCTGGCGTCGAGCATCGAGCACGACGCGGAAGGCGAGACGCCGGCCTACGCGTTCGAAGTGTGGGAACGGGCCTGAGCCTGTTACCGCTCAAGAAAAAACGCCGCTCCGGGATAACCGGCGCGGCGTTTTTTCTTGGACGCTCTTTGGCGAAATCTCCGCTCACACTCCCGAACCTTGACCCTGTAGCAACTACAGGCTGCTCAATGACTCCACCCCACGACGGGAAACTGGAGGTACATCATGGGTTGGCTCGAACGTTTGATGATGGGTGGGCATCATGGTCGCCGCGGGTACGGCGGCCGTCATGGCGGCGGCCACGGCAACTACGATGCGCCGGACTGTCGGGATGCGCCGCCACGACCGGCGGCAGCACCGACCACGCCCTGCGCGCAATGCCGGGCGGCCATTACGCCGGACGCCCTCTATTGCCAGCGCTGCGGCGCCTCCCAGAAACCCACCCTGTGCTCAGGCTGTGGCGATGGACTGGCACCCCAGGCGCGCTTCTGTGCCCGCTGCGGGCAAGAGCGCGGCACCTGAACCGGGCATCAGAAAGCAAAGTGCTCCGCATCCAGCCCCATCAGGCAATCCGCTCCACCCAGCAGGGCTTCGCGGTGCATGCTGGCGCGCGGCAGGATGCGCTTGACGTAGAACTCGGCGCTGGCGAGCTTGGCGCGGTAGAAGTCCGCGTCGCCCTCGCCGGCCGCCAGCTTCGCCTGGGCCACGCCGGCAGCCTGCACCCAGAGTCCGGCGAGCAGCACGTAGGAGCAGTACTGCAGGAAGTCCACCGAAGTAGCACCGATTTCCTGCGGGTCGCGCTGGCAGGCGGCGATCACGTCGTCGGTCAGGCTGCGCCACTCCAGCAGGCGTTGGCGCACGGTTTCCGCCAGGCCCGCCAGTTCAGTGCGCGCACCGACGGTTTCGCAGACAGCCACCAGTTCGCCGATCAGCGCGCTCAGCTCCGCACCGCCGTCGCCCAGCAGCTTGCGGCGGATCAGGTCGAGCGCCTGGATGCCATTGGTGCCTTCGTAGATCTGGGTGATGCGGCTGTCGCGCATCAGCTGCTCCATGCCCCACTCGCGGATGTAGCCGTGGCCGCCGTAGACCTGCACGCCAAGGCTGGAGACCTCCTGGCCGACATCGGTGAAGAACGACTTCACGATGGGGATCAGCAGCGCCGCGCGCTTGCTTGCCGCCTTGCGGGCGTCCGCCTCGGGATGGCCGTGCTCCAGGTCCAGTTCGCGGGCGCAGAGCGCGGACACCATCCGGCAACCTTCGGTGAGGGTCTTCTGGGTCAGCAGCATGCGCCTTACATCCGGGTGGACGATGATCGGGTCGGCGGCCTTGGACGGCTCGGCTGCACCGGTCAGCGCACGGGATTGCAGACGTTCGCGGGCGTAGGCCAGCGCGCCCTGGCAGGAGCGCTCGGCAATACCCAGGCCCTGCAGGCCGACCTGGAAGCGCGCATCGTTCATCATGGTGAACATGCACGCCAGGCCCTGGTTGGCCTGGCCGATCAGCCAGCCGGTGGCGCCGTCGAAGTTCATCACGCAGGTAGACGCGCCCTTGATACCCATCTTGTGCTCGATGGCGCCGCAGCTCAGGGAGTTGCGCGCGCCCGGTGTTCCGTCGGCGTTGGCGATGAACTTGGGCACGAGGAACAGGCTGATGCCCTTCACCCCGGCCGGCGCATCCGGCAGGCGCGCCAGTACCAGGTGGACGATGTTCTCGGAGAGGTCCTGCTCGCCGCCGCTGATGAAGATCTTGCTGCCACTGACACGGTAGCTCCCGTCCGCCTGCGGCTCGGCGCGGGTGCGCAGCAGGGCCAGGTCGGTGCCGGCCTGGGGCTCGGTGAGGCACATGGTGCCGCTCCACACGCCGCTGACCATCTTCGCCAGGTAGTCGCGCTGCAACTCCGGCGCGCCGTGCTTGTACAGCGCCAGCACCGCGCCTTCGGTCAGGCCGGAATAGACGCGGAAAGACAGTGACGCGGCCATCAGCATCTCATGGAAGCTGGCCGAAACCATCTGCGCGAAGCCCTGGCCGCCGAACTCGGTCGGCCCGGTCATGCTCGCCCAGCCGTTGTCGCAATACTGCCGGTAAGCCTCTCGGAAACCCTCCGGGGTAGTGACTTCGCCGTTGAGCAGGGTTGCGCCCTGCTCGTCGCTGTTGCGGTTCAGCGGGGCGACCACTTCGCCGGTGTAGCGCGCGCCTTCTTCCAGCACGCCGTCGATCAGCTCGCGGTCGAGGCCGTTGCCCAGCAGCTCGCAGTGGGCACTGACATCGAACAGCTCGTGAAGGACGAAGCGCATGTCGCGCAGGGGTGCCTGGTAACTCATGTTCAGTGCTCCTGTTTTACGTCGGCGAAGCGGCCATTGGCGGCGGCCAGGCGCTCGATCAGCGCGGCCGGCTGCCAGTGCGCGCCGTGCTCGCCGGCCAGGTCACGCAGGCGTGCCAGCACGCTCTGCAGGCCCTGGGAATCGGCCCAAGCCATTGGGCCGGACTTGTCCTTGGGGAAGCCATAACCATTGAGGTAAACGGTGTCGATGTCGGCGCTGGTAGAGGCGATGCCTTCGTCGAGGATCTTCGCGCCTTCGTTGACCAGCGCCAGCAGGCAGCGCTCGAGGATTTCCTCGGCGCCGATTTCGCGGCGCTGGTAGCCCAAACGCTCGGATTCGCGCACTACCAGGGCGTCGACTTCCGGGTCGTGCTCGGCCTGGCGGCTGCCCGGCTCGTAGTGGTAGAAGCCGTTGCCACTCTTCTGGCCGAAGCGGCCCATCTCGCACAGGCGGTTGTCCACCTGCACGGTCGGCGCGTCCTGGCCCTTGCCGGCCAGCTCGCGGGCGCGCCACTCGAGGTCGATGCCGACTACGTCGAACATGCGGAACGGCCCCATGGCGAAGCCGAAGCCCTGGATCGCTGCGTCCACCTGGTGCGGCAGCGAGCCTTCGAGGATCAGCCGGCGCGACTCCTGGACGTACTTCTCCAGCATGCGGTTGCCAATGAAGCCATGGCAGTTGCCGGCCACCACGCTGACCTTGCCCATGCGCTCGCCCAGTTCCAGGGCTGCTTCGAGCACGGCGGGAGCGGTCTTCGCGCCGCGCACGATCTCCAGCAGCTTCATGATGTGCGCCGGGCTGAAGAAGTGCAGGCCGAGCACCTGGGATGGCCGCGAGGTCACTGCGGCAATCGCGTCGACATCCAGGTAGGAGGTGTTGGAAGCCAGGATCGCCGAGGGTTTCAGCGCCGCATCCAGCTCGCGGAAGATCGACTGCTTGAGCTCGAGGTTCTCGTACACCGCCTCGATCACCAGGTCCACCTCGCGGATCGCCGCATAGTTCGCCACCTGGGAGATGCGCGCACGGCGGCGGGCGGCTTCGGCCTCGTCGATGCGGCCCTGGCGCACGTTGTGGGCGTAGGTATCGGCCACGGCGCCGAGGGCCTGGGTGAGCATCTGCGGGTTGTTGTCCAGCCACAGGACCTGCACGCCGGCGTTCGCCAGACACATGGCAATGCCCCGGCCCATGGTGCCGGCGCCGATGACGGCGGCGCTGGCGATGCGGATGTTCTGGCTCATGTTGTTCCTCTTGTCAGCCTGAAACGCTCGTTTGAAGACCACTCACCTTAGGGAAGGCGGTACTATTTTTGAAATTTTGAGTTGTGATAAGTGGCATTCAGCCGATGAATATGAATACCTTCGACCTCAACCTGCTGCGGGTGCTGGATGCGCTGCTGCGCGAACGCAACGTCTCCCGTGCGGCGGAGCGCCTGTCGCTGAGCCAGCCGGCGGTGAGCAACGCGCTCAACCGCCTGCGTGAACTGCTCGATGACCCGCTGCTGGTGCGCGTGGGCCGTGCGATGCAGCCGACGCCGCGGGCACTGGAGCTGGAAGCGCCGATCCGCGACGCCCTGCAGCGCATCGGCCAGAGCCTGGCCGGCGGCGATACCTTCGACCCGGCGCGCAGCCGTCAGCGCTTCACCCTGGCGCTGACCGACTATGCCGAGGCACTGTGCATGCCGCACCTGCTCCAAAGGGTGGGGGCATTGGCTGCGGGCATTGGCCTCACGATCCAGCACCTGACCCCGACGCTGCCCGCCGAGGCGCTGGACAAGGGCAACCTCGACCTGGTGCTGGGGCGCTTCGAGGAGCTGCCGGCACGCTTCCAGCGCCGCCCCTGGGCGAGCGAGACGCTGCGCCTGCTGGCCCGGCGCGGACATCCGCAGGTAGACGGCGGGATCGATCTGGAGACCTTCCTCCGCCAGCGGCACCTGTGGGTCTCCGGCGGGCAGACCAAGGGCATGGTCGACCAGTGGCTGGCCAGCCAGGGACTCAAGCGGGAAATCGCCTACACCACGCCGAACTACCTGCAGGCGGCGCACCTGGTGGCAACCACGGATCTGCTGACGGTGCTGCCGACACGGCTGGCCCTGTACTTTGCCGAGTTGCTGCCGTTGCAGGTCTTGGAGCTGCCATTCGACGTGGGGCAGTTTCACCTGGAGCTGGTGTATCTCGCCCAGCGCGAACGGGATACGGCGTTGCAATGGCTGATCGAACGGATAGCGGACTCCGCTCCCGAGTAATACGAAGCACGACGTAGGATGGGTGGAGCGGAGCGATACCCATCCTACGAAGAGCAAGAGAAAACGCGCCCGGAGGCGCGTTTCGTGAGGATCAGAAACGATCGCGAATGATCGTCTCTTCCAGCGGCAGTCGGCCGATGCGCGGTTTAGCTTCCACCGCCTGTTTGCCCACGGCGATCATCAGGCCGATCACATGGTTGGCCGGCAGGTTGATCAGCTTGCCCACGGCGTCGAAGTCGAAGCCGACCATGGGAACGCTGTCCAGGCCGCGGCCACGGGCGGCGAGCATCAGGGTCTGGGCCACCAGGCCACTGCTGCGCATGGCTTCGTCGCGCTGGGTCTGCGGTTTGCCTCTGTAGTAGCCGTCGATGGCGCCGACCATGTAGTTCTTCACTTCAGCCGGGGCGCCGTCCCACACGCGTTCGGCGTTCTTCTCCCAGCTGTCGACCTGCGCGCAGACGATCACCAGCATCGAGGCGTCGGTCATCTGCACCTGGTCCCAGCCGGCTTCGCGGATTTGTGCACGCAGCTGCGGATCGCTGACTTCCACCAGGCGCACGTGCTGCAGGTTGAAGGAGGTGGGAGCGAGCAGCGCCTGCTGCAGCAGGGCGTCCTTCTCCTCGCGGCTCATCACGTAGGAAGTGTCGAAACCACGAATGGAACGGCGGCTGCGGATGGCATCTTCGATCAGCATGGAAAAATCCTCTGGCTGGCATGGACGGGAATGGCGCGCATGGTAAGCCGGGAGGACGCTGCGTTGCAGAGCGGCGTATCGATAATGTCTATCCAGACTGTCGATGAAACGGCGCCCGTCACCTCGAGCGCCGTCGCGAGTATCAGCTCTCCAGCGCTTCCACCGGTGCCGCCGCGGCGTGGCGCTGCTTGGGCGAGGTGAAGCTCAGATAACCATCCTCGACCTTGCCGAAGCGCAGCAGGGCGAGGTCCAGCGCGTAGTTCTGGTAGAGCTTCCACGGCGTGCGGTCGCCCTGCTTGGGCATGCGGTCGGCGGCGCGCTGGATATAGCCGGAGTTGAGGTTGAGGAAGGGCTCTTCCTTCACCGAACCGTGCGTCTGGCGCGGCGTGCACTGGCGCATGCCGATGGCGTCGAGGTGGTTGATCAGGCGACAGAAGTATTCGCTGGAAAGGTCGGCCTTGAGCGTCCAGCTGGCGTTGGTGTAGCCGACGATGGCGGCGAGGTTGGGCAGGTCGCGCAGCATGATGCCGCGGTAGCCCATGCTCTGGGTGACGTCGAAGGGCCTGCCATCGATGGCCAGTTCCGCACCGCCGAACATCACCAGGTCCAGCCCGGTGGCGGTGACGATCACGTCCGCTTCCAGCACCTGCCCGGACTTGAGCAGGATGCCTTTCTCGGTGAAGCGCTCGATGTGGTCGGTGACCACCGAGGCGCGGCCCTGGCGCAGCGCCTTGAACAGGTCTCCGTCTGGCACGCAGCACACGCGCTCATCCCACGGTTTGTAGCGCGGGCTGAAATGGCGCATGTCGAAATCCTTGCCCAGCTGCAGGTTGGCCAGCTTGAGCATGAGCTTGCGCACCGCGCCGGGGAACGCCTTGGAGGCCATGAAGAAGATCATCTGCATGGTCACGTTGCGCGCCCGCGCCTGACGGTACACCCACTTCTCCGGCAGGAAGTGACGCAGGAAGTTGGAGATCGGGTCCTTCGCCGGCAGGGTGATCACATACGACGGCGAGCGCTGCAGCATGGTGACGTGGGCGGCCTTGTCGGTCAGCGAGGGGATCAGCGTGACGGCGGTCGCGCCGCTGCCGATCACCACGACGCGCTTGCCGCTGTAGTCGAAATTCTCCGGCCACAGCTGCGGGTGGATGACCTGCCCGGCGAAGCTCTCGCGCCCGGGGAAGTCCGGGGTGTAGCCGGCGTCGTAGCGGTAGTAACCGGTGCACATGAAGAGGAACTGCGCACTCATGCGCACCGGCTCGTCCTCGTCGCCACGCTGCACGGTGAGGTTCCAGCGCGCACTGGCGCTGTCCCAGTCGGCCTTGAGCACGCGGTGGCGGTAGCGCACCTTGTCCTCGACACGGTATTCGCGGGCGGTCTCGCGGATGTAGCTGAGGATCGACGGGCCGTCGGCGATGGCCTTGGGGTCCGTCCAGGGCTTGAAGTTGTAGCCCAGGGTGTACATGTCCGAGTCGGAGCGGATGCCGGGGTAGCGGAACAGGTCCCAGGTACCGCCCATGGCCTCGCGGCCTTCGAGGATGGCGTAGGACTTGCCGGGACACTGCTTCTGCAGGTGACAGGCGGCGCCAATGCCGGACAGGCCGGCGCCGATGATCAGTACATCCAGGTGCTCGACGGACATGCGGGGGCTCCTCGGCCGGTAGGCAGGCAGTGCCTGGTGAGTCTAGGAGGAATTTCCTCCCCTCACCCTACAAGGAGCCCCGCCGGCATCACGCCGACCTTTAGTCGTGCGTGGCCCCGACGTCTGCAGGCGATCACAGTTGCGCCTGCACCCAGTCGCGCACCTGGGCGTAGGGGTAGTCCTCCAGCGTCGCGTAGCCCGGCAGCGTGCGGGCGCGCAGGCGGGTGAAAGCCGGCACGCTGATGCCGCAGAGGAAGCGCGTCACGCAGTCGGCGCTGGGCGCAAGACCTCGGGCGCTGCGGTATTTCTCCAGGAAGGCGGCGCAGCGATTGTGCAGCGACTGCCCGTCCAGCGGCGGCAGCGCGGGCGGCTCCGGCAGCCGGGCGATGCGGCCGGCGCAGACCGAGCAGTGCCCGCAGTGGCGCGGCGCCTGCTGGTCGCCGAAGTACTGGGCCAGGCGCCAGCTCAGGCACTCCGCGCTGCCGAGCAATTCAAGCATGGCGCCGATGCGGGCGATCTCGCTGTCTTCGTGGCGCTTGAAGTAGCGGTGCAGTTCGTCGCTCAACTCGTCCACAGCGAAGGTCGCGTCGCGTATCGAGTAGACCTCGGTCATCTGCTTGCTTTCCAGCTCCACCCAGCCGCGCTCCTGGAAGTAGTCCAGCGCCTTCACCACCCGCGCGCGCTCGGCGCCGTGGCGGCTGTAGAGAGCATCGAAATCCAGTGTCGCCCAGGTCCTGGCGCGGGCCGAGGTGGTGAGGATGGCATCGACGAACTGCCGCCGCTCACCTTCGAAATGCCCCAGCAGCTCGGTGGAATCTATCAGAAGCTTGTAGCGATATTCGGCGAAATAGGCGAAACGCGGAGCGATGATGCCGCGTAGCTCCAGCTGCACCAGTAGTGTTTTCAGCGGCAGCTGGCGAATGTTTGACTGGTCGGACAATGGCACCAGCATGGTTTCCCACTGCGCGTTCGGCGCCTGGCGAATCTCCTCCAGCACCAGGCGGATGCCTTCGCGCTCGGGCGTGTCGCCGTAGACGAAGTTCTCCAGCACATTGAGGCTGTCGCGGTTGGCCAGCACCAGGCATTCCGAGCGCTGGCCGTCACGGCCGGCGCGGCCGATCTCCTGGCTGTAGTTCTCCAGCGACTTGGGCAGGTCGTAATGCACAACCTGGCGGATGTTGCTCTTGTCGATGCCCATGCCGAAGGCAATGGTGGCGACGATGCAGTTCAGCCGGCCCTCCATGAAGCGGCGCTGGATGCCCTCGCGCTCCGGGTGTTCCATCCCGGCGTGGTAAGCGCAGGCGGGAATGCCGCGCTCGGCCAGGTGCGCGGCGACTTCCTCGGCGGTCTTCTGCTGGGTGACGTAGACGATGGCCGGCTGCCCGGCGCGCTCGCCCAGCCACTGCACCAGCCGCGCACGGCGGGCGGCGCTGGCCACCGGCTCGACCTGCAGATCGAGGTTGGCGCGGTAGAAGCCGGTGGTGACCACATCAGTCTCGGCGATGGCAAATTTGCTGCGCATGTCCGCGATCACCGCCGGCGTCGCCGTGGCGGTCAGCAGCAATACCTGGGGTATGCGGAACTGCTTCTGGTAGTCCGGCAGCTTCAGGTAGTCAGGGCGGAAGTTGTGGCCCCATTCGGAGATGCAGTGCGCCTCGTCCACCACCAGCAGGGAAATCGGCACCTCACTGATGAAGTTGCGGAAGCGCTCGTTCTTCAGGCGCTCCACCGAGATCATCAGCACCTTCAACTCGCCGCTGCGCGCCCGCGCCATGGTCTGCGCGGTCTGCTCACGGCTCTGCGCCGAATCGATGCTGGCGGCGGCAATACCGTGACGGGCGAGGAAGGCCAACTGGTCCTGCATCAGCGCCAGCAGCGGCGAGACCACCAGGGTCAGGTGCGGCAACAGCAGCGCCGGCAGCTGGTAGCACAGCGACTTGCCCGAGCCGGTGGGGAAGATCGCCGCCGCCGAGCGCCCGGCGAGCACCGCACTGACCGCCGCCTCCTGGCCGGGGCGGAACTGGCGGAAGCCGAAGACGCGTTCGAGGGTGTCGTACATGTGGATAACTCCCTTGCCTGTCATGGACGATCCCGTGAGCCTAGGGACGTCCATTGTAGGAGCGAGCTTGCTCGCGAACAGCCCAACTCCGGTTCGCGAGCAAGCTCGCTCCTACGAAGAGCACCTTGGAGCAGGACCGTTCCGAGGCACCAATGAAAAAGCCGCCCGAAGGCGGCTCTTTCCAGAACGGGCTCGCTTACAGCTGCGGGCCGGCGTTCTTGATGGCTTCGCTCACGTCGAACTTCTTGAAGTTCTCGATGAACTTGCTGGCCAGGCCCTTGGCGGCTTCGTCGTAGGCAGCCTTGTCTTCCCAGGTGTTGCGCGGGTTGAGCAGGACGGTCTCGACGCCCGGAACGGCCTTGGGCACGTCCAGGTTGATGATGTCCAGGTGCTCGGTCTCGGCGCCGATCAGAGCACCGCTCTGGATGGCAGCGATCACGCCACGGGTGGTCGGGATGTTGAAGCGCTTGCCAACGCCGTAGCCACCGCCGGTCCAGCCGGTGTTGACCAGGTAGACCTTGGAGCCGAAGGCCTTGATGCGCTTGATCAGCAGCTCGGCGTAGACGCCGGCCGGACGCGGGAAGAACGGTGCGCCGAAGCAGGTGGAGAAGGTCGACTTGATGCCGCCGCCCGAACCCATTTCGGTGGAACCCACCAGCGCGGTGTAGCCGGACAGGAAGTGGTAGGCCGCCTGTTCGTTGTTCAGGATCGACACCGGCGGCAGAACGCCGGTCAGGTCGCAGGTCAGGAAGATCACGGCATTCGGTTCGCCGCCGAGGTTCTTCTCGGAACGCTTCTCGACGTTCTCCAGCGGGTAGGCCGCGCGGGAGTTCTGGGTCAGGCTGTCATCGGCGTAGTCCGGGGTGCGGTTCTCGTCGAGGACGACGTTTTCCAGCACGGCGCCGAACTTGATGGCTTTCCAGATGACCGGCTCGTTCTTCTCGGACAGGTCGATGCACTTGGCATAGCAACCGCCTTCGATGTTGAACACAACGCCTTCGCCCCAGCCGTGCTCGTCGTCGCCGATCAGGTAGCGGCTTTCATCGGCGGACAGGGTGGTCTTGCCGGTGCCCGACAGACCGAAGAACAGGGTCACGTCGCCGGCTTCGCCGATGTTGGCGGCGCAGTGCATCGGCAGCACGTCTTTCTCCGGCAGCAGGTAGTTCTGCACGCCGAACATGGCCTTCTTCATCTCACCGGCATAGCGCATGCCGGCGATCAGCACCTTCTTCTGGGCGAAGTTGAGGATCACACAGCCATCGGAGTTGGTGCCGTCACGCTCGGGCACGCACTCGAAGTTGGCGACGTTGAGGACCTGCCACTCTTCGCGGCCGGCCGGGTTGTACTGCTCGGGCTCGATGAACAGGGCACGGCCGAACAGGTTCTGCCAGGCGGTGGCAGTGGTCATCTTCACGGCCAGGTAGTGGTCGTGGGCCGAGCCTACATGGACGTGGGATACGAAGTGGTCCTGGGCGTTGTTGAAGGCCTGGACACGGTCCCACAGGGCATCGAACTTGTCGGCCGGGAACGGACGGTTGATGGCGCCCCAAGCGATGGAATCCTTGCTGCCCGGCTCTTCGACGATGAAACGGTCGGCAGGCGAGCGGCCGGTGCGGTGGCCGGTACGAACGACCAGCGAGCCGTTGTCGGCGAGTTCGCCTTCGCCGCGGCGAATGGCTTCCTCGACCAGTTGGGCAACGCTGATGTCGGTGTAAACGGCTTTATTGGCTTGCGTCATGTGGGTCCCCGTCGGCCGAAGCCGAGTCCTCCAAACATTGCGTAGTGACTTTCTATTCCCACTACCGCGGAAAAAAGTCGCGGGATTATGCCAGAAAAGAACTGTTCTCGTGCAGCCTCTGATCTGGCGAGAGCGCCATTGGTTCGGCTATCGGACAAATCGATGCGGTCAATGGCGGGTTTCTGACGGTGTCTGGCTTCCGCCACCCGAGAACAGCTGGGCAACGTCGGAGCCGTCGAAGCGATAGCGCTGGTTGCAGAACTGGCAGTCGATGACGATCTCGCCATCCTCCTCGGCCAGCAGGCGCTCGGCGTCTTCCTGCCCAAGACTGACCAGCGCGTTGGCCGAGCGTTCCCGCGAGCAACTGCAGCGGAACACCAGCGGCTGCGGATCGAACACACGGACGTCATCCTCGTGGAACAGGCGGTGCAGCACGGTGGCGTTGTCCAGGCCCAGCAGTTCCTCGGCGGTCAGGGTGTCGGCCAGGGTGGTGACGTGCTGCCAGGCCGCTTCCCGCGATTCCGCGTCGCGCTGGCGGTCGGCCGGCAACTGCTGCAGCAGCAGGCCACGGGCGCGACGGCTGTCGGCATTGAGCCAGAAACGGGTCGGCAGCTGCTCGGACGTGGCGAAATAGGTCGACAGGCAGTCCGCCAGGGTCGCGCCTTCCAGCGGCACGATGCCCTGGTAGCGCTTGCCGTTCTTCGGGTCGACCGTGAGGGTCAGCACGCCATGGGGCATCAGCTCGGCGAGGCCGGCGGTATCGCCAATGGCGTCCGCGTCGTAGCGGGCCAGGCCACGCACTTCGCGATCGCTGGAGCATTCGACCATCAGCAGCGGCACGGCGCCGCTGGAGCGCGCCTGCAACACCAGCAGGCCGTCGAACTTGAGGGTGCCGCACAACAGCGCGGCGGCAGCTAGCATTTCTCCCAGCAGCTGGGCGACCGGCTGCGGATAGGGATGCTTGGCCAGCACTTCGGCGAAGCTGCGTTCCAGCTCCACCAGCTCACCGCGAACATCGGTGTTGTCGAACAGGAAACGCTGACTTTGATCGATCTGAGACATGCTTGGCACAACGCTGCGATAGGCACAAATGAATGACAAGTTGATGGCAAAGGCCTATAAAGCGCGCTTTGCAGCACCCACCCACAATCGGGTGGTTCCGTAAGGGGGTATCGATTTTATGGACAAAACCACGCCGTTCCAAGCCACCTGGTCCTGGAAGCCCTTCATCGCCTGTCATCTGCTGGCGACTGTCCTGCTCCTGCTATGGCTCTGGGAGCCCGCTCGCAGCGCGATGGACCTGTTCGATTTCAGTCTGTTCAGCCTGCTCAACCAGCCACTGGCAACCCACGAAGCCTGGCGCCTGACCTGGGCGGTGGCGAGCACCCGACCATTCGACCTGCTGGTGGGCGTGATCCTGCTGCTGCTGCTGATCCGTGGCGATTGGATCTTCAAGGCCACCCAGGTCCGCGCGGCGACCTTCGGCTTTTTATGTGCGGCCGTGGTACTGGTGGTGGTGCGCATCCTCTACGCCAAGATTGCCCACAAGCTGGGCTGGCAGCACGCGAGTATCTCGGCCGTTGCGCCGGACGCCGTGCGCCTGGAGAATTTCTACCCGCAGTGGCAGAACACCGTGTTCGAGGTGAAGGACGAATCCGCTCGCAGCTTCCCCGGTGACCACGCCTCGGTGCTGTTGATCTGGGCACTGTTCCTCACCCTGTTCGCCCGCAACGCCCTGCAATGGGTGGTGATCTGGGGCCTGGCGCTGCTGTTCATGCTGCCGCGTCTGGTGGCCGGTGCACACTGGGGCCAGGACGACTACATCGGCGGCCTGCAGATGGCGCTGGTGGCCCTGGCCTGGAGCTGCTTCACGCCGTTCGCTGCGGTTGGCAGTGCCACCCTGATGCGTTGGACCGATCCGCTGTTCCGCCTGGCCGCGAGAATTCCGCTGGTCAACCGCCTGAGCGTCATCGCGGCCTGAGCCACTGGCCGGCGCTCCGCCTGGCGCGCGGGCCGTTGCTTTCAAGGCGAGCATCGGGATTTATCCCACAGCGATCTTCCGTGTTTCGTCGTGGTCAATGGAGCATCATCGCTCTCCCCGACCGGAACCCCTCCAGGAACTCGCCCCGCCATGCTGATCGAAACCCGCGCCATCCTGCTGGACATGGATGGCACCCTGGTGCAATCCACCGCCGCCGTCGAACTGGTCTGGGGAATCTGGTGCCAGCGCCATGGCGTGCCGCTGGACGCGGTGCTGTCCATCTGCCATGGGATGCGTTCCGAGGACACCATTGCGCAGGTCGCACCGCACCTGGACATGGCAGCCGAGTTACTGGCACTGAATCAGTTGGAGTTCGAGCACGCCATGCAGGGTTCGGCGATCGTGGCCGGGGCCGACCTGTTCCTCGGGGCGCTGGTCGGTCAGCCCTGGGCCGTGGTGACTTCCGCCAGTCGCCGAGTCGCCCTGGAGCGCCTGGCGATCTGCGGCCTGCCGCTGCCGGATGTGCTGGTCGGTTCCGATGACGTCAGCGCCGGCAAGCCGGACCCTCAACCCTACCGGCTGGGCGCCGAGCGTCTGGGCATGGCGGCGCAGGACTGCCTGGCCTTCGAAGACGCCCCGGCCGGCGTGCAGAGCGCGCTGGACGCCGGCTGCCAGGTGATCCAGATCGGCACCGGCAGCGCCTTCGATCCGCGCGTGCGCGCCGTGGTGCCGAACTGGTCACAGCTGAGCCTGAAGGCCGCTGACGGCCAACTGCTGGTCGAGCTGCCAGCTCACTCCTGATCGCGGAAGCTGAACAGCTGGCGGCGCTGCTTCTTGGTCGGCCGCCCGTCGGTCTGCACGCCCAGCGCCCCCGCTTTGCGCATGGCCGAAGCCTCCTCGCGACGCTTCACACTGTCGGCGGTCTCTTCATAGAGCAACTGCGCCTCGGGCGCGCCACGGCGCACCATCGACAGCGCCTTCACCACCACGGTGCGCTCGTCGAAGCCGGTGCGGATCACATACTCCTCGCCAACCTTCGGCTCCTTGCCCGGCTTGCAGCGCTCGCCCCGGCAATGCACCTTGCCGCCATCGATGGCTTCCTTGGCCAGGGAGCGGGTCTTGTAGAAGCGCGCCGCCCACAGCCACTTGTCCAGGCGGACCTTGTCGTCGTCTTTTTCGCTCACTTCACAACCTCGTCATGCGGGTCTGAGAGTGTACCCCGCGCCCCGCTGGCGGGGCACAAGCGGCCTGACTAGAATGCCGGCAAACGCCGGGGACACCAGCCTTGAAGACTTTCGACCAGCTGTCGGTAATTGGTCTGCGCGAATGGATCGCCCTGCCCGAACTGGGCATGGTCGGCCTGCGCGCGAAGATCGACACCGGCGCCAGTACCTCCAGCCTGCATGCCAGCGACATCGTGCCGTTCCAGCGCGACGGCCAGGACTGGGTGCGTTTCGTCGCCCACCTGGGCACCCAGGTGCAGCGTCGCCATCGCTGCGAAGCGCCGGTGGTGACGATGAAAACCATCAAGAGCTCCAACGGCCAGGCCCAGACCCGCTATGTGATCCGCACCCTGCTGGCCCTGGGCGACCGCGCCTGGTCGGTGGAGTTCACCCTGGCCTGCCGCAAGACCATGCGCTACCGCGTGCTGCTGGGCTCCAAGGCCCTGGTGCAGGGCCAGCTGGTAGTCAACCCCGGCCTCACCTACGTGCAAGACAAACCCCTCATCATGGTTCCCGCCACCCTTCCAGGTGATCAATGAAAATTGCTGTGCTGTCGCGCAATCCGCGCCTGTATTCCACCCGTCGGCTGGTGGAGGCCGGGCAGCAACGCGGCCACGAGATGGTGGTGATCGACACCCTCCGCGCCTACATGAACATCGCCAGCCACAAGCCGCAGATCCATTACCGCGGCAAGCCGCTGGAAGGTTTCGACGCGGTGATCCCGCGCATCGGCGCCTCGGTGACCTTCTATGGCTGCGCCGTGCTGCGCCAGTTCGAGATGATGGGCGTCTTTCCCCTCAACGAATCGGTGGCCATTGCCCGCTCCCGCGACAAGCTGCGCTCGCTGCAACTGCTCTCGCGCAAGGGCATCGGCCTGCCGGTAACCGGCTTCGCCCACTCCCCCGATGACGTGCCGGACCTGATCGAAATGGTGGGCGGCGCGCCGCTGGTGATCAAGCTGCTGGAAGGCACCCAGGGCATCGGCGTGGTGCTCTGCGAGACGGAGAAGGCCGCCGAATCCGTGCTGGAGGCCTTCATGGGGCTCAAGCACAACATCATGGTGCAGGAGTACATCAAGGAAGCCGGCGGCGCCGACATCCGCTGCTTCGTGGTCGGCGACAAGGTGATCGCCTCGATGAAGCGCCAGGCCGCGGCCGGCGAGTTCCGCTCCAACCTGCACCGCGGCGGCAGCGCCAGCCTGATCAAGATCACCCCGGAAGAGCGCATGACCGCCATTCGCGCCGCCAAGGTGATGGGCCTGCACGTCGCTGGCGTCGACATCCTGCGCTCCAACCATGGGCCGCTGGTGATGGAGGTGAACTCCTCGCCGGGCCTGGAAGGCATCGAGACCACCACCGGCAAGGACATCGCCGGGGTGATCATCGAGTACCTGGAGAAGAATGGCGGGCCGCACCTGGCCAGAACCAAAGGCAAGGGGTGAGCCGGGCTCCTGTCTCATGCAGGAACGAGCTTGCTCGCGAACCGCCTCACTCCATGCGCATCACGGCGGATAAAGCGTTCCGCTTTGTTCGCCCTGCGGGAGCGAACCTCCCGCCATCGTTGCCATGCTGAACCCTTCGCGAGCAAGCTCGCTCTTACAGGGTCTCTCCACCGCTATCGGATGCTCCCATGCCCCCCGCCCGCCCCCACGCTGAACTCAAATGGTCGCCCATCGAAGGCCGCGTCGCCCTCGTTGCACCGGCGTCCGCCATTGCCGAAGAAGTGCTGGAAGCCACCTTGCGCCAGTTGGAGGTGCAGGGCATCGACTACCACCTGGGCCAGCACGCCGACGCCCGCTACCGCTACCTGGCCGGCACGCCGGAGCAACGTCTGGAAGACTTCCACGCCGCCTTCGAGCTGGAAGACGTCAGCACCGTCTGGTGCCTGCGCGGCGGCTACGGCTGTGGACAACTCATCCCGCAACTCGACTGGCAGCGCCTGAAGGCCGCCTCGCCGCGCCCGCTGATCGGCTTCTCGGACATTTCTATCCTCCTCAGCGCCTTCCACCGCCACGGCCTGCCGGCGATCCACGGCATGGTCGCCACCGGGCTGGGCCTGCAACCGCTGAGCGTGCCCAGCGAGCAGCGTGAGCGCCTGGCTTCGCTGGCGTCGATCAGCCACGTACTGGCCGGCGCTCGCGGCAAACTGGCGGTGCAGCATCTGGCGGGGCCGAAGGCGGCGGTGAACGGCGAACTGATCGGCGGCAACCTCACCGCGCTGGCCTGCATGGCCGGCACCGAAGGCGCGCTGTACGCCCCCGACGGCGCGATCCTGATCCTCGAAGACGTCGGCGAGCCCTACTACCGCATCGAGCGCAGCCTGTGGCAGCTGCTGAACAGCCTGGGTGGCGCGCGCCTGGGCGCGATCTGCCTCGGTACCTTCACCGACTGTCCGCGCAAGGGCGTGGCCCACAGCCTGGAAGAAATCTTCGCCGAATACGCCGCGCAGCTGGGCGTTCCGCTCTACCACGGCCTGCCCAGCGGCCACGGCGCGCAGAACCGCGCCTGGCCCTACGGGCGCCGGGCAGTGCTGGAAGGCAAGGCCCTGCGCTGGGATTAATGCGCGTTGCGCGGTAGCAGCAGGCCGAGCGGCAGGCAGACGCGCGCTTCCACGCCACCGCCCTCGCGGTTGCGCAGTTCGATGCTACCGCCGTGCTGTTCGGCGATGCGCTTGACGATGGCCAGCCCCAGACCGGTGCCCTTGCCGCCACGGGCTTTGTCGCCGCGGAAGAAGGGATTGAAGATGTTTTCCAGCTCCTGCGGGTCAACTCCGGTGCCTCGGTCCAGCACGCTCAGCACCACGTAGGGCGCACCGCCGCCGCCGGCCACGTGGGCCGCCACTTCGACCTTGCCGCCGCCGTGGTTGAGGCCGTTCTCGATCAGGTTGCCCAGCAGGCGCTTGATCGACACCCGGCGGAAGCGGAACAGCGGCAGGGTCTCCAGGCACAGGCGCACGCGGTTGCCGGTCTGGTTGAAGGCATCGGCCACTTCGCGGATCAGGTCGGCGAGGTCGCCCTCCTCCACGGGTTCGTCGCGGCCATCACGGATGAAGGCAAGGAACTGATCGAGGATGGCATCCATGTCCTCGATGTCACGGACCATGTCCTCGACCATCTCGCGGTCGCTTTCAGGCATCAGCTCCAGCGACAGGCGCAGGCGCGTCAGCGGCGTGCGCAGGTCATGGGAGACACCGGCGAGCATCAGCTCGCGCTCACGCCCGGCCTGCTCCACATCGTCGGCCATCTGGTTGAAGGCGCGGTACACCTCGGCCATCTCGCTGGGGGTTTCCTGCCCCAGCGGCAGGCGCACGCTGCGCCCCTTGCCGAACTCGCGGGAAGCGAAGACCAGGCGCTTGAGCGGCTGGCTAAGTTGCCGCACGAAGATCCAGGCCGCCGCAGTGGACAACAGGCCAATGCCGAGGAACCATCCCAGCACGCTCCAGATCTGCTGGCCGCGCAAGGGGTGCGGGTACAGCGGTACGCCGATCCAGCCGTCGCCCAGGGTCGGTGCGCGCACCCAGAGCATCGACGGATGGTGGATGCGCAGGCGGGTCTCGGTGTCGATGCCCAGTTCCATGCGCATCTGCCGCTGGAAGATTTCCGTGTATGGCCAGTGCACTTCCTCCGGTTGTCCCTGCTCGTGGGGCGCCCACTTCAGCCCGGCGGACTGGGCGATGGCCTCGCGCGATTTCTCGTCCGCCGCCCAGTAGGCGCGCACGGTCAGCGCCGCGCCGTGGCTGTACTGGCGGTCGACCAGCATGTCTTCGTTCATCAGCAGGTAGACCAGGGTCAGCGCCTTGGAGAACAGCACGACGATGAGCACCAGCCAGAGGGTGCGGGCGAAGAAGCTTTGCGGGAACCAGAGGGGTGTCTTCAAGAGGGCGTTACCAGGGGAACACGAACGGCCGGGGCGAAGGGCTTCGCCCCGGCGGGGTCAATCACTTGCGGGCGGCGCCATCCGGCACGAACACGTAACCCACGCCCCAGACGGTCTGGATGTAGCGCGGTTTGGACGGGTCGGGCTCGATCAGCCGGCGCAGGCGGGAAATCTGCACGTCGATGGAGCGTTCCAGGGCGTCCCACTCGCGGCCGCGGGCCAGGTTCATCAGCTTGTCGCGGGTCAGCGGCTCGCGGGCGTGCTGCACCAGGGCCTTGAGCACGGCGAACTCACCGGTGGTGAGCATGTGCACTTCCTCGCCCTTCTTCAACTCGCGGGTGGCCAGGTGCAGTTCGTAGTCGCCGAAGGTGACGACCTCATCCTCGCCTGCCGGCGCGCCCGGGACCAGCGGCGCCTGGCGGCGCAGCACGGCCTTGATCCGCGCCAGCAGCTCGCGCGGGTTGAAGGGCTTGGCCAGGTAGTCGTCGGCGCCCTGTTCCAGGCCGGAGATACGGCTGGATTCGTCGCCCTTGGCGGTGAGCATGATGATCGGGATCTGGTTGTTCGACTCGCGCAGGCGCTTGCACGCGGAGAGGCCATCCTCGCCGGGCATCATCAGGTCCAGCACCACCAGCTGGAACAGCTCGCGGGCCAGCAGGCGGTCCATCTGCTCGGTGTTTTCGACGGCGCGGACACGGTAACCCTGCTCATCGAGGAAGCGTTCCAGCAGACGACGCAGGCGCGCGTCGTCATCGACCACGAGGATCTTTTCGCCTTCCGGCAGGGTGGCAGCGTTGCTCATGGAAACTCCCAGAATCTGATTCGGCGGGCATTATCGCCCAGCAGCCGCGCATCACGGCCTGTCCATTGTTAGCAGATTTTTCCCCGACCAGTCGCGCGCCCGGTGAAATTGTCGTGGGTATAATGCGGCGCTTTTGCGGCGGGGCGTTGTCATAGACGCCTGCCAAGCGCCACGGCGCGGCAGCCCAGCCCCGTATTTCGTTGGTTTCACCAGGTGGATTCATGGACAGCATCAACACCCGTATCGCCGAAGAGCTTTCCGCACTGCCCTCCGGCCGCGTTCAACCGCAGCAGGTCGCCGCTGCCGTCGCCCTGCTCGATGAAGGCTCCACCGTCCCCTTCATCGCCCGTTACCGCAAAGAAGTCACCGGTAGCCTGGACGACACCCAGCTGCGCATGCTCGAAGAGCGCCTGCGTTACCTGCGCGAGCTGGAAGACCGCCGTGGCGCGATCCTCGCCAGCATCGAGGAACAGGGCAAGCTGACCCCGGAACTGGCCCGCGAGATCAAGCTCGCCGACACCAAGACCCGCCTCGAAGACCTCTACCTGCCGTATAAGCAGAAGCGCCGCACCAAGGGCCAGATCGCCCTGGAAGCCGGCCTGGGCGAGCTGGCCGACGCGCTGTTCAATGACCCGGGCCTGGCCCCGGAAACCGAAGCCGCACGCTTCGTCGATGCCGAGAAAGGCTTCGCCGACACCCGCGCCGTACTCGAAGGCGCCAAGTACATCCTGATGGAGCGCTTCGCCGAGGATGCCACCCTGCTGGACCGTCTGCGCGGCTTCCTCAAGGACAACGCCACCCTCACCGCGCGCGTGGTGCCGGGCAAGGAAACCGAAGGCGCCAAGTTCAGCGACTACTTCGAGCACGACGAGCCGCTGAAGAACGCCCCGTCGCACCGCGCCCTGGCGATCTTCCGTGGCCGCAACGAAGGCATCCTGAGCGTCGCCCTGAAGGTCGGCGAAGAGCTGCCGGGCACCTCGCATCCTTGTGAAGTCATGATCGGCGAGCGGTTCGGCGTCTCCAACCAGGGCCGCCCCGCTGACAAGTGGCTGGCCGAAGTGGTGCGCTGGACCTGGAAGGTCAAGCTCTACACCCACCTGGAAACCGACCTGCTGGGCGAGCTGCGCGACGGCGCAGACGCCGAGGCGATCAACGTCTTCGCGCGCAACCTGCACGACCTGCTGCTGGCCGCTCCGGCCGGCCCGCGCGCCACCCTGGGCCTCGACCCGGGCCTGCGCACCGGCGTGAAGGTCGCCGTGGTCGACGGCACCGGCAAGCTGCTGGACACCGCCACCGTCTACCCGCACGCGCCGAAGAACCAGTGGGACCAGACCATCGCCGTGCTCGCCGCGCTGTGCGCCAAGCACCAGGTGGAGCTGATCGCCATCGGCAACGGCACCGCCAGCCGCGAGACCGACAAGCTGGCCGCCGAGCTGATCAGGAAGTACCCGGCGCTCAAGTGCACCAAGATCATGGTCAGCGAGGCCGGCGCCTCGGTGTACTCGGCGTCCGAGCTGGCCGCCAAGGAATTCCCGGAGCTGGACGTCTCGCTGCGCGGCGCCGTGTCCATCGCCCGCCGCCTGCAGGACCCGCTGGCCGAACTGGTGAAGATCGAGCCGAAATCCATCGGCGTCGGCCAATACCAGCACGACGTGTCCCAGCTGCAGCTCGCGCGCAGCCTGGACGCCGTGGTGGAAGACTGCGTGAACGCCGTCGGCGTGGACGTGAACACTGCGTCCGCCGCCCTGCTGGCGCGCATCTCCGGCCTCAACAGCACCCTGGCGCAGAACATCGTCTCGCACCGCGACGCCAACGGCGCCTTCAAGACCCGTGACGAGCTGAAGAAAGTCAGCCGCCTGGGCGAGAAAACCTTCGAGCAGGCCGCCGGCTTCCTCCGCGTGATGAACGGCGACAATCCGCTGGATGCCTCCGCGGTGCACCCGGAAACCTACCCGCTGGTGCAGCGCATCGCCGCCGATACCGGTCGCGACGTGCGCTCGCTGATCGGCGACTCGGGTTTCCTCAAGCGCCTGGACCCGAAGAAGTTCACCGACGAGCAGTTCGGCCTGCCCACCGTCACCGACATTCTCAAGGAACTGGACAAACCTGGCCGCGACCCGCGCCCGGAGTTCAAGACCGCCGAGTTCCAGGACGGCGTCGAGAGCCTGAAGGACCTCGTCCCCGGCATGGTGCTCGAAGGCGTTGTCACCAACGTCACCAACTTTGGTGCCTTCGTCGACATCGGCGTCCACCAGGACGGCCTGGTGCACATCTCCGCGCTGTCGGAGAAGTTCGTCAAGGACCCGTACGAAGTGGTCAAGGCCGGTGACATCGTCAAGGTCAAGGTCATGGAGGTGGACATTCCGCGCAACCGCGTCGGCCTGTCCATGCGCATGGGCGATACCCCCGGCGAAAAAGTCGACGGTCCGCGTGGCGGCGGTCGTCCCGGCAACGGCGCGCCGCGCGGTGAGCGCAGCGCTGCCCCGCGCCAGCAGGAGAAGGCACCGGCGAGCAACGCGATGGCCTCCCTGTTCGCCAACGCCAAGCAACTGAAGAAGAAGTAAGGAAGGTCCATGAGCGAGATGCCCGCGCGCGAGCTGATGATCAGCCGCTTCAGCGAAACCATCGGCGTGCAGCCGATCCGTGTCGCTGACGGCGAAGCCGAGGTGCTGCTGCCGATGGCCGAGCACCTGCGCAATCGCGGCAACGTCATGCACGGCGGCGCGCTCTTCACGCTGATGGACATGACCATGGGCCTGGCCTGCTCCAGCGCCCATGGTTTCGACCGGCAGAGCGTCACCCTGGAATGCAAGATCAACTACATCCGCGCGGTCGCCGAGGGCGAAGTGCGTTGTGTGGCGAAAGTCCTGCACGCCGGGCGCCGCTCGCTGGTGGTGGAGGCCGACATCCACCAGGGCGACAAGCTGGTCGCCAAGGGACAAGGCACCTTCGCCCAGCTGTAATTCGCACCGCGACAACTGACCTATGCTGTACGCCGGAGCCCAGGATTTGCGGGCGCCGGCGCAGCGCCTCGATAAAGCCAGGCGACCACGCCGGTTGTTCTCCCCTTGTAGACCGCCCAGTCCACCCCCATAGTGGGGCGATTGCCGTGTGAAGGACTTCCAACTTGAGCGACCAACTCTCCCGCCGCCTGGCCCTGCTTGGCGATGCCGCCAACCTGTCCCTGCTCACCCAGTGCCTGCACGGTATCGAGCGCGAATGCCTGCGCGTCGATGAACGCGGCAAGCTCGCCCTGACCCCGCACCCGCGTGCCCTGGGCTCGGCGCTGACCAACCCGCAGATCACCACCGACTACTCCGAGTCGCTGCTGGAGTTCATCACCCCGACCTCCACCAGCGTCGAGAAGACCCTGGACGAGCTGGGTGAAATCCACCGTTTCGCCAGCGGCAAGCTCGACGGCGAATACCTGTGGAGCCCGTCCATGCCCTGCGAGCTGCCGGATGAAGAGACCATCCCGATCGCCCGCTACGGCAGCTCGCATATCGGCCGCCTGAAATACGTCTACCGCAAGGGCCTGGCGCTGCGCTACGGCAAGACCATGCAGTGCATCGCCGGTATCCACTACAACTTCTCCCTGCCCGAGGGCCTCTGGGAGCTGTTGCGCCAGGAGGAAGGCAGCGAGAAGAGCGCGCGGGACTTCCAGTCGCACCGCTACATCGCGATGATCCGCAACTTCCGCCGCTACAGCTGGCTGCTGATGTACCTGTTCGGCGCATCGCCTGCCCTGGACGCCGGCTTCCTGCGCGGTCGCCCGCACGGCCTGGAAGCCTTCGACGAGCACACCCTCTACCTGCCCTACGCCACCAGCCTGCGCATGAGCGACCTGGGCTACCAGAACAACGCCCAGGCCGGCCTGACGCCCTGCTACAACGACCTGGA
This sequence comes from Pseudomonas sp. DP-17, assembly GCF_022380625.1. NCBI lineage: Bacteria > Pseudomonadati > Pseudomonadota > Gammaproteobacteria > Pseudomonadales > Pseudomonadaceae > Pseudomonas > Pseudomonas sp. DP-17. The sequence continues at coordinate 133,016 of NZ_JAKSXG010000013.1, forward strand.
CAGCTACATCGACAGCCTGCGCCGCGCAGTGAGCACGCCGTACGCGCCGTACGAGAAGGTCGGCACCAAGGTCGATGGCGAGTGGGTGCAGCTCAACACCAACATCCTGCAGATCGAGAACGAGTACTACTCGAGCATCCGCCCCAAACGCGTCACCTATACCGGCGAGCGCCCGATCCAGGCGCTGATGGCCCGTGGCGTGCAGTACGTCGAAGCGCGTTGCCTGGACATCAATCCCTTCCTGCCGCTGGGCATCGACGTCACCGAGGCCCGCTTCCTCGATGCCTTCCTGCTCTACTGCGCACTCTCCGACAGCCCGCCGCTGGGCGGTTGCGAGTGCGGCTCGGCCACCAGCAACTTCCTCAAGGTGGTCAAGGAAGGTCGCCGCCCGGGCCTGAAACTGGAGCGCGGCGGCCAGCCGGTCGAGATGAAGGACTGGGCAGGTGCCCTGCTCGACGCCATCGCGCCGATCATCGACCTGCTCGACCGTGCCAACGGCAGCAGCCTGCACGCACAGAGCCTGGCCGAGCAGCGCGCCAAGGTGGCCGATTCGGACCTGACGCCTTCGGCGAAGGTCCTGGCGGAAATGCGCGAGCGTGGCGAGAGCTTCGAAGCCTTCGCCCTGCGCTACAGCCGACAGCACGCCGAAACGCTGCACAGCGAACCGCTGTCGGCTGAGGAGCAGGCGCGCTTCGAAGGCATGGCCAGCCAATCACTGGCTGAACAGGCAGAACTGGAGAAGCAGCCCGAAGGCGACTTCGACACCTTCGTTGCTGCCTACCAGGCGAGCATCCTGGGCTTGATCAGCGTCTGACGCTGCAAGAAATCGCTGACACGCAGCTCATAGAGTTCTGATCGGCATCCTCTGAGGACAGGGAGAAAATCTTCCTCCCTGCGGATCGCGACCGGCACGGCCGGCGCGATCCGCGCAAGCCTCAGGAAAGCGATGCATGTCTTCCCCTTCATCTCCCTGGACTCTCCAGCAACTGGAGACCGCCTACCAGCAGGGCTATCTGGAAGCGCTGCTCGAGCGCCAGCCCCGCCGCCCCGCTCATGACGTCCTCGCCGCCAGCTGGGAAGCCGGTTGGCTCGATGGCAGCGAACGGCTGCGCCAACACCGGGCCCCGGCACTACCCCGCAAGACCCTGCCGCTGAATGTGCAGATCAGGCACTCGGTGAGGCTGCAGGCGAAAAGCTGATCAGAGGCTCTTCTCGAACACCTGCGAATTACGCTGGTAGTTGTACAGCGACGCCCGCGCCGCCGGCAGGCGCTCTACGCTGCTGGGCTGGAAACCGCGTTCGCGGAACCAGTGGGCGGTACGGGTGGTGAGGACGTAGAGCGTCTTCAGGCCGAGGTTGCGCGCGCGCTGCTCGATGCGTTCCAGCAGGTCGTCACCGCGTCCGCCATGGCGATACTCCGGGTTCACCGCCAGGCAAGCCAGCTCGCCCGAGTCCGAATCGGCGATGGGATAGAGCGCCGCGCAGGCGATGATCAGCCCTTCGCGTTCGACGATGCTGAACTGCTCGATCTCGCGTTCCAGCACCTCGCGGGAACGGCGCACCAGGATGCCCTGCTCCTCCAGCGGACGGATCAGTTCCAGCAACCCGCCCACGTCCTCGATGCCGGCTTCGCGCAGCTGTTCGAATTGCTCCTGGGCCACCAGCGTGCCGTTGCCGGTGCGGGTGAAGAGTTCGCTGAGCAGCGAACCGTCTTCGGTGTAGCTGACGATATGGCTGCGGCGTACACCCGCACGGCAGGCCTGGGCAGCCGCATCCAGCAGCTCGCCCTGGTAGCTCGCTCCCAGGCGTTCCAGGTGCGCCGGCACCTGCTGCGGGCGCAGCTCGCGCACCAGCTTGCCGGCGTCGTCCATCAGGCCGCGCTCGGCTCCATACAGGATCAGCTTGTCCGCGCCCAGGTCGATGGCCGCGCGCATGGCCACGTCCTCGCAGGCGAGGTTGAAGATTTCACCGGTGGGCGAATAGCCCAGCGGCGAGAGCAGCACGATGCTGCGCTCGTCGAGCTGGCGGTTGATGCCCTTGCGGTCGATTCGCCGCACTTCGCCGGTGTGGTGGTAGTCGATGCCGTCGACCACACCGATCGGCCGCGCAGTGACGAAGTTGCCGGCAGTCACTCGCAGGCGCGAGCCCTGCATGGGCGAGGCGGCCATGTCCATGGACAGGCGCGCCTCGATGGAAATGCGCAGGCTGCCGACGGCATCGATCACGCAATCCAGGGTCGGCGCATCGGTAACCCGCAGGCCACGGTGGAAGCGCGGCGCCAGCCCGTGGGAGGCCAGGCGCGCCTCGATCTGCGGGCGCGAACCATGGACCAGCACCAGGCGCACGCCCAGGCTGTGCAGCAGCACCAGGTCGTGGACGATATTGCCGAAATTGGGGTCTTCGACGCCCTCGCCGGGGAGCATCACCACGAAGGTGCAGTCCCGGTGCGAGTTGATGTAGGGCGAGGCGTGGCGCAGCCAGTTGACGTAGTCGTGCATTGCTTGAAAAGCCTGTCGTTCGAGTGGGCGGAAATCTGTCGGATGCGGCCGGAGCACGGCCAGGGGCGGCGCGGTTATCGTCGTCGCAGGAACATCGACAGGTTTCTCCTCTGGGATAGGTCGGGCCCGTTGTCGGGGGCGCTCTACAGGCAACTCTTCATCAACAGTATCCGACGTCAGGAACCGTCTTACAGACAGTAATGACGGATCAGTCCGCGCAGCAGGTCCACGCAGGGCTCGATGCGGTCGAGCTCGAGGTGTTCGTCCGGCTGGTGGGCGCAGGCGATATCGCCGGGGCCCAGCACCAGGGTCTGGCAGCCGAGCTGCTGAAGATACGGTGCTTCGGTGCCAAAGGCTACCGCTTGTGCCGTGTGCCCGGTCAGACTTTCGGCCAGCCGCACCAGTTCGCTCTGTTCCGGTTCCTCGAAGGGCGGCACGGCGGGGAACAACGGCGCGTAGTCGATCTTCACCGCGTGGCGTTCGGCGATGGGCCTGAGCCGCTCGCGAATGGCCTGGCGCAGAGCCTCCGGAGCCATGCCCGGCAGCGGGCGCAGGTCGAACTCCAGCGCGCACTGGCCGCAGATGCGGTTGGGGTTGTCGCCGCCGTGGATGCACCCCAGGTTCAGGGTCGGCTGCGGCACGCTGAACTGCGGGTTGTTGAATTCCTGCTGCCATTGGCTGCGCAGGCCCTGCAACTCGCCCATCACCGCCTGCATCGCCTCCAGCGCGCTGCGCCCAAGGCTCGGGTCGGAGGAATGGCCGCTCTGCCCGAGAATGTCGATGCGCTCCATCATCACGCCCTTGTGCAGGCGGATCGGCTTGAGATTGGTCGGCTCGCCGATCACCGCCGCACGGCCCAGCGGCCGCCCCGCCTCGGCCAGGGCGCGCGCGCCGGCCATGGAGCTTTCCTCGTCGCAGGTGGCGAGGACGATCAGCGGCTGCTTGAACGGCTGCTCCAGCAGTGGCAGCAGGGCTTCGATGACGAGGGCGAAGAAGCCCTTCATGTCGCAGGAGCCCAGGCCGAACCAGCGCCCGTCGCGCTCGGTCAACCCCAGCGGGTCGCTTTTCCACAAGGCTTCGTCGTAGGGCACGGTATCGGTGTGCCCGGCCAGCACCAGGCCGCCGGGGCCGCTGCCCAGGGTGGCGACCAGGTTGAACTTGCCCGGCGACACCGGCTGCATCTCGCAGGCGAAGCCCAGGTCCACCAGCCAGTTGCCCAGCAGCTCGATCACCGGGCGGTTGGACTGGTCCAGGGCCGGCTGGGTGCAACTGACGGACGGGCTCGCGATCAACTGTGCGAAGCGTTGTTTGAGCGGCGGCAACGGCATGGCGTCCTCCGGAAGATTTATCCCCACTATGGACCATGCCGCGGCGCGGTAAAACCTCGCGGCGCCCGGCAGGAACGCCGAAGTCCTGTAAACTGCATGGCTCTGACGTCTTTTTTTGCGCCCGTCGCCTTGCCCCCCGCAAGGCCGCTCGAAGAACCGGGCGCGACCGCTCTGAACCGGACCCCGCCATGCAGAAAGAAACCGAAATCAAACTGCGCGCCAGTCGCGAGACCCTCGAAGCACTGCGCGAGCACCCGGCGCTGAAGAAGCGCAATAAATCCGGCTGGGAGCCCCGCGAGCTGTTCAACCAGTACTACGACACTCCCGCCCGCGACCTGGCCCGCGCCCGTGTGGCGCTGCGCATGCGCAAGGACGGCGAGCAGTTCATCCAGACCCTGAAGACCCGTGGCCAGAGCGTGGCAGGCCTGTCCGAGCGCAACGAGTGGGACTGGTACCTGGAGAAGAACAAGCTCGACCTGAAGAAGCTCGACGACCAGTGCTGGCCGGCCGCCCTGGCCGACCTGGACAAGAAGAGCCTGAAGCCGATCTTCAGCACCGACTTCACCCGCCAGCGCGCCGAGATCGCCTGGGGCCGCGGCAAGGCCAAGGTGGTGATCGAGGCCGCGCTGGACCTGGGCAAGGTCGTCGCCGGCAAGCAGGAAGAAGAAATCTGCGAGCTGGAACTGGAACTGCGCCAGGGCGAGCCCGAGGCGCTGCTGGAACTGGCCATCGAACTGGCCGCGGACCTGGCGCTGATGCCCTGCGACATCAGCAAGGCCGAGCGCGGCTACCGCCTGTTCGACCCGGCCAGCTACAGCATCCAGCCCGACACCCAGAAGCTGCTGCACGAAACCCCGCTGGACGGCGCCTTCGCCGCACTGTCCTGGTCGCTCCTGGGCAGCAGCCAGCGCCTGGCCGAGCAGTACCGCTTCAACGGCCACTGGAGCCTGCTGGAAAGCTGGCTGCAGCAGCTGGTCGACCTGCGCGCCCTGCTCGGCAGCCTCGGCCAGGCCGTGCCGCGCGCCAGCACCCGCGAGCTGCGCGCAGCCCTCGACGCGTTGATCGCCGACTGGCAGCCGCGCATCGAACAGGGTCGCCACGACGATGCCGTGCGCCAGCAGATGCCCGCCGCCTTCCTTGAGGAACTGGCCAACGTGCGTTGGGGTCAGTTCTCCCTGAGCACCTCGCGCTGGCTGCTGGGCAAGGCCTGGACCCTCGAGCGCAACGACCGCGCCAACCGCCTCGGCGGCTCCGCCGTCGGCAAGTGGCTGCAACGCACCCTGGCCGAAGAGGCCCAGGCCATGCCGCTGCAACGCGCCCAGCAACTGCCCGAAGTGCTCGCCGACCAGCTGCCGCGACTGCAGCGCATGCTGGTCTGGCTGCGCCTGGCGCGCGGCGTGCTGGAGCTGCCGGAAACCGACCGCCTGTACGGCGAACTGGCCAAGCTGCAGGAGCTGCTCGTCACTCCCGACGCCGAGGGGCGCCTGGATGCCCTCGCCGCCCAGGCCCATACTGTGCTGACCCTCAAGCCGTGGAAGGCGCTTTTGAAATAACCTTCAGTAGAGCGGCGCGTCACCGCTCTCTGCAGGAGCGAGCCTGCTCGCTCCTGCAGCTAAGCCGCTCCCGCCACGACCAACAGGAGTCCGCATGTCCGTCTTTGCCCCATCCGCCCAGGATCGCCTGCTCGACCTGGGCGATATCCTGCGCGAGCTGGTCACCCAGGGCCGCGTCGACCAGAACGACGCGGAACAGTGCCTGGCGATCCGCCGCAGCGCGGTGAAGAACCAGCAGCACCCGCTGGAATTCCTCGCCGCGCAGCAGGTGGAAGACCGCCAGCGGCCGGGGCGCAAGCTGGACCTGGAGACCCTGGTGCACTGGCTGGCGGACTTCTCCGGCCAGCCCTACCAGCGCATCGACCCGCTGAAGATCGACGTCGCCGCACTGACGCCGCTGATGTCCTACGCCTTCGCCCAGCGCCACCAGATCCTCGCGGTGGCGGTGAGCCCGGACGAGGTCACCATCGCCAGCGCGCAGCCCTTCGTGCACGCCTGGGAGAGCAACCTCACCCATGTGCTCAAGCGTCCGATCAAGCGCGTGGTGGCCAACCCGGTGGACATCCAGCGCTTCACCGTGGAGTTCTACCGCCTGGCCAAATCGGTCAGCGGCGCCACCGCCAAGGACCAGAAGATCAGCGGCGTCGGCAACTTCGAACAGTTGCTCAACCTGGGCGCAACCGACCAGGAGCCCGATGCCAACGATGCGCACATCGTCACCATCGTCGACTGGCTGTTCCAGTACGCCTTCCAGCAGCGCGCCAGCGACATCCACATCGAGCCGCGCCGCGAGCAGGGCACGGTGCGCTTTCGTATCGACGGCGTGCTGCACAACGTCTATCAGTTTCCGCCGCAGGTCACCATGGCGGTGGTCAGCCGCCTGAAATCCCTGGGCCGCATGAACGTTGCCGAGAAGCGCAAGCCGCAGGACGGCCGGGTGAAGACCAAGACCCCGGAAGGCGCCGAGGTGGAGCTGCGCCTGTCGACCCTGCCAACGGCTTTCGGCGAGAAGATGGTGATGCGCATCTTCGACCCGGAGGTACTGCTCAAGTCCTTCGACCAACTCGGCTTCTCTCCCGACGACCTGCGCCGCTGGGAGAGCATGACCAGCCAGCCAAACGGCATCATCCTCGTCACCGGCCCCACGGGTTCGGGCAAGACCACCACGCTCTACACCACGCTCAAACAGCTGGCGACCGACGAGGTGAACCTCTGCACCATCGAGGACCCGATCGAGATGATCGAGCCCTCGTTCAACCAGATGCAGGTGCAGCACAACATCGACCTGACCTTCGCCAGCGGCGTACGCGCCCTGCTGCGCCAGGACCCGGACATCATCATGGTCGGCGAGATCCGAGACCTGGAGACCGCCGAGATGGCGATCCAGGCGGCGCTCACCGGCCACCTGGTGCTGTCCACCCTGCACACCAACGACTCGCCCACTGCCATCACCCGCCTGCTGGAACTGGGCGTGCCCTATTACCTGATCCGCGCCACCGTGCTCGGCGTCATGGCCCAGCGCCTGGTGCGCACCCTGTGCCCGCACTGCAAGGCGCCGATGGAGCTGCGCGAGGAGGACTGGCAGGAAGTCACCCGCCCGTGGAACGCCCCGCTGCCCACCGGCGCGCACCAGGCGGTGGGTTGCCTGGAGTGCCGCGACACTGGCTATCGGGGACGTGCCGGGGTCTACGAGATCATGCTGCTGAGCGAATCGCTGAAGGAGCTGATCACCGCCGACACCGACCTCATCCCGCTGCGCCGCCAGGCCTTCAAGGAAGGCATGCGCAGCCTGCGGCTGTCCGGTGCGCAGAAGGTCGCGGCCGGCCTGACGACCATCGAGGAAGTGCTGAGGGTGACGCCGCAAAGCGAGCAGAAGTAAGCCGCCCGTCAGTCGCTTGAGAAAAGTCGCCGGGCGACTGCTGCACTTTCCTGCATGCCAGCCTGGCGTGCCGGTTACACTCGATTCTCCCCTATCCACGCCAGACAAGGAGTCCTTTGCATGGAAATCGGCAGCGTCGCCCTGCTCTTCGTCATTCTCGCCATCGTTATCGTCCTCATGGGGTTCAAGGTCGTGCCCCAGGGCTACGAATGGACCATCGAGCGCTTCGGCCGCTACACCGTCACCCTGAAGCCGGGCCTGAGCATCATCATCCCGGTGGTGGATCGCGTCGGCCAGAAGATCAACATGATGGAGCGCGTGCTCGACGTGCCGCCGCAGGAGGCCATCAGCGCCGACAACGCCATCGTGCAGATCGACGCCGTGTGCTTCTTCCAGGTGGTCGACGCGGCGCAGGCGGCCTATGAAGTGAGCGGGCTGGAAAACGCCGTGCGCAACCTGGTGATGACCAACATCCGCACCGTGCTCGGCTCCATGGAGCTGGACCACATGCTCAGCCAGCGCGACGCGATCAACGAACGCCTGCTGCGCACCGTCGACGAGGCCACTGCGCCCTGGGGCCTGAAGGTCACCCGCATCGAGATCAAGGACATCAGCCCGCCGGCCGACCTGGTGGAAGCCATGGCCAGCCAGATGAAGGCCGAGCGCTTGAAGCGTGCGCAGATCCTCGAAGCCGAAGGCCGCCGCGCCGCTGAAATCCTCACCGCCGAGGGCAAGAAGCAGGCACAGATCCTCGAAGCCGAGGGCCTGCGCCAGTCGGCTTTCCTCGAATCCGAAGCCCGCGAGCGCCAGGCCGAGGCCGAGGCCAAGGCGACCCAGGTGGTCTCCGAAGCCATCGCCAGCGGCAACGTGCAGGCGATCAACTACTTCGTCGCACAGAAGTACGTCGACGCCCTCGGCCAGCTGGCCAGCTCCAACAACAGCAAGATCGTGCTGATGCCGCTGGAAGCCAGCCAGGTGATCGGCGCGGTCGGCGGCATCGGCGAGATCGTCAAGGCTACCTTCGGCGAAACCAAGGGCCGCAGCTGATGGCCGCCTTTCTCCAGAACCTCGGTTTCTGGGACTGGCTGGGCCTGGGCATCGTCCTGCTGATCCTGGAAATCTTCGGCGCCGGCGGCTACCTGCTGTGGATCGGTATCGCCGCCGCGCTGACCGGCGTGCTCTCCTTCCTCGTGCCGGGTCTGGACTGGGTCTGGCAGTGCCTGGCCTTCGGCGTGCTGGCGATCCTCACCGCGCTGTACTGGTGGAACCACCAGCGCCTCAACAAGCGCCAGGCCGCCCCCTCCAGCCTCAACCGCCGCGGCAGCGAGCTGGTCGGCCGGCAGTTCGCCCTGCACGACGGCATCGTCGGCGGTCGCGGCAAGATTCGCGTCGGCGACAGCGTCTGGCTGGTCAGCGGGCCGGATTTGCCGGCAGGCGCGCCGGTGCGGGTGATCGGGCAGGATGGCGTGCTGCTGATCGTGGAGCCGGTCGCTTAGCAGTCGATGGCAACGGATTTTCCGCCTTGACAAAAAAGCCCGCCATTCGGCGGGCTTTTTTGTTAAGGCGATGCTCAGCTCGCGGCCGGCTGCACCGGGGCGCGGCGGTAGGCCCAGACCATCAGCCCGATACCGCCCAGGACCATCGGCACGCACAGCACCTGGCCCATGGTCAGCCAGCCCCACGCCAGGTAGCCCAACTGGGCATCCGGCACGCGGACGAACTCGACGATGAAGCGGAAGATGCCGTAGCACAGCACGAACAGGCCGGACACCGAGGCCGTCGGGCGTGGCTTGCGGGTGAACAGCCAGAGCACCACGAACAGCGCCACGCCTTCCAGCGCGAACTGGTACAGCTGCGACGGGTGGCGCGGCTCAGGGCCGCCGGTGGGGAAGACCATCGCCCAGGGCACGTCGGTCACCTTGCCCCACAGCTCGCCGTTGATGAAGTTGCCGATGCGCCCGGCGCCCAGGCCGATCGGCACCAGCGGCGCGATCAGATCCATCAGCTGGAAGAAGCTCTTGTTGTTGCGCTTGCCGAACCACCAGGTGGCCAGCATCACGCCGATCAGGCCACCGTGGAACGACATGCCGCCCTTCCACACCTCGAAGATCAGCGTCGGATTGGCGATGTACTCGTCCAGGTTATAGAACAGCACGTAGCCCAGGCGACCGCCAAGGACCACGCCGCAGGCCACCCAGAACACCAGGTCGGAGAGCTTCTCCTTGGTCCAGGTCGGGTCGAAATCCTTCAGCCTGCGCGACGCCAGCAGCCAGGCGCCGCCGATGCCGATCAGGTACATCAGGCCGTACCAGTGGATTTTCAGCGGCCCGAGCGACAAGGCAACCGGGTCGATCTGTGGATAAGGCAGCATCCGCTTCTCCTAGCAGGAATCAGATCAGGAAACTCAAGCCCACGCTGAACAGCAGCAGGGCGAACAAACGCTTCAGGACTTTCGCCGGCAGGCGATGCGCCAGCCGCGCCCCGATGCGGGCAAAGAACATGCTGGTGACGGCAATGCCCACCAGTGCCGGGAGGTAGACGAAACCCAGGCTCAGCTCCGGCAGTTTTTCGTTGTGCCAGCCGACCGCGACGAAGGATATCGCGCCGGCGATGGCAATCGGCAGGCCGCAAGCCGAGGAAGTCGCAACCGCCTGTTGCATGGAGACGCCCCGCCAGGACAGGAAAGGCACGGTCAGCGAGCCGCCGCCGATGCCGAAGATCGCCGACGCCCAGCCCACCACACCGCCAGCAACGCCCAGGCCGAACCGCCCGGGAAGCCCTCGCTCGCCCCTGGGCTGCAGGCCCAGCGCCATCTGGATCGACACCAGGATGGCGAAGCTGCCGATGATCTTCTGCAGCACCGGCCCCTGGATCTTCGACGCGGTGACCGCGCCCAGCGCGCCGCCGACCAGAATGCCGACGGTCATCCAGGCAAATACCGGCCAGAGCACGGCGCCACGGCGGTGATGTTCGCGGATCGAGTTGATCGAGGTGAAGATGATGGTTGCCAGCGAAGTGCCCACCGCCATCTGGGTCAGCACATCGGGTGAGAAGCCATGGGCGGTGAAACTGAACACCAGCGCCGGGACGATAATCAACCCGCCGCCGACGCCGAACAGGCCGGCGAGCACGCCAGCGCAGGCGCCAAGCACCAGGTAGAGCACGAACTCCATGGGCAACCTCGGCCAATAAAGCGGGCATGGTAGCCGAAGGCTCCGGGGCGCTCCAGCCACTCCGGGTCTTCGGCGGATGTTGATAGACTGCGGGCACACTACGGAGTTCGCCCCATGTGCCTGATCGTCTTCGCCTGGCGTCCCGGCCACGCCACGCCCCTGATCGTCGCGGCCAACCGCGATGAATTCTACGCCCGCCCGGCCCTGCCGCTGGCGGCCTGGGAAGAATACCCAGGCCTTTACGCCGGCCGTGACCTGGAGGCCGGCGGCACCTGGCTGGGCGTGGCGCCGGAGGGCCGCTTCGCCGCCCTGACCAACGTGCGCGACCCCGGCCAACCGCTGGGCCCGCGCTCCCGCGGCGAGCTGGTGGCGGCTTACCTGCAGGGCCGCCAATCACCGCTGGAGTACCTGCAGCAGGTCGCCCGCCGCGCTTCGGACTACAGCGGCTTCAACCTGCTGGTAGGCGACAGTGCGCAACTCTGCTACTTCAACCCGCGCGTCGGTCCGCCGGTGGCAGTGGCGCCGGGTGTGCACGGGCTGTCCAATGCCGCGCTGAACACCCCCTGGCCCAAGCTGACCCGTGCGCGCAGTGCGCTGGAAACCGCGCTCGACAGGCCTGACACCCGCACACTGGTCGGATTGCTGGCAGACAACCGCCAGCCCGATGATGCGGAGCTGCCGGAAACCGGCGTCGGCCTGGCCACCGAGCGCCTGCTCTCAAGCGTGTTCATCGCCAGCCCAACCTACGGCACCCGCGCCAGCACCGCGCTGATCGTCCACGACGACGGCCGCCGCGACCTGCTGGAGCACAGTTTCGGCCCCAGCGGCGCGCGGCTGGGCGAGGTTGCCCTGACCCTCTAGCAGACGACGATGCAGTCGCGCTGGCGCTTGGCACGGTACAGCGCGTCATCCAGCCGGCGCATCATCACCATCAGGTCTTCGCCGGGCTGCATCTGGGTCACCGAGAAGCTGGCGGTGAGTTGCGTCGGCAGGGAAACATCCGCCCGGCGCAGGCTCAGGCGCAGCCGTTCGGCGAGCTCCCGCGCCGCTTCGCCGGTGGTTTCCGGCAGCAGCACGATGAATTCCTCGCCGCCCCAGCGGGCGAAGCAGTCCTCCTCGCGCAGGCGCCGCCGCACCACTTCGGCGACCGCCACCAGCACGCGATCGCCGGCCTGATGGCCGAGACTGTCATTGATGCGCTTGAAGTGGTCCAGGTCGAACATCATCAGTGAGCAACCATGGCCATGGCGCTGCAGGCGCTGCCATTCGGCGTGCATCTGCTGCTCGAAGCGCCGACGGTTGGCGATCTGCGTCAGCGGATCGATCTCGGCCAGGCGCTGGGCGACGGCAGCCTGCTCGGCCAGCGCCTGGTTGGCCTGGCGCAAGGCCTCGGTGCGCTGCAGCACCAGGTACTCCAGGCTCAGGTTGAGCTGGTGCAGTTCGTGGTTCTTTTCCTGCAATGCCAGTTCCGCGAGCTTGCGCTCATGGATGTTGCGGTGCGCGCCGATCATCCGCGTCGGTTTGCCATCGGCGTCGAATTCGAAGAAGCGCCCGTGGTCGCTGACCCACAGATAATTGCCATCCTGGCAGCGGCAGCGGTACTCCTCGCGGTAGACGCCGCTGCGACCTTGCACATAGGCATCGAAGGCGAACATGACCCGTTCGAAATCATCGGGATGAATGATCTCGTGCCAGGTGATGACATTTTCCGGAAGACTGCCCGGGTCATAGCCCAGCATGGCGTACCAGCCCGGACTGCGGGTGACGTGATTGGTGCGGATGTCCCAGTCCCAGATGCCATCGCTGACGATGCTCAGGGCATAGCGCAGGGTACGGGCGCTGTCGCTGGTTTGTGTGCAGGGATTTTGGTCGAGCTTTTCCATAAGCTGCGTCCCGGCCGGTTTTCCAGCCTTGATTCTTCATCCGCCCTGCAGTGATGCACGTATCCGTCAGGGGTCTTTCGCCAGGGGCTGCTGCAGCGTCAGGCCTGGATGGTCGCCGCCGGGTTGATCACACGGCCCAGCCCCAGGTTGCGCAGAGCCAGGTGCAGCGAACTGTGGATGACCTGCGGGTTGTCGAAGGTCATCAGTTGGCCGAGCAGTTCGCGAGCCTTGGACAAGGTCATCTGGCGCAGCAGCCATTTAACCTTAGGCAAGTTGGTGGCGTTCATCGAGAGCGAATCGAAGCCCATGGCCATCAACAGCACGGCGGCAGCCGGATCACCGGCCATTTCTCCGCAAATGCTCACCGGCTTGCCTTCGGCGTGGGAGTCGTCGACCACCTTCTTCAACGCCTGCAGCACGGCCGGGTGCAGGTAGTCGTAGAGATCGGCAACCCGCGGGTTGTTGCGGTCCACCGCCAGCAGGTACTGGGTCAGGTCGTTGGAACCGACCGAGAGGAAGTCCACCTGGCGCGCCAGTTCGCGGGTCTGGTACACGGCCGCGGGGATCTCCACCATCATGCCGATCGGCGGCATGGGGATGTCGACGCCTTCGTCGCGCACCTCGCCCCAGGCGCGGTGGATCAGGTGCAGCGCCTCTTCCAGCTCGTGGGTGCCGGAGATCATCGGCAGCAGGATGCGCAGGTTGTCCAGGCCTTCACTGGCCTTGAGCATGGCGCGGGTCTGCACCAGGAAGATTTCCGGGTGGTCAAGGGTGACGCGGATACCGCGCCAGCCGAGGAAGGGGTTGTCTTCCTTGATCGGGAAGTAGGACAGCGCCTTGTCGCCGCCGATGTCCAGGGTGCGCATGGTCACCGGCAGCGGGTGGAAGGCGGAGAGCTGCTCGCGGTAGATGGCGAGCTGCTCCTTCTCGCTGGGGAAGCGGTCGTTGATCATGAACGGCACTTCGGTGCGGTACAGCCCGACACCCTCGGCGCCGCGTTCCTGGGCGCGCGCCACGTCCGCCAGCAGGCCGGTGTTGACCCACAGTGGCATGCGATGGCCGTCCAGCGTCTCGCAGGGCAGCTCGCGCAGCGCGGCCAGGCCCTTGCTCAGTTCCTTCTCTTCGGCGACCACTTCGCCGTACTGCTTGACCAGCTGCGGCGAGGGGTTGGTATAGATCTCGCCGTGGTAGCCGTCGACGATCAGGTCGATGCCGTCGACCTTGGAATACGGCAGGTCGACCGCGCCCATCACCGTGGGGATACCCATGGCGCGGGCGAGGATGGCGACGTGGGAGTTGCCCGAGCCGAGCACCGAGATCAGGCCCACCAGCTTGCCTTCGGGCACTTCGCCGAGCATGGCCGGCGACAGCTCCTCGCTGACGATGATGGTCTGGTCGGGGTAGGTCAGCGACTGCTTACGCTCTTCCTGGAGATAGGCCAGGATGCGCCGGCCGATATCCTTGACGTCCGATGCGCGCTCGCGCAGGTAGGCGTCGTCCATCAGTTCGAAGCGCTGCACGTGCTCCATGACCACCTGGCGCAGGGCGCCCTGTGCCCACTGGCCGGTGCGGATGATGCGTTTGACTTCGAGGCCGATGGAAGCGTCATCGAGCATCATCAGGTAGACGTCGAACAGCGCCCTCTCTTCCTTGCGCAGCTGGGTGGCCAGCTTGCTGGAGAGGTTGCGCATGTCTTCGCGGACCGATTCCAGCGCCTGCTTGAAGCGCTCGACCTCGGCCTCGACGTCGTCGATGGGTTTGTCCGGGACCACTTCGAGATCAGCCGGCGGCAGGACCACCACGGCCTTGCCCACGGCCACGCCGGGCGCGCCGGGGACGCCGACGAACTTGGCTTCGCTGATGCCCTTGCCCATCTTGCCCAGTCCGCGGATCGAGCCGGTGGCTTCGGCGTGGGCGATAACACCGGCGAGCTGCGCGCTCATGGTGACGAGGAAGGCTTCCTCGCCCTCGTCGAACTGGCGCTTCTCCTTCTGCTGCACGACCAGAACGCCCATCACCCGGCGGTGGTGGATGATCGGCGCGCCGAGGAAGGAGGCGTAGCGTTCCTCGCCGGTCTCGGCGAAGTAGCGGTAACGGGGGTGTTCGGAGGCGTTCTCGAGGTTCAGCGGCTCCTCGCGGGTGCCGACCAGGCCGACCAGGCCCTCGTTGGGCGCCATGCTGACCTTGCCGATGGAGCGCTTGTTCAGGCCCTCGGTGGCCATCAGCACGAAGCGGTTGCTCTCCGGGTCCAGCAGGTAGACCGAGCACACCTGGGTGCCCATCGCCTCCTTCACGCGCTGCACGATGATGCCCAGCGCCGCCTTGAGGTCCTTGGCGGAGTTCACTTCCTGGACGATCTTACGCAGCGTGTTGAGCATGGCGTGGGGGTCTAACTCCTTGAACTTCGTGCTAGTCGCGCGCCAGGAGGCGCGGTGCCAATTCCTTCAGTGCCCGGCGGTAGACCTCGCGCTTGAAGGTCACGACCTGGCCCAGCGGGTACCAGTAGCTCACCCATTTCCAGCCGTCGAATTCGGGTTTGCCGGTCACATCCATGCGCACCCGGCTTTCCTCGCCGGTCAGGCGTAGAAGGAACCACTTCTGTTTCTGCCCGATGCACAGCGGCTGGCTGTTGGTACGCACCAGGCGTTGCGGCAGGCGGTAACGCAGCCAGCCCCGGGTACAGGCGAGGATCTTGACGTCCTGCTCTTCCAGGCCGACTTCTTCGTTCAGTTCGCGGTACAGCGCTTCCTCAGGGGTTTCGCGGGCGTTGATGCCGCCCTGGGGAAATTGCCAGGCTTCCTGGTTGATGCGCCGTGCCCACAATACCTGTCCGACATCGTTGCAAAGGATGATGCCGACATTGGGGCGAAAACCATCGGGATCGATCACGGCGGTACATCCTCGAAATCGCGTGTGCCCGCATTGTTCCACAAAGCTTGTGACAGCGGCAACGCGGGCTTCGGCGTCCTGTGCCAGGTGGGCAAAAGCCGTTACTCTAGGCGACTTTTCCGTATTGGCAACTGGCGGTAATCCATCGTGCGACTGGCTCTCTTCGATCTCGACAACACCCTCCTGGCTGGCGACAGCGACCACAGCTGGGGCGAATGGCTGTGCCAGCGGGGGCTGGTGGATGCTGGCGAGTACCAGGCGCGCAACGATGCCTTCTATGCCGACTACATGGCCGGCACCCTCGACGTATTCGCCTACCAGGCCTTCACCCAGGCGATCCTGAGCCGCAACAGCCTGGAGCAGCTGGCCATCTGGCACCGCCAGTTCATGGAGGAAGTGATCGAGCCCATCGTCCTGGCCAAGGGCGAGGCGCTGCTGGCCGAGCACCGCGACGCCGGCGACAAGCTGGTGATCATCACCGCCACCAACCGCTTCGTCACCGGGCCGATCGCCGAACGCCTGGGCGTGGAAACCCTGATCGCCACGGAATGTGAGATGGACAACGGCCTCTACACCGGCCGCACCTTCGACGTGCCCTGCTTCCAGGGCGGCAAGGTGACCCGCCTCGACCGCTGGCTCGAAGAGACCGGCCTGAAGCTGGACGACGCCTACTTCTACAGCGACTCGCGCAACGACCTGCCGCTGCTGGAACGAGTATCCAACCCGGTAGCGGTGGACCCCGACGACACCCTGCGCGCCGTCGCCCTTGAGCGCGGCTGGCCGGTGATCAGCCTGCGCTGAGCCGTCAGAAGCCCTTGTTGACCATCAGGTAGAAGATCGCCAGGAAGGCCAGGAACGCCGGCCAACCCAGGGCGAACCACCAGCGCATATAGAGGAAGGCTCGTGGCGGCAACGCAGCGCCTTCCCGGTGCGCGGCCTCAGCCATGTTCCGCACGCGGATCTGCAGCCAGACCACCGGCAGCCAGCAGGCGCCCGCGAACACATAAAGCCCCAGACTCCACAGCAACCAGCCCGAATCCAGCGGCCAGCCGGCCATGTGCGCCATGGCGATGCCACTCAGCGGCTGGAACACCGCCGTGGTGGCGATGAACAGCCAGTCGGCGGTGACCAGGTGGCGAAAGGTGATGCGGATGGCTTCCAGGTTGCCGCTGCGCCAGGCGCGCCAGCTGTAGTAGGCCGAACCCAGCCCGGTACCGAACAGCAGCGTGGAAGACAGGATGTGCAGGGTCTTGAGCAGCAGGTAGAGGTTCACGCGGCGGGCATCACACCGGTTTGCCGATCATCAGCACCAGGATGGCGATCACGCACAGCAGCGCCAGCGCGAAGAAGGCCAGGCCGACCTTCCACTGCCGCGCCGCACCGGCAGCAATCGGTTCGCCGCTGCCCTGCGCCGCCAGCGCCAGGTCGCGGATGCGCCACAGGCGGGTGGTGAACAGCAGCCAGAAGATCGTCGCGACGATCAGCAGGCAGGCGCTGCCCAGTAACCAGGTCTGGCCCAGTGGCCAGCCGAGGGTCTGCACCATGCGATAGCCGCTGACCGGAAGGCTGGCGACGCTGCCGGCGACCAGCACCCAGCCGATCAGGCCGATGCGCTGCAGCGCCTTGGCGATCACCCCGGCGTCACCGCCACGCCAGCTGCGCCAGCCGTACCAGGCCAGGCCGATGATGGCGAGGAAGGGCAGCACGGCGGCGATGCCGTGGAGGATGCGCAAGGTCTGCAGGCTTTCCATTTCAATTCCCTGTGAAGAAGGCGGCGATGCGACAAGCCTAGCAGCAGTCGCGCCGCCCCGGCCTGGTCCTCAGCCGAGGAACAGGCGGTAAGCCGGGTTGTCCGTCTCGTCCCAGTAGGGGTAGCCGATCTCTTCCAGCGCGGCCGCCACCAGGTGACGCTCTTCTTCCGGCACCTGCAGGCCCGCGACTACGCGACCGTCGGCGGCGCCGTGGTTGCGGTAGTGGAACAGGGTGATGTTCCAGCGGCCGCCCAGGCGGTTGAGGAAGTTGAACAGCGCCCCGGGGCGCTCGGGGAACTCGAAGCGGAACACCTGCTCGCCGGAAACGCGCGGCGAATGGCCGCCGACCATGTGGCGGATGTGCAGTTTGGCGAGCTCGTTGTCGGTCAGGTCCAGCACCGGGAAGCCCTGGTCCTGCAGCTGCTGCACCAGCGCCGCGCGCGGGTCGTTTTCCGGATGCGTCTGCACGCCAACGAAGATGTGCGCCTCGCTGTCGGTGTTGTAGCGGTAGTTGAACTCGGTGATCTGGCGCTTGCCGATGGCCTCGCAGAAGGCCTTGAAGCTGCCCGGGCGCTCGGGGATGGTCACGGCGATGATCGCTTCGCGCTTCTCGCCCAGCTCCGCACGCTCGGCCACGTGGCGCAGGCGGTCGAAGTTGATGTTGGCGCCCGAATCGATGGCGACCAGGGTCTCGCCCTTCACGCCTTCGCGCTCGACGTACCGCTTGATCCCGGCCACCGCCAGCGCGCCGGCAGGTTCGGTGATCGAACGGGTGTCGTCGTAGATGTCCTTGATCGCCGCGCAGATCTCGTCAGTGCTGACGGTGATCACCTCGTCGACGTAGTCCTTGCACAACTCGAAGTTGTGCTTGCCGATCTGTGCCACGGCGACGCCGTCGGCGAACAGCCCGACCTGGCCGAGCACCACGCGCTCGCCGGCAGCCATGGCGGCCTGCAGACAATTGGAGTCGTCCGGCTCGACGCCGATGACCTTGATCTCCGGGCGCAGGTATTTGACGTAGGCGGCGATGCCGGCGATCAGGCCGCCGCCGCCGACCGGCACGAAGATCGCGTCGATGCGGCCCGGATTCTGGCGGAGGATTTCCATCGCCACGGTGCCCTGGCCGGCGATCACGTCCGGATCGTCGTAGGGGTGGATGTAGACGTAGCCCTTCTCTTCCACCAGCTTCAGCGAATGCGCCAGCGCGTCGGGGAAGGCATCGCCGTGCAGCACGGCCTTGCCGCCACGGGCGCGCACGCCCTGGACCTTGAGCTCCGGCGTGGTGCGCGGCATCACGATGGTGGCCTTGATGCCCAGCTCGCGGGCGGCCAGCGCCACGCCCTGGGCATGGTTGCCGGCGGAGGCGGTGACGACGCCGCGGGCGAGTTCTTCCGGGCTCAGCTGCGCCAGCTTGTTGTAGGCGCCGCGAATCTTGAAGGAAAACACCGGCTGCAGGTCTTCGCGTTTGAGCAGAACCTGGTTGCCCAGGCGCTCGGAGAGCTGGCGGGCGGGCTGCAGGGGCGTTTCCACGGCAACGTCGTA
Source organism: Pseudomonas sp. DP-17 (assembly GCF_022380625.1). Lineage (NCBI taxonomy): Bacteria > Pseudomonadati > Pseudomonadota > Gammaproteobacteria > Pseudomonadales > Pseudomonadaceae > Pseudomonas > Pseudomonas sp. DP-17. The sequence goes on from NZ_JAKSXG010000013.1 coordinate 151,512, forward strand.
GACACGCGAGGTGAGGATCTTCTTGACGTAGTGTTCGAGCATCGGAAGGGCTATATCGGCGGCTTTTCGAGGAACCGCGAGTCTACTCCAGCGGGCGCGGCGCGGGCCACCGAACAATCCGCGCGCAGATGACCGTAACAGTTGCCCGGCGGCGCAACACCGGCGCGCCCCGGGCCGCTATAATCCGCCCTCTCGACTATTCCCCGGCGCTTTCGCGCCCAGCCAGGTAAGAAGACCCTTCGCCATGAACCAGGATCAGCTCAAGCAGGCAGTGGCCCAGGCCGCCGTCGACCACATCCTTCCGCACCTCGACAGCAAGAGCATCGTCGGCGTGGGCACCGGCTCCACCGCCAACTTCTTCATCGACCTGCTGGCCAAGCACAAGGCCGAGTTCGACGGCGCCGTGGCCAGCTCCGAAGCCACTGCCCAGCGCCTGAAGGGCCACGGCATCCCGGTCTACGACCTGAACACCGTCAGCGAGCTGGAGTTCTATGTCGATGGCGCCGACGAGACCAACGAGCGCCTGGAGCTGATCAAGGGCGGCGGCGCGGCGCTGACCCGCGAGAAGATCGTCGCGGCGGTCGCCAAGCAGTTCATCTGCATTGCCGACGCCAGCAAGCTGGTGCCGATCCTCGGCGGCTTCCCGCTGCCGGTGGAAGTCATCCCCATGGCCCGCAGCCACGTGGCGCGCCAGCTGGTGAAGCTGGGCGGCGACCCGGTGTACCGCGAGGGCGTGCTGACCGACAACGGCAACATCATCCTCGACGTGCACAACCTGCGCATCGACAGCCCGGTGCAACTGGAAGAAGCCATCAACAACATCGTCGGCGTGGTCACCAACGGCCTGTTCGCAGCACGCCCGGCTGATTTGCTGCTGCTGGGCACCGCTGAAGGCGTGAAGACGCTCAAGGTCTGAGCCCGCGAGGCGCCATCCGCCGGATGGCGCCTTCCAGAGCGCCTGCTGCCGTCTACGCTGGGATGACCGAGTCCTTCCGCAAGGAGATGCAGCATGGCCGCCAAGTATCATCTGAAGAAGGCCAGTGATGGCCAGTTCCTCTTCAACCTCCACGCCAGCAATGGCGAGATCGTCCTGACCAGCGAGCTCTACAAGGCCAAGCCTTCGGCCGTGGGCGGCATCGAGTCAGTGCGCAGCAACTCCCAGCGCGAGGGCGCCTTCGAGATCAAGGTCGCCAGCAACGGCAAGCATTACTTCGTGCTCAAGGCCAGCAACGGCCAGGTCGTCGGGCAGAGCCAGATGTACGCCAGCAAGGCCACCGCCGACGCCGGGGTGACAGCGGTAAAACGCTATGCACCCGAAGCGCCGATCAGCGACGACACCTGATAACGCACTGACTTGGTGAGCGCCCCCGCGCGCAGGCCTTTCACGGCCGGCCTATCCGCCGGTCGTGTATCGCTATTGTTACAGTGGCGCGACACCCTCGGATACTGAAGCGTCAAATTCCGCCCATCTCCGGCGAACCGGTCCACATCCTGCTTTCCTCCGCCGCACGCATCGAAGACCGATGCGATTCCAATCGACACAGAGGAAAGTGCCGTGTTCAAACCCTTAGCCGTTGCGGTCAGCCTGGGCTGCGCTGCGCGGGCGATCGACGCCAATGCCTACGAATACGGGGAATACGCCGGGGATACCCTCGACACCCTGATCAACGATTACCCCGGCCGTTACCGCGGTACCGCCAGCTTCGCCGGCGCCACCGCGCTGATGCAGTCGCGCCTGGGCTTCGGCTACCAGACGCAGGTCCAGGACTTCACCTGGGCCGGCAACCGCAGCTCGCAGAACGTCATCGCCAGCGCTCCGGGCAGCAGTGGCCAGTACGTGGTGCTGGGCGCCCACTACGACACCTACTACGGCCGCCCCACACTGCAGGGCCTGGACGATAACGGCTCGGGCGCCGCCGTGCTGACGGAGATCGCCCGCAACCTGGGCGGCATCGCCCTGGAGAACGGCCTGGAAGTGGTCGGTTTCGGCGCCGAAGAGGAAGGCCTGCGCGGTTCGCGCGCCTACGTCGCCTCCCTGAGCGACGAGCAGCGCAGCAACCTGCTGGGCATGATCAACCTCGACAGTCTCATTACCGGCGACAGGATGTACGCCCACGCCGGCTTCAACAGCGTCGACAACCCCGCACTGGGCGCCTACCGCGACCAGCTCCTGCGCATCGCCCAGGAACTGAAGATTCCGCTGTTCACCAACCCTGGCCTGAACGAGGAATATCCCGCCGGCACCGGATGCTGCAGCGACGGCGAAAGCTTCGAAGGGCTGAACGTCCCGGTGCTGTTCATCGAGGCCACCAACTGGGAGCTGGGCGACCTGGATGGCTATGTGCAGACCGACAACCCCGCCATTCCCGGCGGTGCCACCTGGCACAACCCGACCCTGGACAACGAGCAGGTCCTCACCGGCGCCTTCGGCCAGGAGCGCATCGACCAGCGTCTGCGCGACTTCTCCCGCTTGCTCACGCGACTGGTGCTGGAGCTGACCAACGCCGACCTGCTCGCGTCCACCGCCTCCGGTGGCGCCATGGCCCGGCAGATGGAAGACCAGCTGCAGCGCCAGCACCTGGCCCTGACCCGCCTGCACGACCGCCGGTGGCTGACGCTGCTGGGCACTTCCCGCCCAGTCGGCAGCTTCGACGGTGCCGTCGGCGTCGAAGGCGAAACCACCCCCGAAAGCGGCTTCGACATGCCCGGAGACCCGCGCTCGCACCGCGCCGGTGTCAACCTGCTGGGCGACTATCGCGCCAGCGAGGCCGTGACCGTCGGCGGCAGCCTGAGCTTCCAGCGCAGCCGCGACAACCTGGACCACAGCGCCCGCCTGGAAGCGGAAACCTGGCAGCTGGGTCTCTACGGCCTGCTCAACGATGGCGGTCCGGTCTGGCTGGGCGGCGAGCTGAGCGCAGGCTATGCCGACTTCGACGGCAAGCGTTCGGTGTACCTGAAGGCGAAGAACGGCCCGGTGCTGCTCGACCAGCGCATCGACGGCGATACCAACGCCTGGTTCTGGGGCGCACGGGTCGACGGCGGCTATGACTTCGACATCGCCGGCATCAAGACCGGGCCGCAAGGCGGGCTGGACTACGTGCACTACAAGATCGACGATTTCAACGAGGACGACGACCTGCGTACTGCGCTGGGCTATGAGAAGCAGGACTACGATTCGGTAGAAGCCAGCCTCGGCTGGGGCCTGCGCGGCGAGCTGCCGCTGGGCAACCGCATGGCCGTGCAGCCCTATGCCAGCGTGCGCTGGGTGAAGGAACTGGCAGACGGCCGCCTGGACGATATCGCGCTGACCGCCCTGGGCGATGGCCGCACCCGTAACGCTGACCTGGGCGACGTGGACAAGGACTTCGGGCGCGCCCAGGCCGGCGCCCTGCTGGCAGTCACCGAGCAGTTGGGCGTGTTCGCCGAGGCCAACTCGCGCTTCGCCCACAGCGAAGGCAGCCAGGCGTCCTACTCCCTCGGCGTGCAGTGGCAGTTCTGATCGATGCTGAGCGAGGCGCCCTCCGGGGCGTCTCGCGCTTCTTGTGCAGCGGGCCGTAATCGGGCTCGCCGGCCTGCTTCAGCGGCAACTGCCTGGCGTCATGTGTCGGAGGCATCGGTCAGCGACGCGGACTGAGCCGGCTCCGCCGGCATCACTCGAAGTCGGAAGGGCTCCGAAGCAATCTGCAGACGTCGCGGACGAACAGCCGCTGGCGGTGTTATTTTTTCCAGGGCCACCAGACAGGCTTGTGGATCATCCAGCGGAAGCTCGCCCAGGACGTCCAGCGGCAAGTCCCACCAGCGACTGGCCAACAGGCCTTCGATGACCTCCGGCTCGAAGCGATAGCGAATCACCCGCGCCGGCGTCCCGGCAACGATGGCGTAGGGCGGTACATCGCTGTTCACCAGCGACTGCGCGCCAATGATGGCCCCTGTACCAATCTTGACGCCGTCGAGGATCAGCACGTCGCGGCCGATCCACACGTCATGGCCGATCACCACCGGGCGGTAGGGGTGGTCGCGCTTGATCGGGCGGTTGATCAATCTGGGGTTGGAAGCGAAGTGATGGGTGGTCAGCCAGTCGATGGGGTGCGATTGGCGCGCCTGGCCGATCACCACTTCGGTGGCGATCGAGCAATAGCGTCCGATGCGCGAGACGTGGCGAAACTCGCTGCCGCTGACGATATCGGTGTAGGCGCCGATTTCCAGGTCGGTGGAGTAGATCTTCGCCTTGCCGATCTTCACGCCCGGCTCCAACGACAGGCGCGCACCGTCACGCAGTGACTTGATGCCACCGGCGAGGCGGCACTGATGCCCGGCGAGGGATTTTTTCAGACGCCGATTGATCAGCGCCTCTTGAATGACATTCATGGCCCAATCCCGGCTCAACGCCACTACTTAGGATTCGGAAGGCGGCCACTGTATCTCCTTTGTTACTGAGACTCCAATGACGGCGACTTTCGGAAGACATAAAAGAGATTCGGTTCACTGACCACGTACAAAGTGCCCTGGTCGTCCATTGCAATGCCTTCGGCCTGCGGCACGCTGCGCCGCAATCCCTGCATCCCGCGCAACAGCGAGAGGGAGCTGATCGGCTCACCATCGGCGCTCAGCTCGAGTACCAGCCGCGACTCGTCGGACAGAGCCAGCAGGTGCCCGCTGCGCTCGTCGTACTGCAGGCTGGAAAGGTCGCGGACGAACAGGTTGCGGTTGTGCTGCAGGTCTTCCACGACATGGACGGCAATGGGCTGCTCCGTCTGCTCGTAGGGGAAGCCGCGCACTTCGTAGATATGCACCGGCTTGCGCTCTTTGGCGACAAACAGGCGCTTGCCCACCGAATCATAGGCCAGCCCTTCGAAACCGCTGTTGCCGCCACGCCCCAGCGCCAGGGCGAGTTGCTGGGCGTCTTCGACGTGCAGCTCCCGGGTGTCATCGCGCAATTCCACACGGATCAGCCGCTGGTGGGTTTCATCGGTGATCACATAGACATTGCGACTGATGTACTCGATGGCCTCGGTGTCGCCGAAGCCATGCAGATCGATCTTGCGCAGCACTTTGCCCTCCAGCGACAGCTCGATGATCTGCGGACGCTGGTTGGTCACCGTGAACAGGGTCTGGCGGTCCGGGTCGTAGGTCAGCGCCGAGACGTCGTCATCCAGTCCCTCGATCGGCTGGGCCTCCAGCACCACGCGGTAGTCGGGCAGCCAGATGGACTTTTCCTGCCACTCGGCGGCGTGCAGCCATTCATTGAGCTTGAACCAGGCGCGCTCGTAGACCCGGAAGCTCTGGCCCAGCGCAAGCAGAGCGGCCAGGGCCAGCAGTGCCAGGAGCAGGAAAAGACGGCGGGGTTTGAGCAGTTGGCGCATGGAAGACTCGAACGGGGGAGTGGCGTGGCAGAGTGACAGCAGCGCCTGAAGCCAAGCTTAAAGGTCACCTGGAACTGCCGGCAGGCTAGAGTCAGGTTAGCGCAAGACCGTCGGCAGACCTTTCGTAAGAGGCATACAGATGGCCCAGCACCTGCTCCCCGAACAACGCCAGCAGGCGACCCTGCACACCGTGGTGCTGGCGACCGAGGTGCTGCACCACGCCGGCGTATCGCGCCCTAAGCTGCTGGAAGGCAGCGGCATCGGCGAGGCGGACCTGCTGACGCCGGAAAAGCTGATCACCCACGCGCAGGAACTGCGGGTCTTTGCCAACGCACTCAACTGCCACCACGATCCGGCACTGGGCCTCTACCTCGGCCTGCGCATGCACGTCTCGGCGTACGGCATCCTCGGCTACAGCATGCTCGCCAGCCGCACCCTGCGCGATGCGCTGCAACTGGCGCTGTCCTTTCCCGAGCTGCTCGGCACCTACTTCCGCCTGGCGCTGACGCCGCAGGGCGACGAAGTCCACCTGACCGCCGACGGCTACCGCTACGCGCCGGAGCTGACCGTGTTCAACACCGAGCTGTGCCTGACCTCGCTGCTGACGGTGATCCGCGACCTGCTCGGCGAGTCGGTACGTCCTCGGCGCCTGCTGCTGGCTTACCGGCCGCCGCTGCATGCGGAGACCTACACCGAGCGCCTGGGCTGCCCGGTGGATTTCGGCGCCCCCACCAGCGCCCTGTGCTTCAGCCCGGCGCTGCTGGACCGGCCGCTGCCACTGGCCGACCCTGTCAGTTGCCACAACGGCGTGCAGCAGTGCCTGCGCATGAGCGGGATGCTCAGCGCCCGTGGCGATGTGATCGACCAGTTGCGCCAGCACCTGGCCAGTCACCTGCCGGCCACCGCCAGCCTGGACAGCGTGGCGCGCCACCTGCACCGCTCCACCCGTACCCTGCGGCGGCATTTGCAGCAGCAGAACACCAGTTATCAGCAGGTGCTCGACGAGGTGCGCTTCGACCGCGCACGGCAGCTGCTCAAGGACACAGACCTGCCGATCTACCTGATTGCCGAACAGCTGGGCTACAGCGAGACGGCCAGCTTCCGGCATGCCTTCCAGCGCTGGAGCGGGGCGAGTCCGAGCTTGTACCGAGGCTGATGCCCAGCCCGCCTCGTAGGATGGCGTGGAGCGAAGCGATACCCATCAGCCCGGCACCGCCAGCATGGGTATCGCCTAGGCTCCACCCATCGTGCAACCTGCCACACCCATTGTTTCTCACCACCTCCACGCCCCCAGATCGTCCAGCACAGCAATCCGCTGACGCCCGAAATCCAGCATGTCAGAGTGCATTTTCAACTTGGCCTGATTTATCCCTTATTGGCCTGATCTATCGTTCTGCGCATCGGGCCGCTTGGTCATTATCAATCCGCAGCTAGGTGAAACGGTCCTAGAAACCGTAAAACCTCAACAATAACAACTGCTTAACTGCATGGTACGAGCATGACCAGCGCGATCACCATCGAGCGGATATGCATGGAGTTCGGTACACCCGGACAAGGCCTCAAGGCCCTGGACGACGTGTCACTGGAAATCCGCGCCAACGAATTCTTCACCCTCCTCGGCCCCTCCGGCTGCGGCAAGACCACCTTGCTGCGACTGATCGCCGGCTTCGAACAACCCTCCTCCGGCAGCATTCGCCTGTATGGCGACGCGATGGAAGGCCTTCCGCCCTTCAAGCGCCCGGTCAATACCGTCTTCCAGAGCTACGCCCTGTTCCCGCACATGACCGTAGCCCAGAACATCGCCTTCGGCCTGGAAATGCAGGGCAAGCAACGCAGCGACATCGACGCCACCGTGCAGAAGATGCTCGACCTGGTGCGCCTGCCCGACGTCGGCAAGCGCCGCGCCGACCAGCTCTCCGGCGGCCAGCAACAGCGCATCGCCCTGGCCCGCGCCCTGGCCAGCCGGCCCAAGGTGCTGCTGCTCGACGAATCGCTTTCCGCGCTGGACCTGAAGCTGCGCAAGGAAATGCAGATCGAGCTCAAGCGCCTGCAGCACGAGACCGGTATCACCTTCATCTTCGTCACCCACGACCAGGAAGAAGCCCTGACCATGTCCGACCGCATCGCGGTGATGAGTCGCGGCAAGGTCATGCAGATCGGCACCCCCACCGAGATCTACGAGGCACCGGTCAACCGCCTGGTGGCCGACTTCATCGGCGAGACCAACTTCCTCGAAGGGGAATCCAGCGGCGACAGCGTGCGCCTGCCCGACGGCCAGTTGCTGCCGGCCGCCACCACCCTGCCTGGCAAGGTAACCCTGGCGATCCGCCCCGAACGCACCGAGCTCGCGCAGGACGGCCAGCTCGAAGGCGTAGTCGAGAACATCGTCTACGTCGGCACCGACACCGTGTACCACCTCAATGTCGCCGGTCAAGGCGGCTTCCGGGTCCGTCAGCAGAACCGCGACGGCGCCCTTTCCACCCACGCGCCCGGCGCGCGGGTGCGGGTCCGCGTTCCCGCCACCGCCATCCGGGTGCTGGCCGAATGAGTACACTGCGCGCACAAGCGGAACGCAGATCCCTGTTCAATCGCCTGGCCCTGACCAGCCCGGCGATGATCATGCTGATCGTGTTCCTGGTCCTGCCGCTGGGCATCATGTTCGCCGTGTCGATCCAGGCACCGGGCGACTATGGCGGCGTGAAGTGGGGCCAGCACACCGTCGAGGCCTATATCAACTTCCTCTGGGAGCGCGACCTGGACGACAGCCTGTCGTTCAACGCCGACTACCTGGGCATCTTCCAGCGCTCGTTCTGGCTGTCGATCCTGACCACCCTGGGCTGCGTGCTGATCGGCTTCCCCACCGCGCTGTACCTGGCGCTGCAGGACGAACGCCGGCGCAACCTGCTGCTGTTCCTGGTCACGGTGCCGTTCTGGACCAACCTGCTGGTGCGGGTCTATGCCTGGATGCTGCTGCTGCGCAACGGCGGGCTGATCGACGAAGGGCTGCACGGGCTGGGCTTTTCCGACGCCTCGCTGGGCATTCTCTACACCGACAACGCGGTGATCATCGGCCTGCTCTACACCTACCTGCCGTTCATGGTCCTGCCCATCTACACGAGCCTTGAGAAGATGGACTGGCGCCTGGTGGAAGCGGCCTTCGACCTGGGCGCCAACCGCTGGAAGGCGCTCAAGCGGATCATCATCCCGCTGGCCATGCCCGGCATCGTCGCCGGCTGCATCCTGGTGTTCATCCCCTCGCTGGGCAGCTACATCATTCCCGAGCTGCTTGGAGGCGGTAAGTCGCTGATGATCGGCAACCTGATCCAGCTGCAGTTCGGCACGGCGCACAACTGGCCGTTCGGCGCGGCGCTGTCCTTCGCCCTGCTGGCCTTCGTGCTGCTGGCGATGATGATCTACAGCATGCGGTTCAAACAGGGCGCGTCGGGAGGTCATCCATGAAGTCGGCCAACCCGCTCTGGCGCTTCACCGGGGTCCGGCCCGCCGCCTGGCTGTTCTTCGCCTTCCTCTACATCCCGATCTTCGTGCTGGTGGTGCTGAGCTTCAACAGCGGCCAGTCAGCCACGCTGTGGGAAAGCTTCAGCCTGAAGTGGTACTCGGTCGTCGCGGATGACCCGGAGATCCTGCGCGCGGCGAAGAACTCGCTGATCGTCGCCACCCTGGCCACCGTGGTTGCCACTACCCTGGCCACGCTCGCCGCGCTGGGCATGCGCGGTCGCTCGTTCCGTGGGCAGACGCTGATGAGCGGTGTGCTGGGCCTGCCGCTGCTGGTGCCGGAGATCGTCACCGCCGTGGCGACCCTGATGTTCTTCGCCTTCATCGGCCTGAAGCTGTCGCTGTTCACCATCCTGCTGGCGCACATCGTGTTCTGCATTCCCTTCGCCTACCTGCCGATCCGCGCCCGCCTCGAAGGCATGGACCCACGGCTGGCGGAAGCGGCGGCGGACCTCTATGCCTCGCCGTGGAAGACCTTCTGGAAGGTGACCTTCCCCCTGCTGACGCCGGGGATCGTGTCCGGGGCGATGCTGGCGTTCATCATCTCGATGGACGACTTCGTCATCACCTACTTCGTCGCCGGTGCCGGAGCCACCACCCTGCCGGTGTACATCTTCAGCTCCATCCGAATGGGGATTTCCCCGAAGATCAACGCCATATCTTCAATAATACTGTTGATTTCCATCGCGTTCGTTGCGTTGTCGTACTACGTCGGCCAGCGTCGCCGCTGACCTCCTGCCGCCAAACAAAACAACATTGCAAGGAGCTTCACCGATGAAATTCCGCCGTACCCCCATCGCCCGCGCGCTCGTCGCCGCCAGCCTGCTGCTGGCCGGCAGCGCCCACGCAGAAGGCACCCTGCACTTCGCCAACTGGTCCGACTACTTCCCGCCGGAACTGCTGAAGAAGTTCGAGAAGGACACCGGCATCCACGCCACCCTCGACTCCTACGACAGCAACGAAACCCTGCTGGCCAAGCTGAAAGCCGGTGGCGGCGCCTATGACGTGGTCGTGCCGTCGGACAGCTTCATCGAGATCTTCGTCAAGGAAGGCCTGCTGCAGAAGCTCGACAAGTCGCAGCTGCCGAACCTGGCCAACCTGAAGGACAAGTTCAAGACCCTGACCTACGACCCGGGCCACGACTACTCCGTGCCCTATCTGTGGGGCACCACCGGCTACAGCTACGACAGCGCCAAGGTCCCCGGCGGCAAGCTGGATGAAAGCTGGAAACCGTTCTTCGAGCCGCCGGCGGAGCTGAAAGGCAAGGTCGTCGCGCTCAACTCCATCGAGGAGCTGTACGCCCCGGCGTCCTATTACCTGGGCGTCGACGAGTGCACCGAGGACCCGAAAGAGGCGGCGAAGATCCAGGACCTGCTGCTCAAGCAGAAACCCATGCTGGCCATGTACAACAGCGACGGCACCATCGAACGCATGGCCGCCGGCGAAGTCTCCATGCACCAGCAATGGAACGGCGCCTTCCACCGCGCCCACGCCCAGCGCGCCAGCCTGGTCTACGTCTATCCCAAGGAAGGCGTGCGCCTGTTCATCGACAACCTGACCATTCCCAAGGACGCCACCAACATCAAGGAGGCCCATGCCTTCCTGAACTGGATGATGCAGCCTGAGAACATCGCCCTGGCCTCCAACTTCGCCAAGTACAACAACGCGATCGAAGGCTCGGACAAGTTCATGGACAAGGAGCTGTTCGACGACCCGGCGATCAACACCCCGGCGGACAAGCTGGATCGCCTGAAGCCCTTCAAGCTCTGCTCGCCCAAGGCCCTGCAGCTGCGCTCCAAGGTCTGGACCAAGCTGAAGAAATGACCGAGAGGTCACCCGGCGCGGCGGTGCGCGCCGGGTGACCCTGACAGCCAGTTTGGCCATTTCGATCCCTTTTTGACCCTTTGCAGGGTTCTGCCCGGCACCCTCGGTTGCTAGAGTCGGGCGGCTCGCGCAGGGAGCGGCTGGAAAGGCGGCCAGCCCTTGCACCATCACAGATGGCGCAGGGAAATCCCGAGGGAACGCGAGCGCGTTATCCACAAGAACAAATGCCCCGAGAACGCCCATGACCAGCTTTTGCGTCACCCTGCAGAAAACACCCTCATTCCTCGCGCGTCGTCAGCGCTGCGGCTGAGCCGCAAGCCGACGACATCAGGACGGCCACCGAACGCCGCCCGCCCGCACGACAACCATAAAATCGCGAGGAATCCCCATGGCCAGCCAACACAGCGCCAGTACTGCGCCTACTCCAAAGAGCACTCCACAGATCACCCGACAGGGCACCCCGGCCAGCGCCGACGCCCGCCTGAAACGCGTCCTGGGCCTCCCCGCCCTGGTCTTCTTCGGCCTGGTCTACATGGTCCCGCTGACCATGTTCACCACTTACGGCGTGGTCACCGAGATGACCGGCGGCCGTACCGCCACCGCCTACCTGATCACCCTGCTGGCGATGCTGTTCACCGCAGCCTCCTACAGCTTCATGGTGCGCAAGTACCCGATCTCCGGCTCCGCATACTCCTACACCAGCCTGAGCTTCGGCCCCGTGGTCGGCTTCCTGTCCGGCTGGTCGCTGCTGCTCGATTACCTGTTCCTGCCGATGATCAACTACCTGCTCATCGGCCTGTTCATGAACATCGCCTTCCCGGAAATCCCGGCCTGGATGTTCGTGGTCGCCTCCATCGCCCTGGTCACCGTGCTCAACGTGGTCGGCATCAGCCAGGTCGCCGGCATGAGCAACGTCATAGTCGGCGCGCAACTGGTGTTCATCGTGGTGTTCGTGGTCATGTCGATCAAGACACTGTCCGGCGGCGCGGCGATCGACTTCAGCCTGCCCTTCGTCGGTGATGGCAGCCAGCCCGGCTTCGCCCCGCTGATGGCCGGCGCCGCGGTGCTGTGCCTGTCGTTCCTGGGCTTCGACGCGGTCTCGACCATGGCCGAGGAAACCCGCGACGCGCGCCGTGACATCCCCCGCGCGATCATCATCACCACCGTGATCGCCGGCCTGATGTTCACCCTGCTGGCGATCATCAGCCAGCTGGTGTTCCCCGGCAGCGTGTTCCAGAACGCCGACTCGGCGGCCAACGAGGTGATGCTCAAGGCCGGTGGCCAGTTCCTCGGCAACTTCTTCACCTCCGCCTACATCGCCGGCTGCATCGGCTCGGCGCTGGCGTCCCAGGCCTCGGTGTCGCGCATCATCTTCACCATGGGCCGTGACGGCATCCTGCCGCGTAGCCTGTTCGGCGTCCTGCACGCACGTTTCCAGACCCCGGTGGTGGCGATCCTGGTGGTCTCCGCCGTGTCCCTGCTGGCCATCGTGCTGGACCTGACCACCCTCGCATCGATGATCAGCTTCGGCGCGCTGGTGGCCTTCTCCGTGGTCAACCTGGCGGTGATCCGCACCTACCTGGGCGTCGAGCGCCGCCGCGGGGCGAAGAACGTCCTGCTGTACGGAGCCATCCCGTTCATCGGCCTGTGCCTGACCCTGTGGCTGTGGACCAGCCTCTCGCAGCTGACGCTGGTCGTCGGCCTGAGCTGGTTCGCGGTCGGCTTCGCCTACCTGGCGGTGCATACCGGCGGCTTCCGTCGCAAGGCGCCGACTGTGAATTTCGAGGAAAACGCCTGACGGCAGAGCTATCCAGAACCCAACGGGCGCCCGGAGGCGCCCTCAGGAGCGCGTGATGTTGACGATCTACACCGACGACCATCGCTTGCACCACGGTCAGCATGAGCTGATCGGCGGCCAATTCACCCCCTGCTTCGAAAAGCCCAGCCGTGCCGACATGGTGCTGGACCGGGCCAAGGCGGTGAAACTGGGCGACATCCAGGCCCCGCGCGATTTCGGCCTGGAACCCATCCTGAGGGTGCACAGCGAAGGCTTCGTGCGGTTCCTGCAGCATGCCTGGCGCGACTGGCTGGCCACCGGCCGGACCCACGACATGCTGCCGATCTGCTGGCCGACCCGCCGCCTGCGGCAGAAGGAGCCCGACAGCATCGACGGCCGCCTGGGCTACTACAGCCTGGACGCCGGTGCGCCAATCACCGCCGGCACCTGGCAGGCGGTGCTCAGCTCGGTGAACGTAGCGATGACCGGCCAGGCCGAACTGGCCAAGGGCGCGCGCTCGGTGTTCTCGCTGTGCCGCCCGCCGGGCCACCACGCCTCGGCGGACTTCATGGGCGGCTACTGCTTCTTCAACAACGCGGCCATCGCCGCCCAGTCGATCCTCGACCAGGGCGCCAACCGCGTGGCCATCCTCGACGTCGACTACCACCACGGCAACGGCACCCAGGACATCTTCTACGACCGCGCCGACGTGCTGTTCACCTCGATCCACGGCGACCCGCGCTTCGAGTACCCGTACTTCCTCGGCTACGCCGACGAGAAGGGCCAGGGCGTGGGCGAAGGCTTCAACTTCAACTATCCGCTGGCCTCGGGCAGCGACTGGTCGGTGTGGAGCCTGGCACTGCAGGCGGCGATCCGGCAGATCTCGGCGTACAAGCCCGACGTGCTGATCGTCTCGCTGGGCGTGGACACCTACAAGGAAGACCCGATCTCCCAGTTCAAGCTGGACAGCCCGGACTACCTGCGCATGGGCGAGGCCATCGGCAAGCTGGGCCTGCCGACCCTGTTCGTGATGGAAGGCGGTTACGCGGTGGAAGAGATCGGTATCAACGCGATCAACGTGCTGCAGGGGTTTGAAAGCATCGGTTGAGGTGCTGTGGGATCGAACGCCTGAGCCCTTGCCGCGGGCCTGAGAGCCCCTCTCCCCAGCCCTGGCTGCGCGCCCCGCTCCGAAGGGAGAGGGAGCCGTTCGGCGCTGCAGCTCATCTCGGAGTTTCGCTTGATGCCACTCAGTCCCCTCTCCCTTTAGGGAGAGGCGGCGGAGCGTCTTCCAGCGAATCAACGCCGTCCAGTAAATGCAAAAAGCCGCGCCGGGGAGGGGGATTCCCGGCGCGGCTTTTTCGTTGGCGCGCGATTACTGGAGGATTTCCACGCGGTCCACATCGATGTCGGTGGGCTTGACCTTGTGGTGGTCGACCTCACCGGTCAGACGAACCTTGGTGTTCTCGGAAACCGAGGTGCCGGCCGGCCAATCGTCGTTGTCGATCTCGACCTGGATGCTGCCGGTGGCGTCCTTGAACTCGTAGTGCTCGCTGCTGATACGCTTGGTGATGGTGCCTTCGAGCACGACCTTGGTGTCATCGGCGGCGGCCTGGGCCTTTTTCACCGTGGTGATCTGGCCGGCGGCAGCAGCGGCGGGCTGGGCATCGCTGCCCGGGCCGGTATAGCCGCCAGCGGCGAAGGTGACGGTGGAGAACAGGCCAACGGCGGCGATCAGCGGAAGGTGAGTCAGTTTCATGTAGGTGCCTCCTGCGGCGTTTTCGATGGGGTCAGCTTAGGACCGATGACTGAAATCAGCCTGAATCCGGACTTAACCCAACCTTAAAGCCACCGAACATTTCTGCCCCCGCTCCAGATCAATCCGCCTTGGGAGGCTCCGCCTCGCGCTTGAACACGTAGAACAGGTCCGGCTCGCTCACCATGTAGATGGTCCCCTGCTCGTCGATGGCCACGCCCTCGGCGCGCGGGATGCGGTTCTCCAGGCCGTTGAGTCCGCCGAGCAGGCTGATGAAGCTGATCGGCTCGCCTTTCTCGTCCAGCTCCAGCAGCAGGTGCGACTCCGCCGACAGCACCAGGGTGTGCCCGGTGCGCGGGTCGATGCTCAGCGCCGAGACATTGGTCATCAGCAGGTCGCTGGGCAGCGGCTGCAGGGCTCCGCTCAGATGTGGACCGCCGTTGCTGGCGAGACTGAAGAGCGCCAGCGGGTCGCGCTCCTGCCCAAGCACCAGGCGATGTTGACGCGGGTCCCAGGCGATCCCTTCGATACCCTTGTTCTTCTTGCCACGTGGGCCGAGGTCGAAGCTGGACAGCTTCGCGGTGCTCAGCTCTCGGGTCTGCGGGTCGACCTGGAAGATGGTCAGGGAATTCTGGCGCTCGTCGGTCACGGCGATATTGCCGTTCTCCAGCACCGCCACGCCTTCCGGGTTGGACATGCCCAGCAGGCGGATCACCCGCAGAACGTCACCGGTGAGCGACAGCTCGGCCAGCAGCGGTTTCTTTCCGGTGACGGTGAACAGGGTGCGGGTCACCGGGTTGTAGGCCAGGTCGGAGGTCTCCTGCCCCTCGAGGCCACCCTTGAGCGGCTTGGCCTGGATTACCGCGCGGTAGCCGGGCAGCCAGACGCTTTCCGAGCGGGCCTGGGCGCTGGTGTCCTGCTCGCGCAACCAGAGGCGGGCGCGGTCATCCCAGTGGAAGCGGGACGTCAGGTAGCCGAGCACCACCAGGATGAACAGCAGGGCCAGCAGCAGCCAGCGAGGGCGAAGAATGGACATGGTCATGACGACTCTTGTTGGTCAGCACGGCGAGGTGCCCCGCAACAAGCGAAGGCCGCACAAACGGCGGCCTTCGGCGGGACAACGGTGTTAAAGCACGCGGCTTTCGAATCGGCTGGCGCCGGGAAGTTCCAGCACCACCTCACTGCCGCTCTTGAGCGGGCCGACGCCGACCGGAGTGCCGGTGGAGACCACGTCGCCCGGCTGCAGCGAGAAGTGCCCGCAGATGTGCTGGATCAGCGGCACGATGGGATTGAGCATGTCACGGCTGTTGCCGTCCTGGCGGACTTCGCCGTCGATCACCAGACGGATGCCGATGTCGGTCGGGTCCGGGAAATGGTCGGCGCTGACGAAGGGCGCCAGCACGAAGGCGCCGTCGAAGGACTTGGCCAGCTCCCAGGGCAGGCCCTTTTCCTTCAGCCTGGCCTGCACGTCGCGCAGGGTCAGGTCCAGGGCCGGGGCGTAGCCGGAAATGGCGTCCAGCACCTCCTCGGCGCTCGGCTTGCGCGAGAGCGGCTTGCCGATCAGCACGGCGATTTCCGCCTCGTAGTGCACCGAGCCACGGTCCTCGGGGATGGAGAAACCACCGGCCTGCGACACGGTGCAGGAGCCCGGCTTGATGAACAGCAGCGGCTCGGTCGGTACCGGGTTGTTCAGCTCCTTGGCGTGCTCCGCGTAGTTGCGGCCGACACAGACCACCTTGCCCAGGGTGAAATGGATCGGGGTGCCATCGACATACTGGTGCTGGTAACTCATGACCGACTCCTGAACGCATGGAAGAGATGATCCGCGCGGGGCACGTGATCCCTCGCGGTTGCCCGCATCCTGCCGGCGCACGCGCCACTTCCCGTGACGCTGATGTGCAAAGGGCCGGCCCCTCT
The DNA here is from genome assembly GCF_022380625.1 of Pseudomonas sp. DP-17. Taxonomy (NCBI): domain Bacteria; kingdom Pseudomonadati; phylum Pseudomonadota; class Gammaproteobacteria; order Pseudomonadales; family Pseudomonadaceae; genus Pseudomonas; species Pseudomonas sp. DP-17. Next base: position 167,659 of record NZ_JAKSXG010000013.1, read on the forward strand.
ATCCCAAGTGCCGGCCCTTCTGGATGACGCGACTTACTCGGCGAAGATCTTGCCAGGGTTCATGATCCCGTTCGGGTCGAACACCGCCTTGACCGCCTTCATGTAGCCGATTTCAGCCTCCGAGCGAGAGTACCCCAGGTAGTCGCGCTTGGTCATGCCCACGCCGTGTTCGGCGGAGATGGAGCCGTTGTACTTCTGCACGGTCTCGAAGACCCACTTGTTGACGGTCGCGCACTTGGCGAAGAACTCGTCCTTGGTCAGATTCTCGGGCTTGAGGATATTCAGGTGCAGGTTGCCATCGCCGATGTGGCCGAACCAGACCACTTCGAAATCGGGGTAGTTGGCCGCGACGATGTCGTCGATGTCCTTGAGGAAGGCCGGGACCTTGCCGACGGTGACGGAGATGTCGTTCTTGTACGGCGTCCAGTGGGAGATGGTCTCGGAGATGTACTCGCGCAGCTTCCACAGGTTCTGCAGCTGCTGCTCGCTCTGGCTCATCACGCCATCGAGGACCCAGCCCTGCTCTACACAATGTTCGAAAGTCGCCAGCGCCTCGTTGGCCACTTCCTCGGTGCTCGCCTCGAATTCCAGCAGGGCATAGAACGGGCAGTCGGTCTCGAAGGCCGGCGGCACGTCGCCACGGGCCATGATCTTGGCCAGGGCCTTGTCGGAGAAGAACTCGAAGGCGGTCAGGTCCAGCTTGTTCTGGAAGGCGTGCAGCACCGGCATGATCGAATCGAAGTCCGGGGTCCCCAGGACCATCGCGGTGAGGTTCTTCGGCTGGCGCTCCAGGCGCATGGTGGCCTCGACCACGAAGCCCAGGGTGCCTTCGGCGCCGATGAACAGCTGGCGCAGGTCGTAGCCGGTGGCGTTCTTGATCAGGTCCTTGTTCAGCTCCAGCAGGTCGCCCTTGCCGGTGACGACCTTCAGACCGGCCACCCAGTTGCGGGTCATGCCGTAGCGAATGACCTTGATCCCGCCGGCATTGGTGCCGATGTTGCCGCCGATCTGGCTGGAACCGGAAGATGCGAAGTCCACCGGATAGTAAAGGCCGTGCTCTTCGGCGAAGGTCTGCAGCTGCTTGGTGATCACGCCCGGCTGGCAGACCACGGTGCGATCGAACTCGTTGAATTCCAGCACCTTGTTCATGTAGTCGAAAGCCACGACCACTTCGCCGTTGGCCGCGACAGCGGCGGCGGACAGGCCGGTACGACCACCGGATGGAACCAGCGCGACCTTGTGCTCATTGGCCCAGCGGACGATGGCCTGGACCTGCTCGGTGCTCTTGGGGAAGGCGATCGCCAGGGGCGCCGGGGCAAAATGCTTGGTCCAATCCTTGCCGTAGGTGTCGAGGGAATCGGCGTCTGTCAGCAGCTTCCCGGCATCCAGCAGGGGCTTGAGCGATTCGATCAGGGCGTCGCGGGTCATTGGAGGAACTCTCAAATGGTTCATGGTCGTCCTGAGAACAGCTCAGGTCGCAACCGGGCAAGGAAAAGGGAGAACATGCTAGCATACGCACCCCACGCAGATCGCCACCTGGCGCCAAGCCTGGCACCGGCCGGTCCGGCCTGAGCTGTTCAATTTCTCGCCACATCCCGGGACTACAGGTTCAAAGCAGATGAGCAAGACTTCTCTCGACAAGAGCAAGATCAAATTCCTTCTCCTTGAAGGCGTGCACCAGAACGCCGTCGACACCCTCAAGGCGGCCGGCTACTCCAACATCGAGTACCTCAAGACCGCTCTGTCCGGTGACGAGCTGAAGGAAAAGATTGCCGATGCCCACTTCATCGGTATCCGCTCCCGCACCCAGCTGACCGAAGAAGTCTTCGACGCTGCCAAGAAGCTGATCGCCGTGGGTTGCTTCTGCATCGGCACCAACCAGGTCGACCTGAACGCAGCCCGCGAGCGCGGCATCGCCGTGTTCAACGCGCCTTATTCCAATACCCGTTCGGTGGCCGAACTGGTGCTGGCCGAGGCCATCCTGCTGCTGCGCGGCATTCCGGAGAAGAACGCTTCCTGCCACCGCGGCGGCTGGATCAAGTCCGCCGCCAACTCCTTCGAGATCCGCGGCAAGAAGCTGGGCATCGTCGGCTACGGCTCGATCGGCACCCAGCTCTCGGTCCTGGCCGAAGCACTGGGCATGCAGGTGTTCTTCTACGACACCGTGACCAAGCTGCCGCTGGGTAACGCCCAGCAGGTCGGCAACCTGCACGAGCTGCTCGGCATGTCCGACATCGTCTCGCTGCACGTGCCGGAGCTGCCGTCCACCCAGTGGATGATCGGCGAGAAGGAAATCCGCGCCATCAAGAAGGGCGGCATCCTGATCAACGCCGCCCGTGGCACCGTGGTCGAACTGGACCACCTGGCCGCCGCGATCAAGGACGAGCACCTGATCGGCGCCGCCATCGACGTATTCCCGGTCGAGCCCAAGTCCAACGACGACGAGTTCGAAAGCCCGCTGCGCGGCCTGGATCGCGTGATCCTGACCCCGCACATCGGCGGTTCCACCGCCGAAGCCCAGGCCAACATCGGCCTGGAAGTGGCCGAGAAGCTGGTCAAGTACAGCGACAACGGTACCTCGGTGTCCTCGGTCAACTTCCCGGAAGTGGCCCTGCCGTCGCACCCGGGCAAGCACCGCCTGCTGCACATCCACGAGAACATCCCGGGTGTGATGAGCGAAATCAACAAGGTGTTCGCCGACAACGGCATCAACATCTCCGGCCAGTACCTGCAGACCAACGACAAGGTCGGCTACGTGGTGATCGACGTCGACGCCGAGTACTCGGACCTGGCGCTGGAGAAGCTGCAGCACGTGAACGGCACCATCCGCAGCCGCGTGCTGTTCTAAGCGCTGCCCGTGGTAAGAAAAAAGGAGGCCTTCGGGCCTCCTTTTTTCGTTTCAATCGCACGGAGTTCAACGCCACGTAGGAGCGGACTTCGTCCGCGATCGGTATCCGGCGCGTGGCGAACCTATCGCGGACAGAGTCCGCTCCTACGCGTATGTCAGCCCGCCGTTGAAGCGTTCTCCCGTCATTTGACGTTGACGGTGATCTGCTGCGACTCCACCGGCGGGTCGAACGGTACGTGGTTCTTGTCACCCACCAGCAGTTGCAGGGTGTGCTTGCCCGGTGGCAGGGTCACCTGGGTCTCGGTCTGCCCCTTGCCGAAGTGCTTGATCTGTTCGGTCATGGGCAGCGGCATATTCATCGCCGGCTGCTCCTTGAGGTCGATCAGCAGGTGGTGGTGGCCGGTGGCCGGCGAATCCACGCCGGCCGGCGCGACGCCCATGCCCTTGAGACCGAATTTGACGGTGAAGGTCTTGTCCACCGTGGCGCCGTCGGCCGGCTCGATGAAGTACACCTTCGCGCCTTCCGGAGCCGGGGTGCGTGGGATATCGGCGGCAACGGCAGAGGTGCCGGCGAGCAGCGCGGCAAGGCCCAGGCAAGGCAGCAGGGTTCTCATGTTCTTCTCCTTCTACATGGAAATCGAAAAGGCGAAGGGCCCGCTCAGGCCGGTCTCGCCGTTCCGCATGGAACGCACAAGCATAGGCGCCAGGACGCAAGGCTCAAGGAAAATAGTGCATCTTCGAGTGTCGGCGGCCGCTCTAGCCTCCGGCTTCCAGCCCGGCCAGACAGACGGCGGCGGCATCCAGCTCTTCCTCGCTGAACACCAGCACGCCCATGCGCTTGAGGGCAGCGGCAGTGACGCCTTCGCCCGCGACCTTCCGGCCACTGAAGCTGCCGTCGTAGTTCTCGCGGTTGCCGCAGGAAGGGCTGCGCGCCTTGAGCACCGCCAGGCGGATGTCGTGGCGGCGCACCAGCGCCATGGCTTCCTCGGCGCCGAGCAGGAAGGCGTCGCTGACATCCTCGCCCTCCACCGTCATCACCGGGCGCGCCCGCTCCAGCACCGCCATGCCCTGGCCGCCGGGGATCTCCGCCGGAGCGCGGGGCGTCGGCAGGCCGCCGGCGACTTCCGGACACAGCGCGACCACCCGCCCCTGGTCCAGCCAGCGCGATAGCAGGTCGAACGGCCCGTGCGCGCCGCCATCGTAGCGAACGCGATGGCCAAGCAGGCAGCGGCTGACGAGAACCTTCTGCATGGGCGAATCACTCCCTTTTGGAAGGGGACAGACTAGCCGCTCGCCGTTTTCCGGTCACGCCGGGTAACGCAACTTTCATCGGCGCGTCTGTCGCAACAGGTTTCCGGCCTGCCGAAAGTCGGGTTCTTGAGCGGCGTACCGGTCGTCGGTGCCTGCCTGGGCACAACCTTCGACGGGAACAGCCGCCCGGCACTGGCTGCGCGACGGGCCGCCACCCAGACTCGCGCATCGGCCAATCGCCATGGAGCCTCCGTCATGCCCCGCATCCTGCTCTGCACCGCCACCTTTGCCGCGCTGTCCTACCTGCCCTTCGCCTTTGCCGAGCTCCAGGCGCTGGACAATGAGCGCCTGGGCGCTGTCACCGGCCAGGACGGCATCAGCATCCGCGCCGACGTGCTGGCACGTATGGACAGCGTGGAGTGGAAGGATGACGGCGGCAGTGTCTCGCTGCGCAACGTGTTCATCGACAACGGCTGCGTGAGCGCCGGCGACTGCCCCGACGGACGTGGCGGCGGCCTGCCTTACGGGCCCGCGCAGTTGGGCCTGAGCCTGCCGATCTTCGGCATCGAGCAGCCGACCCTGCAGGTGGACGTGGTGCAGGGTGCCGGCGGCCAGCAGCAACTGGCGCTGACCCTGCCCGACCTGACCACCATCAACCAGCAGCTCAATGCCAGCGGGCTGCCGTCGCAGACCATCCGCCTGCGCGTGGCCGGCGATCTCTACGTGGGCGGCGGAAAGCTGGGAAGCATCGAAGTCCGCGACATCCAGGACATCAGCGGCACACTGAAGATCTGGGGGCACTGACAGCTCAGAGCGGGGCATCACCGCGGCGGCGGAACCAGCCGGTGAGCGACAGGCGCTCGTGGCTGGCCGGCAGCACTTCGTGGGGGAACTCGGCGGAGAGGAACACCACCAGCCGGCCGGCCAACGGCGGCAGGTCCAGCGTCCGTTCGTCGGGCAGGTACATCCGCAGCTCGCCGCCCTGGGTCACCGGCCAGTCACGGTTGAGATAGAACACCGCGGAGAGGGCGCGTCGGTCATCGTCGCGGAAACGGTCCAGGTGCTTCTGGTAGAACGCCCCCGGCGGATAGAGCGCAAAGTGTCCCTCGAAGTCTTCCAGGCCCAGGTACAGCGAGCGATTGACCTGCAGGCGCAGCGCGTCCAGCGCCCCCAGGTAGAGGTCGCAGGCCTCGGACTGGCCGCGCTCGAGCCACTGGATGCGGTCGCCGCGAACGCCTTCGCGCACGGCCTGCCCCTCGCCCCGGCCGATGGCGGCGGAGGCCAGCTTGCCGGCCGCGTCGCGCTCACGACACTCCGTCGCCAACTGGGCGACCAGGGCGTCGGGAAGGAAGGCATCCTGCTGCGACCAGCCCTTCTCGGCGAGGTCGTCAACGATGCGTTGCAGAAGGGGGCCTTGCATGGAGGGAGAATGGGCGTCGAAATACATGGCGCATTGTAACGTCCGGCGCCAGTGTCTCGACAAGCGGGGCAAGCCTTGCCGACAATAGTCCCCGGCGAGCGAACCCTGCCGCCCAAAAGGAGTTGCAATGCGCGTACTGCTGGCCCTCACCCTTCTTGTACTGGGCATGCCTGCCCTGGCCGACAACTACCAGCGCCTGTACCAGGCCGCCGGCTGGCCGGAACAGCGAGCACACTTCAATGACGCCCTGCACGCGGCGCAGAAGCGCTACCAGGGCAACCTGCCGCCGGCGCTGTACCAGACGCTGGTGGACAACAGCAACCAGCGCTTCGCCCCCGCCGACATCGACCAGCGCGCCTTGAACGGCCTGCGCCAGAACCTGCCGGACAGCACCGCGGCGGTGAACTTCTTCGAATCCCCCCTGGGCCGCAAGGTTGCCGGCGCCGAAACCCTGGCCACGCGCAGCGACCAATTGCAGAAGTACGCCAATGGCCTGCCGCGCCAGCAGGCCAGCGAGGCGCGCAAGCAGATCATCCATCGCCTGAGCCAGATTCTGCCCGCCCGCGAAGCCGGCGCCGAAGTCAGCCTGGCGCTGGCCAGCGTGGCCGCCGACAGCCTGAGCCAGATGCTCCCCGGCCTGCTCGGCGGTGGTAGCGCCCAGGGCATGCTCGAAGGCCAGCGGCAGAAGCTGATGAGCCAGATCGGCGCCGATCTCGACAACACCCTGCTCTATGTCTATCGCGGCCTGAGCGATGCCGAGCTGGGCCAGTTCGCCGACTTCAGCGAGTCGCCGGCTGGCCGCGATTACTACCGCGCTGCCCTGGCGGCCCTCAAGGCGGGCTTAGCAGTGTCGAACAACGGACAGTGATGGGAAAGAGCCTACACGGCATGCGGACCACTCCGAGAACCTCTGCACTTAGAATGGCACCCGCTGTACAGAGGGTGGCGCCTGAGGATCATGGCGCAAGGAGTGAAGGACACACCCTCGACCACACTGGTTCCCTCCCCCGCCTCACCCCCGCTAAGCCATCCGCTCACTGAGAAAATCAAAATAACGCCTGCGCAGCGTCTCGCTCTCGTTCGCCAGGTGGTGCCGCGCGCCCGTCAGCAGCAGGCATTCGATCTTCTCGAACTTCTCTTCCAGCACCTTCAGGTTGTAGCGCCAGTCCACCGTCTCGTCGGCGTCGCCCTGCACCACCAGCAGGCTCTGCGCGCCGTGCCCGGCCGCCTCGATGCGCGGAATCCAGCGCGCCAGTGCGCCGACCCAGGCCGTGGGCAGGATCTTCGGCTGCAGCGGATCGCGGTCGCGCAGGAAGGCGAGGAATTCGGTGTCGTTGGAGTTCTCGCTGAAGCGCCGTGGGATCGAGTCGACGAAGGGCCGCAGCATCTGGTAGCTGAACTTCGACCAACCCCAGGCCCGCGGCCGCACCAGCGGCGCCAGCAGGATGGTGCGACCCAGTTCCGGGCGCGGCGCGCCGGTGAGCAGGTAGTCCAGCAGGATCGCCCCGCCGGTGCTCTGGCCACACAGGTGCCAGGGTTGCGGCAGGTCCAGCGCTTGGGCCTGTTCCAGCAGCGCGCCGAGCACCACCTGGTATTCGGCGAAGTCACCGATGCTGGCTGCAGCGCCACCGGAAAGCCCATGCCCCGGCAGGTCGCAGGCAAGCACTGCGAAGTTCATGCCCAGCGCCCAGTCGATCACGTGGCGGTACAGGCCCATGTGGTCGTAATAGCCGTGCAGCAGCACGAGGGTGCCGCGCGCCAGCACCGGCCGCCAGTACTGCGCGGCAATCTGGTAGCCGCCGGCCTCGAAGGTGCCCAGGCGGCTCTGCAGGCCCGGATGCCGGCTGTGCAGGTCCAGGCCGTAGAAATGCTGGTACAGCGCGATGCCGACCTCGTTCGCCTCTGCGGTCAGAGGTCGCAGCAGGGTGCGCAGCAGATCGGGCTGGAAGGCTTCAGGCATGGGCGTTTCGCTTCTGGCAGGCGGGTGACGAAAGGAGCGCGTGCAGCAGCCGGATATTCTGCCGCGCCCGCCCCCGTGGCAAGCTTGTCGGCTATCTTACCGACTCTGTCACTGGTCGCCGCCATGCCCTCACGCCGAAAACCGCTGCTCACCTGGCTGATCGCCGCGCTCTGCCTGGGCGCGCTGCTCGCCACCTACTGGTGGTACGAGAACCGTTTCATCCGCCCCTTCAGCCACCAGCCGCAGCTGTTTTCCGGCGACCACCTGATGCTGCCGGCCCAACTGGCCGGCCCAGGCAAGATCCGCCTTGTGCACTTCTGGGATCCGGCCTGCCCCTGCAACGTCGGCAACCAGCAGCACCTGGGCGAGCTGATCCAGCGCTTCGGACCGCAGGGCGTGGAGTTCTTCGCCGTGCAAAAGCCTGGCACCCGCGGCCATCTGCCCGACACGCTGAACGCCATGCGTACGCTGGACTCCCTGCCCGGCGCCGAACAACTGCCGGCCAGCCCTGCGGTGGCGATCTGGGACGCCCAGGGCAAGCTGGCCTACTTCGGCCCCTACAGCGAGGGTGCGGTGTGCACCTCGGGCAACAGTTTCATCGAACCAATCCTCGACGCCCTGGTGCAAGGCCGCCACGTGAATGCGACCCACACCCTGGCGGTGGGCTGCTATTGCCCCTGGGATGGTGCGAAGCACTGAGTTGCATCAACGAAGACGAAGGCCAATCCGTGACTACACTTGGTTCGCCGGCCCATGAAGGGCCGCTCGCTACCAAGGAGCTTTTCGCATGCGTCTTCATTCCGCCCTCGCCTTCTGCGCCGCCCTCTCCACCGGGTTTGTCCTGCCCCTGGCCGCCCACGCCGAAGATGCGCCCAACAGCAAACAGGTGATGGAGCAACACAAGCAGGCCATCAACAACCGCATCGCCGACATCGACTACAAGCGCAAGCGCATCGTCGAAGCCAACATGAAGCTCACCCCGCAGGAAACCGAGAAGTTCTGGCCTATCTACAACAGCTACCGCACCGAGGCGGACAAGCTGAGCAAGCAGACCCTGGCGATCATCATCGACTACGCCAACAGCTATAACACCGGCTCGGTAAGCAACGACGACGCGGCCAAGTTGCAGAAGCAGGTGCTGGAGCTGCAGGACGACCGTCAGGACCTCAAGGAGAAGTACCTCAAGCGCATCGCCAAGGAAGTCTCTCCACAGCGCGCCCTGCGCTTCCTGCAGATCGAGGACCAGCTCGACGCCATGGCGCTGCTGGAAGTGAGCCGCGAGATCCCGCTGGCCGAATAACCCTCAGCCTTCGGTGCCGCCCTGCAGACGCTGGCGATAGCGCTCGGGCGGCATCGAGTACCAGCGCCTGAATGCCCGATAGAACGGCGACAACTCGGCAAAACCACAGGCCCGCGCTACCTCGCGTATCGCCTCGCCCTGCTCCAGCAACTGCGCGGCGCGCTGCCGGCGGACCTCCTCGCGCACTTCCCTGAACGTCTGCGCCCGGCTTGCCAGGTTGCGCTGCAGCAGCCCGGCGCGCACACCCAATTCGCGCGCACAGCTTTGCAGGGTGCACTCTCCCTCCCCCAGCCGGATTGCGATCAGGTAGCGCAGGCGATTGAGCAGGTCGTTCTCGTCCAACGTGCCCAGCTGCTCGCGCGCGTGCTCGGTGAGCAAACGATGGAGTACCGGGTTGCCGGTGCGAGACGGCCTGGCCAGCAGGGCGCGGTCGAACAGCAGCGCATCATTGGGCCTGCCGAAGCTCGGCGCCAGGCCGAACAGCCGTCGGTGCTCGCTCAAACGGCGCGGCTGCGGATGGCGGAACTCGATGGCCTGGACACGGAACTCGTCGTCGGTGATCAGCGCCAGCAGCTTGAGGAACAGCAGCATCAGGCACTCCATCTGCTGACGCAGGTTGCTGCTGCCCAGGTAGTTGAGGTCGAGGATCAGCCGGACCTGCTCGCCCTCCTCGCGCATCTGCGCGGCAAAGCCGCCGGAGAGGATGTGCTGGAAGCGCAGGAAGCTGTGCAGCGCCTCGCGCAGGTCGCTGCTGGCCATCAGCAGGTAGCCGACCACATCCAGCAGGCGCGGCTTCATCGCCTCTCCCAGGTGCAGGCCGATGTCGGCGTCACCGGTAATCTCGTCAAGCGTCGTCCAGAACAAGGGGGCGTCGTCGTGCACCAGGCGACCGCTCTGCGCCGGCGGCGGAAGCCGCACCTTCTGCAAGGCCTGGCGATAGATGTCGGTGGGGTCGAAGCCCAGCACCGAGAGCGCCTCGTACAGCTGGCGGCGCAGGGTGGCTGACTGGGTCAGCGCCGGGGTATCGGGAAAATTCAGCTCGGGGGCGGCCATGGTCACTCCTGGGATTGACCAGAGAATTCCAGCCGAGAGATGTTTGGTCAATGAGCGGCGAGCGGCAACCACTGCAGAATCGCCCCATAACAACAAGGAGTTGCCGCATGAAACGCACTTTGACTGTCCTCGCTGTCGTCATCGCCGCTGCAACGGCCGCTGGCGGCTGGTACCTGCACGGCAAGCAGCCGGTACGCGACGGACAATTGCCCCTGGCCGGCCTCGCCAGCGAAGTCACGGTTCGCTACGACGAGCGCGGCGTGCCGCACATCAAGGCCGGCAGCGAGGAGGACATGTACCGGGCGATCGGCTATGTCCACGCCCAGGACCGCCTGTTCCAGATGGAAATCCTGCGGCGCCTGTCCCGCGGCGAGCTGGCCGAGGTGCTCGGGCCCAAGCTGGTGGACACCGACCGCATGTTCCGCAGCCTGCGCATCCGCGACCACGCCGCCGAATACGTCGCCAGGCAGGACAAGAATTCCCCGGCCTGGAAGGCGCTGGTCGCCTACCTCGATGGCGTCAACCAGTTCCAGGACAGCCATCCGCGTCCGGTGGAGTTCGACGTCCTCGGCATTGCCAAGCGCCCGTTCACGCCCGAGGACACCGTCAGCGTCGCCGGCTACATGGCCTACAGCTTCGCCGCCGCCTTCCGCACCGAGCCGGTGCTGACCTACGTGCGCGACGAGCTGGGCGCGGACTACCTGAAGGTCTTCGACCTCGACTGGCACCCCGAAGGCGTGATGACTCCCAAGGCGCTGGCCGCCGCCGACTGGCAGGACCTGAGCGCCATCGCCCGCCTGAGCCACGCCGCACTGGAAAAGGCCGGCCTGCCGCAGTTCGAGGGCAGCAACGCCTGGGCCGTTTCCGGTAGCCGCACCAGGAGCGGCAAGCCGCTGCTGGCGGGCGACCCGCACATCCGCTTTGCCGTGCCGGCGGTGTGGTACGAGATGCAGGCCAGCGCGCCGGGCTTCGAGCTGTACGGCCACTACCAGGCGCTCAACCCCTTCGCCTCGCTCGGCCACAACCTGCAGTTCGGCTGGAGCCTGACCATGTTCCAGAACGACGATGTCGACCTGGTCGCCGAGAAGGTCAACCCGGACAACCCCAACCAGGTCTGGTATCACGGCCAGTGGGTGGACCTCAAGAGCGAGGAGCAGAGCATCGCGGTGAAGGGCGAGGCGCCGGTGAAGATCACCCTGCGCAGCTCGCCCCATGGCCCGCTGGTCAACGATGCGCTGGGCACCGCCTCGGGCAAGACGCCGGTATCCATGTGGTGGGCCTTCCTGGAAACCCGGAACCCGATCCTCGACGCCTTTTACGAGCTGAACCGCGCCGACACCCTGGCCAAGGCACGCACGGCGGCCTCGAAGATCCAGTCGCCAGGCCTCAACGTGGTCTGGGCCAATGCCCGGGGTGATATCGGCTGGTGGGCCTCGGCGCAGCTGCCGGTGCGCCCGGACGGGGTCAACCCGAACTTCCTGCTCGACGGCGCCAGCGGCCAGGCCGACAAGAGCGGCTTCTATCCCTTCAGCGAAAACCCGCAGGAAGAGAACCCGGCGCGCGGCTACATCGTCTCTGCCAACTTCCAGCCGGTGCCGGCCAATGGTCGCCCGGTGCCCGGTTACTACAACCTGCCCGATCGCGGTCAGCAGTTGAACAAGCGCCTGTCCGACACTTCCGTGAAGTGGGACCTGCAGAACAGCCAGGCGCTGCAACTGGACACCGCCACCGGCTATGGCCCGCGCTTCCTCAAGCCGCTGTTGCCGATCCTGCGCGAAGCCGCCGCAACCGACGAAGAGAAGGCACTGGTGGAGAGCCTGGCCAACTGGCAGGGCGACCATCCGCTGGACTCGGTGACCGCCACCGTGTTCAACCAGTTCCTCTACCAGGTCGCCGACGGCGCCATGCGCGACGAGATGGGCGACGCCTTTTTCGACAACCTGTTGTCCACCCGCGTGCTCGACGTGGCCCTGCCGCGCTTGGCCGCCGACGAGAATTCGCCCTGGTGGGACAACCGCAAGACGCCGCAGAAGGAGACCCGCGCCGATACCGTCAAGGCCGCCTGGAAGGACAGCCTGGCGCACTTGCGTGCCACCCTCGGCCAGGACTCGAAGCAGTGGCAATGGGGCAAGGCGCACACCCTCACCCATGGCCACCCGCTGGGCCAGCAGAAGCCGCTGGACCGCCTCTTCAATGTCGGCCCGTTCGCCGCTCCTGGCGGCCACGAGGTGCCCAACAACCTGTCGCACCGCGTCGGCCCGGCGCCCTGGCAGGTGGTCTACGGCCCGTCGACCCGTCGCCTGATCGATTTCGCCGACCCGGCCCATAGCCTGGGCATCAACCCGGTGGGCCAGAGCGGCGTGCCTTTCGACAAGCACTATGACGACCAGGCAGAGGCCTACATCGAAGGCCAGTACTTGCCCCAGCACTACGACGACAACGAGGTGAAAGCCAACACCAGGGGCGTCCTGCGGCTGATTCCCGTACGTCGCTGAAGCGTCCTCGACAAGAATCAGCAGAAATGAAAAACCCCCGCTCCTGCGGGGTTTTTCATTGGTGCGTTGTAGAAGAGTGCTGCGGGAGATGCCGAAGCTCCCTGGCGCGTTATTTCCCCAAGGGATAACGATCGGGGTGTTGTATTGGGCGCCGTCTCCCGCACGGAGTGCCATAAGGCGTCACTGGTAGTTTGCCGGCTACGCGGCCCGGTCCTGGTTCGGGGGGTGACCGGACAACGCATCCGAACACTTCAAGCGTAGTTGGCAATCGTCCGGGAGCGAGTCTTTGCGACCCACGGATTTTTCCGATTAATCCCGAGTTTCCAAGCACTTCGGAATAACGTGTGAGCAAAAAGCACGGGCCACCCGAAGGTGGCCCGTGGTTCGACAATCGCCGGATACTACCGGCCGACAAGACGGCGTCAGGCGGTGGCTGCCGAACCCTTCTGCCAATCGGTCGCGTTGGACTCCATGGCCTCCTGGATCGCGCGCTTGCGTCGTTCCTCGGCCTGACGGGTGAAGTACCAGGCGAAGAAGGTGAACAGCGAGACGGTCAGCAGGATCAGGCTGGCGACGGCGTTGATCTCCGGCTTCACGCCCAGACGCACGGCGGAGAACACTTCCATCGGCAGGGTGGTGGAGCCAGGACCGGACACGAAGCTGGCCAGTACCAGGTCATCCAGCGACAGCGCGAAGGACATCATGCCGCCCGCCGCCAGCGACGGGGCGATCATCGGGATGGTGATCAGCATGAACACTTTCCAGGGCTTGGCGCCCAGGTCCATGGCCGCTTCCTCGATGGACAGGTCCAGCTCGCGCAGGCGCGCCGACACCACGACCGCCACGTAGGACGAGCAGAAGCTGGTGTGGGCGATCCAGATGGTCACGATGCCGCGCTCCTGCGGCCAGCCGATCAGCTGGGCCATGGCGACGAACAGCAGCAGCAGCGACAGACCGGTGATCACCTCGGGCATGACCAGCGGCGCGGTGACCATGCCGCCGAACAGCGTGCGGCCACGGAAGCGCGGGATGCGCGTCAGCACGAAAGCAGCCAGGGTGCCCAGGGCCACCGAGGAGACCGCGGTGTAGCAGGCGATCTCCAGCGAGCGGAACACCGAACCGACCAGTTGCTGGTTGTCCAGCAGGCCGACGTACCACTTCACCGACCAGCCGCCCCACACGGTCACCAGTTTGGAGCCGTTGAAGGAGTAGATGACCAGGATGATCATCGGCACGTAGATGAAGAGCAGGCCCAACACCAGCATAATGTTGGAGAACGACCAACGCTTGTTCATACCTTGCCCTCCAGCTCTTTAGCCTGGTTCTTGTTAAAGAGGATGATGGGCACGATCAGGATCAGCAGCATCACCACGGCAAGGGCAGACGCCACCGGCCAGTCACGGTTGTTGAAGAACTCCTGCCACAGCACCTTGCCGATCATCAGCGTCTCGGGGCCGCCGAGCAGTTCCGGGATCACGAACTCGCCCACCGCCGGGATGAACACCAGCATGCAGCCGGCGATGATGCCGTTCTTGGACAGCGGGACAGTGATCTTCCAGAAGCTGGTGAAGCTGCGCGCACCGAGGTCGGACGCGGCTTCCAGCAGGCTCATGTCGTGCTTCACCAGGTTGGCGTAGAGCGGCATGACCATGAAGGGCAGGTACGAGTAGACGATGCCGATGTACACCGCGAAGTTGGTGTTCAGGATCGTCAGCGGCTCGTTGATGATGCCCAGCCACATCAGGAAGCTGTTGAGCAGGCCGTTGTTGGACAGGATGCCCATCCAGGCGTACACGCGGATCAGGATCGCCGTCCAGGTCGGCATCATGATCAGCAGCAGCAGGACGGTCTGCATTTCCTTGCTGGCGCGGGCGATGGCATAGGCCATCGGGTATCCGATGAGCAGGCACAGGAAGGTGCTGATCGCCGCCATCTTCAGCGAGCCCAGGTAGGCGTCGATGTAGAGCGGGTCGTCCGTCAGCATCAGGTAGTTGCCCAGGTTCATCACGACCTGGAGCGTCTGGTCGGCGTACTGGAACACCTCGGTATACGGCGGAATGGCCACGTCCGCTGCCGCCAGACTGATCTTCAGCACGATGGCGAAGGGCAGCAGGAAGAACAGGAACAGCCAGAAGAACGGCACACCGATCACGGCATGCCGGCCGTTCGGCAGGCGTTTCATGAGCGATTTGCTGATGTTCATGATTGCAGTACCACACCGCTGTCGTCGTACCAGCTGATGTAAACCGGCTGGTCCCAGGTCGGGCGAGCGACGTGGCGCTCGGCGTTGGCCATGAAGGCCTGGACGATGAAGCCGGAGGCCAGCTTGATGTAGTACACCGAGTGACCGCCCAGGTAGGCGATGTCGTGGACCGTGCCCTGGGCGACGTTGAAGCCTTCGTGCTCGAGGTTTTCCGGCTTCTGCGCGCTGACCATGACCTTTTCCGGACGCAGCGCGTAGGTGATGCGCTTGTTCTCGGCACGGGTGCTGATGCCGTGGCCGATGTAGATCGGGTTTTCCAGCTGCGGGCAGGCAATCACCGCGTGGTCCTGCAGGTCCTCGACGATCTCGCCGTCGAACAGGTTGACGTTGCCGATGAACTCGCAGATCAGGCGGCTGGCCGGGGTCTCGTAGATGTCCATCGGGCTGCCGATCTGCTCGATGCAACCCAGGTGCATGATGGCGATGCGCTGGGCCATGGTCATGGCCTCTTCCTGGTCGTGGGTCACCATCACGCAGGTCACGCCCACGCGCTCGATGATCTCCACCAGTTCCAGCTGCATCTGCGAACGCAGTTTCTTGTCCAGTGCGCCCATGGGTTCGTCGAGCAGCAGCAGCTTCGGACGCTTGGCCAGGGAGCGGGCCAGGGCCACGCGCTGACGCTGGCCGCCGGAGAGCTGGTGCGGCTTGCGCTTGGCATACTGGGTCATCTGCACGAGCTTGAGCATCTCGTCGACGATCTTGTCGATTTCCGCCTTGGGCAGGCCGTCCTGCTTCAGGCCGAAGGCGATGTTCTGCGCCACGCTCATGTGGGGGAACAGGGCGTAGGACTGGAACATCATGTTGATCGGCCGCTCATAGGGCGGCAGGTCGGTAATGTCCTGGCCATCGAGGAAGATGCGACCTTCAGTGGGACGCTCGAAACCAGCCAGCATGCGAAGCAGGGTCGACTTGCCCGAACCCGAACCACCGAGCAGGGCGAAGATTTCGCCCTTCTTGATGTCCAGCGTCACGCTGTCCACTGCCAGCGTTTCATCGAACTGCTTGCTGACCCGGTCGATTTTTACCAGAACCTCTTTCGGCTTCTGGTCGCCACTCAAGGCTTTCTTGTAGGCACCGGAGGCTATTGCCATTACCACAACTCCCAAATCATAGAGGCCCGGCCCCCGCGGCCGGGCATGCTTGGTATTACTCAGGGCTGGCGCAGTTTACGTGCGCCACGGAGCCTTTCGAGGGGCTCCGCGACGCTCCGTGCCCGCGCGGACGGATGGGGGGAAACCCGTCTTACTTGCCCGATTTGATCTTGGTCCAGGAACGGGTCATGAGGCGCAGGACCTTCGGCGGCAGCTCATGCTGCACGAAGAGTTTGTCGAGAACCTCCTGGGGTGGGTACACCTCAGGATTGTTGCGCACGGACTCATCCATGAATTCGCCAGCCTTGGGGTTCGGGTTGGCGTAACCGACGTAATCGCTGACCTTGGCGATCACTTCGGGCTTGAGCAGGTAGTTGATGAACGCGTGGGCCGCCTTCGGGTTGGAGGCGTCCTTCGGGATCGCGAGGATGTCGAACCAGAGGTTGGCGCCTTCCTTGGGAATGGCGTAGGCGATGTTCACGCCCTTGCCGGCTTCCTTGGCGCGGTTGGCGGCCTGGAATACGTCACCGGAGAAACCGGCCGCGACACAGATGTTGCCGTTGGCCAGGTCGGAAATGTATTTGGAGGAATGGAAGTAGGTGACGTACGGACGCACCGCCATCAGCTTGTCTTCCACCTTCTTGTAGTCCTCCGGGTTGGTGCTGTTGGGGTCCAGCCCCAGGTACTTGAGCACAGCCGGCATCATCTCGTCGCCCGAATCGAGGAAGGCGACGCCGCACTGGCTGAGCTTCTTCATGTTCTCGGGCTCGAAGAGGACAGCCCACGAATCGATCTTGTCGACACCCAGCACGGCCTTGACCTTCTCGACGTTGTAGCCGATGCCGTTGGTGCCCCACAGGTACGGCACGCCGTACAGGTTGCCCGGGTCATTCGCCTCGAGCTGCTTCATCAGGTGCGCATCGAGGTTCGACGAGTTCGGCAGCTGGCTCTTGTCCAGCTTCTGGAACGCGCCGGCCTTGATCTGGCGACCGAGGAAGTGGTTGGACGGCACGACCACGTCATAGCCGGTGCGACCGGCCAGCAGCTTGCCTTCCAGGGTTTCGTTGGAGTCGAAGACGTCGTAGACCGGCTTGATCCCGGTTTCCTTCTCGAAATCGGCGAGGGTGGTTTCACCGATGTAGTCCGACCAGTTGTAGATGTGGACGGTCTCCTGCGCCTGAACCTGCGAAGCCAGGCCGAGGACGGAGACTGCAGCGATCAGGGTTCTGCGGAAGGGAATACGCACACGTGAGTCCTCTCGTTGTTTATTGCGACTTCAGTCGGTTGCTGCCGGGGTTTCGACGGCCGGTCCGTGGATAGCGCCGAACCCTCCATCAGCACGAGAGCGCCGGGGGCTTGCGCAGCCATTCCACCGATGGAAGCTGTTTGTTGCTGCCGGTAGCGGGCGAGGGAGCGCACTCCCCCGCCGCTTGCCCGGACCATCTGCTGCCGCGCCAGGCGGCAGCGACTACCCGATTACTTGCCGGACTTGATGGTGGTCCAGCTGCGGGTCATCAGACGCTGGGTCTTCGCCGGCAGGTCCGGGAAGGCGTACAGCTTCTTCATCACTTCGTCGGTCGGGTAGATGCCCGGGTCCTTGCGAATGGCCTCGCTCACCAGCGGGGTCGCGGCGGCGTTGCCGTTCGGGTAGGACACGGTATCGCTGATCTCGGCGATGACCTTCGGCTCGAGGAGGAAGTTGACCCACTTGAGCGCGGCTTCGGAGTTCTCGGCATCCTTCGGAATGGCGACGGTGTCGAAGAACGCGCCGGCACCTTCCTTGGGAATGTTGTAGTTCACGGTGACCTTGTTCTTGGCTTCTTCAGCGCGGGCCTTGGCCTGGTACACGTCGCCCGAGTAACCGATGGCCACGCAGATGTTGCCGTTGGCGATGTCGGAGATGTACTTGGAGGAGTGGAAGTAGGAGATGTACGGACGGATCTTCAGGAATAGCGCTTCGGCTTCCTTCAGCTCTTTCGGGTCCTGGCTATCGGGCTTGTAGCCCAGGTAGTGCAGGGCGGCCGGGATCATCTCGGTCGGCGAGTCGAGGAAGCTCACGCCACACGCCTTCAGCTTCTGGATGTTTTCCGGCTTGAACACCAGGTCCCAGGAATCCACCGGGGCGTTGTCGCCCAGCGCGGCCTTGACCTTGTCCGGGTTGTAGCCGATGCCGATGGTGCCCCACAGGTAAGGGATGGCGTACTGGTTACCCGGGTCGCTGATTTCCAGGGTCTTCATCAGGTCGGGGTTGAGGTTCTTCCAGTTCGGCAGCTTGGACTTGTCCAGCGGCTGGTACACGCCCGCCTTGATCTGCTTGGCCAGGAAGGAGTTGGACGGCACCACGATGTCGTAGCCCGACTTGCCAGCCAGCAGCTTGGCTTCCAGCACTTCGTTGCTGTCGTAGACGTCGTAGACGACCTTGATTCCGGTTTCCTTGGTGAACTTGTCGACCGTGTCCGGCGCGATGTAGTCCGACCAGTTGTAAACGTGCAGCACCTTGTCATCTGCCTGCGCCATACCAGCCACAGCGCCTGCCAGCGTTACAGCGAGCAGGGATTTGCCGAAGGTCTTGAACATGCGGGTAGCTCCAGTTGTTTTTCTTGATGTTCCGGGTGGCGTGGACATCTCCTTCCGTCACCACCCGGTGAGCCTGGCCAACGCACAGGCGCAGTCTGTCAAAGGTCCGGTGAAAGACTCAAGACAGAACGGCTGCGGCGGTTTGATCGAGGCACTTGCGCGCCAGGGTGATCAGGTCATCGATCTGCGATTTCTCGATCACCAGCGGCGGCGAGATAATCATAGTGTCTCCTACCGCGCGCATGATCAGACCGTTGCGGAAGCAGTGCTCGCGGCACAGCATCCCGACACCCTTGCCTTCGAAGCGCTCGCGGGTCTTCTTGTTCTTCACCAGCTCCAGTGCTGCCACCAGGCCTACCCCGCGGGCTTCGCCCACCAGGGGATGGTCGGCCAGCTCTTGCCAGCGCTGCTGCAAATACGGTGCCGTTTCGGCCTTCACCTTCTCGACGATCTTCTCTTCGCGCAGGATGCGGATGTTCTCCAGCGCCACCGCGGCGGCCACCGGGTGACCAGAGTAAGTGAAGCCGTGGTAGAACTCCCCACCCTCATTCAGGGTATGGACGATCTCGTCGCGAACGATCACGCCGCCCATGGGGACGTAGCCGCTGGTCAATCCCTTGGCGATCGGCATCAGGTCCGGGGCGTTGCCGAAGTACTGGCTACCGAACCATTCGCCGGTACGGCCGAAGCCGCAGATGACTTCGTCGGCGATGAACAGGATGTCGTACTTGGCGAGGATCTCGCGGATCTTCGGCCAGTAGGTTTTCGGCGGAATGATCACGCCGCCGGCGCCCTGCAGGGGCTCGGCGATGAAGGCGGCGACCTTGTCTTCGCCGACTTCGAGGATCTTCTTCTCCAGTTGCTCGGCCGCCCAGACGCCGAACTCTTCCGGGTCCATGTCGCCGCCCTCGCCGAACCAGTAGGGCTGGGCGATGTGCTCGATGCCGGGGATCGGCAGGTCGCCCTGCTCGTGCAGCGCCTTCATGCCGCCCAGGCTGACGCCGGCGACGGTGGAGCCGTGGTAGCCGTTCCAGCGGCCGATGACGACTTTCTTCTGCGGCTGACCCTTGATGGTCCAGTAGTGGCGGACCATGCGCAGCACAGTGTCGTTGGATTCCGAGCCCGAACCGGTGAAGAACACGTGGTTCATGCCCTCGGGGGCGATATCGGCGATCGCCTTGGACAGCTCCAGCACCGGCGGGTGGGCGGTCTGGAAGAACAGGTTGTAGTAGGGCAGTTCCTGCATCTGCTTGTAGGCGACTTCAGCCAGTTCCTTGCGACCGTAGCCGACGTTCACGCACCACAGGCCAGCCATGCCGTCGAGGATCTTGTTGCCCTCGCTGTCCCACAGGTACACGCCTTCGGCCTTGGTGATGATGCGCGCACCCTTCTCGTTCAGCTGCTTGTAGTCGGTGAACGGAGCCAGGTGGTGATCGCGGCTGAGCGCCTGCCAGTGTTGGGTGTTGGCGCTGGTCTGGTTAGTCATCTTGATAAAACCTCTTTTCTAAGAAACACGGGGCCCGGCCACGCGCCGGACCCCACGCCGATCAGACAGAAAGCAGGAGGAACTCACGCTCCCAGGAACTGATTACTCGCTTGAAGTTCTCGTGCTCGGCGCGCTTTACCGCGACGTAGCCTCGGATGAACTTGTCGCCCAGGTATTTCTCCAGGGTCTTGCTGCCTTCCATGCACTCCAGTGCGGCCTCGATGGTCAGCGGCAGGCGCAGGTTACGCCGTTCGTAGCCACGGCCCTTGACCTGGGCACTGGGTTTGAAACCTTCGACCATGCCGATGTAGCCACACAGCAGGCTCGCGGCCAGGGCCAGATAGGGGTTGGCGTCGGCACCGGCCAGGCGGTTCTCCACGCGGCGGTTGTCCGGGGTGGAGTCCGGTACGCGCAGGCCCACGGTGCGGTTCTCCTCGCCCCACTCCACGTTCACCGGCGCCGAGGTATCGGGCAGGAAGCGGCGGAACGAGTTGACGTTCGGGGCGAACAGCGGCAGCGCCTCGGGGATCAGCTTCTGCAGGCCGCCGATGTGGTGCAGGAACAGCTCGCTCATGCTGCCATCGGCGTTGGAGAAGATGTTCTTGCCTGTCTTGATGTCGACGATGCTCTGGTGCAGGTGCATGGCACTGCCCGGCTCGCCGGTCATCGGCTTGGCCATGAAGGTGGCCGCCACGTTGTGCTTGAGCGCGGCCTCGCGCATGGTGCGCTTGAACACCACGATCTGGTCGGCCAGGTCCAGGGCATCGCCGTGACGGAAGTTGATTTCCATCTGCGCGGTGCCTTCTTCATGGATCAGGGTGTCCAGATCCAGGCCCTGCAGTTCGCACCAGTCGTACATGTCCTCGAACAGCGGGTCGAATTCGTTCGCCGCGTCGATGGAGAAGGATTGGCGGCCGGTCTCCTGGCGACCGGAGCGGCCGATGGGAGCCTGCAGCGGGTAGTCGGGATCGTCGCTGCGCTTGGTCAGGTAGAACTCCATCTCCGGCGCCACGATGGGCCTCCAGCCCTTGTCGGCGTACAGCTTGAGCACGCGCTTGAGGACGTTGCGCGGCGACAGCTCGATGGGGTTGCCCAGCTTGTCGTAGGTATCGTGGATGACCATCGCGGTCGGCTCGATGGCCCAGGGGACGAGGAATACGGCATTCTCGTCCGGGCGGCAGACCATATCGATGTCGGCCGGGTCCAGCAGGTCGTAATAGATGTCGTCCTCGACGTAATCACCGGTCACGGTCTGGAGGAGAACGCTCTCCGGCAGGCGCATGCCCTTCTCGTTGAGGAATTTTGCGGTCGGCGCGATCTTGCCCCGGGCAATCCCGGTCAGGTCGGCGATCATGCATTCCACTTCGGTGATCTTGCGTTCCTTCAACCAGCTGCTCAGCTGGTCTAACGTGCTAGTCATAAAGACCTCAGGGTTTGAGAGCCCGGCCCCAACGCCGGACTCAGCGGTTCCCCGCCCTCTTGCTGCAGGCTTTGCCGAATGCCTGGAAGATAGCGAGATAGTTGGGGTTCGTTTCGACCTGCCATTCCGGGTGCCACTGCACCCCGACGGCGAAGGCCGCACCTTCGACGGAGAAGGCTTCAACCAACCCGTCAGGCGCCAGAGCTTCTACACGAAGGCCGGGCGCCAGACGATCAACGCCCTGGCCGTGAATAGAGTTGACCTGGAACTGCGAGGGTAGCCCGATACCGGCGAAAACGCCGCCCGGCTGCACATCGACGACGTGCCGCAGCCCATATTGGATTTCGATCGGCTCACCCGCGGGTTCGCGGTGATCCATGAAGCCCGGGGCCTCGTGCACCTTCTGGTGCAGCGAGCCGCCGAAGGCGACGTTCATTTCCTGGAAGCCGCGGCAGATGCCCAGCACCGGAATTCCGGCCGAGACTGCGCGGCGGATCAGCGGCAGCGTCGTACTGTCGCGTGCGGAATCATGAGCAGTGCCGGCTTCGCTTGCGGAGCCACTATAATGATGAGGCTCCACGTTCGACGCCGAGCCTGTGAAGAGCAGACCGTCGAACGCGGCCAGCATGTCTTCCTGGTCGATCGCATCGCCCAGGGAGGGAATGATCAACGGAATGCCCGAGGCCCCTGAGATCACAGCTCTGAGGTATTTGTCGCCAGCAACATGGTAGGGTTTGGAACCGATCTGCTTGAGGCAGGCGGACACGCCGATTAACGGCAGGCGAGACATGGGACACCCGTGTTTGTAAGTGTTATGGGCTTGAGGCCGAGCTTAGCCTTGTTCATTTTTTTACACAATAGCCATGTAAAAAATCAAACACGCCCCACTGAACAGCCCGCCAACAAAGGCTCTCCGCTTAACAAAAGCGGCCCGAAACGCCCCAAAAACGGCCCATCAGGACTGGTGCGCCCCACTTTGGTGCGACATTGACAACCCTTGCCAATTCGGATTGACTCACACCTCAGCTTTCGAATGATTGAAATTTTTAACAATAAAGGTGTTACATCATGTCGGTACCCCAGAGTGCCGTGTCGCTCGAAGAAGCGAGTGAGTTCCTGAAGGAACACCCCGAGGTCCAATTCGTCGACCTCCTTATTGCAGACATGAATGGTGTGGTCCGCGGCAAGCGCATCGAACGCACCAACCTGCCCAAAGTCTATGAGAAAGGCATCAACCTCCCCGCCTCTCTCTTCGCTCTCGACATCACCGGCTCCACGGTAGAAAGCACCGGCCTCGGCCTGGACATTGGCGACGCGGATCGCGTCTGCTTCCCAATCCCCAATACTCTCTCCATGGAACCCTGGCAGAAGCGCCCCACCGCGCAGCTGCTGATGACCATGCACGAGATGGAAGAACGCACGCCGTTCTTCGCCGACCCGCGTGAAGTGCTGCGCCAAGTCGTGCAGAAGTTCACCGACATCGGCCTGACCATCGTCGCGGCCTTCGAGCTGGAGTTCTACCTGATCGACCAGGAGAACGTGAACGGCCGCCCGCAGCCGCCGCGCTCGCCGATTTCCGGCAAGCGTCCGCAATCGGTCCAGGTCTACTCCATCGACGACCTCGACGAGTACGCCGACTGCCTGCAGGACATCATCGACGGCGCCCGCGCCCAGGGCATCCCGGCCGACGCCATCGTCAAGGAAAGCGCCCCGGCCCAGTTCGAAGTCAACATGCACCACGTTGACGACGCCCTGAAGGCCTGCGACTACGCGGTCCTGCTCAAGCGCCTGATCAAGAACGTCGCCTACGACCACGAGATGGACTCGACCTTCATGGCCAAGCCCTACCCGGGTCAGGCTGGCAATGGTCTGCACGTCCACGTCTCGCTGCTCGACAAGGACGGCAAGAACATCTTCACCAGCGAGGATCCCGAGCAGAACGCCGCGTTGCGCCACGCGATCGGCGGTGTGCTGGAGACCCTGCCGGCGTCGATGGCGTTCCTCTGCCCGAACGTCAACTCGTACCGCCGTTTCGGTTCGGCCTTCTTCGTGCCGAACGCACCGAGCTGGGGCCTGGACAACCGTACCGTCGCGCTGCGCGTACCCACCGGCACTCCGGAAGCGGTGCGCCTGGAACACCGCGTCGCCGGTGCCGATGCCAACCCGTACCTGCTGCTCTCGGCGGTACTGGCAGGCATCCACCACGGCCTGACCAATAAGGTCGAGCCGGGCGCGCCGATCGAAGGCAACGCCTACGAGCAGCTGGAACAGAGCCTGCCGAACAACCTGCGCGATGCCCTGCGCGAGCTGGACGACAGCGACGTGATGAACAAGTACATCAGCCCCGAGTACATCGACATCTTCGTCGCGTGCAAGGAGCATGAGATGCAGGAGTTCGAGTATTCGATCTCCGACCTCGAGTACAACTGGTACTTGCACACCGTATAAGTGGTAAACGAAACGCCGGCCCTGTGCCGGCGTTTTCTTGTGCCTCTGGCACATCCGGGGACAGCGACATCGTGACGGCGAGGAGGGGCGCCAGAGCGATCCATGCCGCCGCACCCGCCTGCCCGCGATGCTCCATCCGCCCGCCCGGGCGTCCGTCGCGTCTGCCGTGTCTTTGTTGTCGCGCTATCGAGCGGCGAATGACTGCCGCATCCGCTGATTACGTGGTTCATTCAGGGAGATCGCCAATGCCACGCCTGTACGCTTTGATTCTGATGCTGTTGTGCCCGCTGTCCGCCTGGGCCGACCAGGTCATCCGCGTCTACAACTGGAATGACTACATCGCTCCCGAAGTGCTCAAGGACTTCGAGAAGGACACCGGCATCCGGGTCGAGTACACGACCTACAGCACCGCCGAAGAGGTCAAGAAGGCCCTGGAGAGCGGTGAGAAGATCGATGTCGCGGTACCTTCGCACAACGACCTGCCGGCGCTGATCCGCGACAAGCGCATCCAGGCGCTGGACTTCAGCAAGCTGCCCAACCGCAGCCACCTCGACACCCAGCTGCTGAGCAAGCTGGCCGCCGTGGACCCCAACAACCAGCACGCCGTGCCCTACCTGTGGGGTGCCGTGGGCCTGGCAATCAACGAACCCGAAGCGGAGAAGGCCTACGGCGGCAAGCTGCCCGACAGCTGGAGCGTCATGTTCGACCCGCAGCAGAGCCAGCGCCTGAAGGCCTGCGGCATGAGTCTGCTGGACGCCCCGGACGAAGCCTTCTCCGTGCTGATGAACTACCAGGGTCGCAACTTCGCCCGCAGCGCCCCGTCGCAGATCCGCCGTGCCGGCGAGGTGCTGGCCGAACTGCGCCCGAACCTGCGCTACATCGACAGCGAGCGTTACATCCAGGACCTCAACAGCGGCAAGCTCTGCGTCGCCATGGCCTGGGTCGGCGACGCCCTCGGCGCGGCCAATGCCGGCCAGCCGGTGCGCTTCGTGGTGCCGCAGGAGGGCTCGGTGCTGTTCATCGACAACCTGGTGATCCCCGCCAGCGCCGAACACTCCGACCTCGCACTCAAGTTCATCGACTACCTGATGCAACCCAAGGTCGCCGCGCAGATCACCGCCGCCACCCTGTACCCCAACGGCAACAAGGATTCGGCACAGTTCCTCGACGCCGCCCTGCGCGACCAGCCGGGCCTCTATCCGGACCAGGAGACCAAGCGCCGCCTGTTCGCCCTGGAAACCGCACCGGAGAAGACCGCACCCGTGATCACCGAGGTCTGGGGCAAGCTGCGCGCCGGCGGCAGCTGACTTGCCGAGCGCCCCGGAGCTGGCGTCCAATAGCCGCCCAGCTCCGGAGGTCGTCATGCCCGCACCCTCTCCCACCCGCAAGCCCCGCGCCAGCAGCCAGGCACGCATCAACGTGATCCTCCAGGCTGCCCGCTCCCTGCTGGCCGAGAGCGGCGCGGCGGGCCTGTCGATCTACGCGGTGGCCGAGCGCGCGGAGATCCCACCCTCATCCGTCTACCACTTCTTCCCCAGCGTGCCGGCCCTGCTGCAGGGCCTGACCAGCGACGTTCACGCCGCCTTCCGCGCCTGCCTGGAGCAACCCGTCGACCACGCCGCCCTGCGCGACTGGCGCGACCTCGCACGGCTGGTGGAGCAGCGCACCCTGGCCGTATATGCCGAGGACGCCGCCGCGCGGCAGCTGATCCTCGCCAGCCACGGCCTCGCCGAAGTCACCCAGGCCGACAGCCAGCACGACGTGCAACTGGGCGCGGCGATGCGCCAGCTGTTCGAGCGCCACTTCGAGCTGCCGCCCCTGCCGCAGGACCTCGAGGTCTTCAGCCTGGCCATCGAACTGGGCGACCGCGTCTACGCCCTCTCCGTGCAACGCCACGGGAAAATCACCGAGCGCCTGGCCGAAGAAGGCATGCGGGTGATTGACGCCTACCTCTCGCTGTACCTGCCGCCCTGCCTGCCAAAACGGCCAACGCCCCTTAAATAATCGATTTTTATCCGATAAAAATCCGGATAGCAGGGCGAAATATTTCAATTTCGCACTTCATAAACCGATTTTTATCGGCTATAAACGCTCCTACCTGTGGACGTATCGCCGCGGAGCCTTGCCGAGCGACCTATACTGGCCGCTCGCGGCACTCGACGGCGACGCCCCCTCGAATGACACAACCCATTGCGTAGGATGGGAGGAGCGCAGCGATACCCATCGATAAGTATCCGCGTGCGCCCCATCCTGCGAAGCAACCCTCAAGGACCGCCCCATGACCACGCTGACCAGCACTCCCCGCGCCGATGGCTTCCGCATGCCTGCGGAATGGGAACCCCAGACCCAGACCTGGATGGTCTGGCCCGAGCGTCCGGACAACTGGCGCCTGGGCGGCAAGCCCGCGCAGGCCGCCTTCAGCGCCGTGGCCCGCGCCATCGCCCGCTTCGAGCCGGTGACCGTCGGCGTTTCCGCCGGCCAGTACGAGAACGCCCGCGCGCAGCTGGCCGACGCGGCCAACATCCGCGTGGTGGAGATCAGCAATGACGATGCCTGGGTGCGCGACACCGGCCCGACCTTCGTCATCAACGACCAGGGCGATGTGCGCGGCGTGGACTGGACCTTCAACGCCTGGGGTGGCCTGGAAGGCGGCCTGTACTTCCCCTGGCACCGCGACGACCAGGTGGCGAGCAAGATCCTCGGCATCGAGCGCTGCGACGGCTACCGCACCGAAGGCTTCGTGCTGGAAGGCGGCTCCATCCACGTGGACGGCGAAGGCACCCTGATCACCACCGAGGAATGCCTGCTCAACCACAACCGCAACCCGCACATGAGCCGCGAGGAAATCGAGGCCGTGCTGCGCGAGCACCTGGCCATCGACACCGTGATCTGGCTGCCGGACGGCCTGTTCAACGACGAGACCGACGGCCACGTCGACAACTTCTGCTGCTACGTGCGCCCCGGCGAAGTACTGCTGGCCTGGACCGACGACGTCAACGATCCGAACTACGAGCGCTGCCAGGCCGCCATGCGCGTGCTGGAAACCGCCCGTGACGCCAAGGGCCGCCAGCTGACCGTGCACAAGATCGTCATCCCCGGCCCGATCCATGCCACCGAAGCCGAGTGCGAAGGCATCGACCTGGTGATCGGCACCCAGCCGCGCGATCCGTCGATCCGCCTGGCCGGCTCCTACGTCAACTTCCTGATCGTCAACGGCGGCATCATCGCCCCGCGCTTCGACGACCCGGCGGACGCCGAAGCCGAGGCGACCCTCAAGCGCATCTTCCCCGAGCACGAGATCGTCATGGTGCCCGGCCGGGAGATTCTCCTGGGTGGCGGCAACATCCACTGCATCACCCAGCAGCAGCCGGCGCCGCAAAAGCGCTGATTCGCTGAAGCGAGTAAAAAGGCCGTCGCCCCGGAAGGAGCGACGGCCTTTTCATGTTGCGGAGGGAAACCCTGCAGGGTTACAGCAGCGGAATGCTGTAGCTGACGATCAGGCGGTTCTCGTCCTGGTCGCGCTGCGTGGCGGAACCCGGCGTGGCCGACGCCGGCAGACCACTGCGCAGGGACGCGTTCTTCCAGGCGAAGCCCAGGTTCTTCAGCGGACCGTCCTGGATGGTGTAGCCCAGGCTGATGTCGCGCTCCCACTCGGTCTTGTCACCGTAGGCGGTATCGATGTTGTCGCCGCGCAGGTAGATGGTCTGGAAGTTCAGGCCCGGCAGGCCCAGCGCCGCGAAGTCATAGCCGTATCGAACCTGCCAGGTGCGCTCGCCGGCATGCTGGAACTTGCCGATCTGCACATCGGTACTCAGGTAGGAAGAAGCCCCGTCGCCGTCGTTGATGAACGGGAAGTCACTGTCGCCCTTGAGCACCTGGTGCCCGGCACTGATGCTGTGACCCTTGATGGTATAGGTGAACAGGCCGCTGAACGCCTGGTTGTCGACCTTGCCACGGGTCAGGCCGTTACCGTAGTAGCCGGTGGTGTAGTAGGACGGGTCGTGGCTGCCGTTCTTGCCGTCGCTGCTGCTGTGGAAGTAGCGCAGGTCGCTCTTGAGCACACCCTCGCCGATCTCCCAGTTGTGCTGGAGACCGAGGAAGTGCTGCTTGTAGAAGTCCTTCAGGTTGCCGTAGTAGTACTGCAGCGTGGTGTCCTTGCCCAGCTTGTAGTCGGCACCGCCGTAGTAGAACTTGTTGGTGTACTGGGCGTACTGCGACTTGCCGCCGGCATTCGCCCCGGCGATCGACAGCCCCTGGTCGGAGTTGCTCGAGTTGCGCCCCTTCATGTGCTCCAGCTGGCCGGCGACGAAGGTCAGGTCCTTGAACTCGTTGGAAGTGACCTGGCCGCCACTGAAGGTCTGCGGCAGCAGGCGACCGTCGTTGTAGGTCACCACCGGCAGCTTGGGCTGCAACGTGCCGTAGCGCAATTCGGTCTGCGAGACCTTGGCCTTGCCGGTCAGCCCCAGGCTGGCGAAGTCGTCCACCGCGCGGCCATGGCTGTCAGTGGGGAAGGCTATGCCACCCAGGTTGCTGCTGTCCGGGTTGTAGTGCTTGCCCTTGCCACTGTCGAGCTTGACGCCCAGCAGGCCCAGCGCATCGACGCCGAAACCGACAGTGCCCTGGGTGAAGCCGGAGGCGTAGTTGAGCAGGAAGCCCTGCCCCCACTCCTCTTGTTTGCTCGGCGCCGCCGAGCCGTTGCGGTTGTCCTGGTTGATGTAGAAGTTGCGCAGGCCGAGGCTGGCCTTGCTGTCTTCGATGAAGCCGTCGGCCAGGGCGACCTGGGCCAGGCCGGCGGCAGCGATGGCCACGGCCAGGCCCGAATGTTTGAGTTTGCGGCAATGCATAGCGGTTCCCCATG
Organism: Pseudomonas sp. DP-17; assembly: GCF_022380625.1. Taxonomy (NCBI): domain Bacteria; kingdom Pseudomonadati; phylum Pseudomonadota; class Gammaproteobacteria; order Pseudomonadales; family Pseudomonadaceae; genus Pseudomonas; species Pseudomonas sp. DP-17. Next base: position 196,129 of record NZ_JAKSXG010000013.1, read on the forward strand.
ACAGGTTCGTGAGTGCGTCATCGGGCCAGCGGCACAGGGCGCCCGGCAGGGATGACGGCAATGTTGGTCACGACGACCATGGGAAGGAGTGACGGAGAGGAACCCGACGGGGCGATCTACGCCGCCTTGTCATTGCGGCGCCGGCCGGGTCCTCGTCCAGCGAGATGCTCCCGAGCGACGCGCATTTCACTCACCCTCACCGGAAAGCCTGCTCGAGGCTTCTCCCACCGGTCCGCGCGACCGGCGCCACGATAAGTGCATGGCTCCGGCGTGCAGGGCGGATAGGCCAGCGGCAAGAGGTCTGTTGCGCAATCTTTGACCAGCCTCACGCTTGGCTTTCCGGCAGGGCACGACATGCCATGGAAGTGAATAGGAAGTCTCCGATTGCTGGCGGAAGAACACCGAGCGAGGGCCGGAATTTTCAACCGAAATGGCACTCCGGTTGCGCATCCAGGCACAACGAAAAAGCCGCCGCCTCCTGCGAGGACGGCGGCTTCTTTTCAGCCGGGGAAATTACAGCAGCGGGATGGTGTAGCTGACGATCAGGCGGTTCTCGTCCTGGTCGCGCTGGGTCGGAGTGCCCGGATTGCCAGCGGAAGCGGCTGGCAGGCCACTGCGCAGCGCCGCGTTCTTCCAGGTGAAGCCCAGGCCCTTGAAGGTGCCGTCCGGGATCACGTAGGCCAGGGAGATGTCACGCTCCCACTCGCTCTTGTCGCCCTGGGCGGTGTCGATGTTGTCGCCGCGCAGATAGAGCGTCTGGAAGGTCAGGCCCGGCAGACCGGCCTGGGCGAAGTCGTAGGCGTAGCGAACCTGCCAGGTGCGCTCGCCGGCGCGCAGGAACTTGCCGATCTGTACGTCGGTGATCAGGTAGGCCGTGGCGCCGTCGCCGTTGTTGATGAACGGGAAGTCGCTGTTGCCGCTGAGCTGCTGGTAGCCCGCGCCGAAGCTGTGGCCGCTGACGGTGTAGGTGAACAGGCCGCTCCAGGCGCGGTTGTCGACTTCACCCTTGAGGGTGTTGCCGCCGTAGTAACCGCTGGTGTAGTAGCTCGAGTCGTGGCCGTTCTTGCCGTCGTCGCTGCTGTGGAAGTAGCGCAGGTCGCTCTTCAGCACGCCCGGGCCGATGGCCCAGTTGTGTTGCAGACCGAGGAAGTGCTGTTTGTAGAAGTCCTGCAGGTTGCCGTAGTAGTACTGCAGCGTCAGGTCCTTGGTCAGCTTGTAGTCGGCGCCGCCGTAGTAGAACTTGTTGACGAACTTGCCGGTCTGGGCGTTGTTGGCGCCAGCGATCGACAGGCCTTCGTTGTTGCTCGAGTTACGGCCCTTGGCATGCTCCAGTTGGCCGCCGAGCAGGGTCAGGTCCTTGAACTCGTTGGAGGTGACCTGGCCGCCCTCGAAGGTCTGCGGCAGCAGGCGACCGTCGTTGTAGGTCACGACCGGCAGCTTGGGCAGCAGGGTGCCGTATTGCAGCAGGGTGTTGGACACCTTCACCTTGCCGGTGGCGCCCAGGTGGGCAAAGTCATCCACGGCACGGCCGTCGCCATCGGTGGGGAACACGGTGCCAGCGTAGTTGGTGCTGTTCGGGTTGTAGTGGGTGCCCTTGCCGCTGTCCAGGCGCACGCCCAGCAGGCCCAGGGCATCGACGCCGAAACCGACGGTGCCTTCGGTGAAGCCGGAGGTGTAGTTGAGCAGGAAGCCCTGGCCCCATTCTTCCTGCTTGCTCGGCTCGGCGGTGCCGTTGCGGTTGTCGGTATTGATGTAGAAGTTGCGCAGGGTCAGGTTGGCCTTGCTGTCTTCGATGAACCCACCGGCAACGGCGGATTGCGCGAGGCCTGCGGCAGCGATGGCGAGCGCGAGGCTCGATGGCGTGAGAGTGCGGCGTTTCATTGGAATTTCCCCATTTTATTGATCTTGGAAAGCAGGCCATTCAAGACGACCACTGACTCCAGCGGAGCCGACCGAACGGCCAAGCAGCGGCCATGGCGTGTCAGGCACGCTCGGCATGCAGTAATTCGGTGGTGTATCGGCGCTCCCCTAAACGGGGATCGAGCGCAGGCAAGCAGGCGGGAGGGCAGCAGCAGAATGGAATGGCATGGATCGGATCTCGTGTCTTGTTGTTGTGGCGATGCGCTGGGCATGCCCCAGTGGCTAGGCAATCCCCAGGCCAACCGGCCTTATCTGCCTGACACCCCGCCATTCCGACACTCGGAACGATCTGCAAGCAATTTCCTTCAGAAAAAGTCAGCGGAAAACCGCCACGAGCTCCCCACTCGCTGGCGGATAACCGCCACCCCCTTCGCTGTCACTCAGCGCTGGGGGCCACGATAAAAGAAGCTCGATAAAGCAAAAAAGAATTAATTATTACTATGTAAGTTCTTTTAGGAATATATGGTAGCACGCTGGATGTCAGACGCCGCCTCCCTGAGGAGGTACCTAGTTCGTATGAAAAGGCTGACAGGTAAGAAACTGCGCCGGGGCTCGGCCTGCGCTGCCGAATGCCGGGCAAAAAAAACCCGCCGGCGCTGCAACGCCGGCGGGTTCGGGGCCCTGTGCTAGGGGAAGGCCCCAAAGGAGAGCGGTGGAGTGGAGTCCACCAAGGAGTGGTGCGTCCCTGCACCCGATGGCGGCGATAATGGCCACCATCCGGCGCGGAGTCGATTCCAGCGATCCACCCGCCGCCGTGGGAAAATTCCCGATTACAGCGGGCAGTGCTGAAGCGTGCAGGCCACGATCAGTTGCCGCCGACCGCGGCGCTGGTGCCGATGAAGTTGGCCGACGGCAGCAGCTGGCTGATGAAGCGGTTCCAACGGGTGATGTTGGCTGGTCCGATGAACACCACGTCCTGCGGCTGCATGGCGAATTCCTTGGCCAGGGCATAGGCCGTCGGGCGCTTGGCTTCCAGGTGGAAGACCTGCGCCTGGAAGGTACCCGGCGCAGTGCCGGCGACTGGTTCCGGGTTGCCACGGATCACGTAGACCGAGTCGCCATCGGAGGTTTCCGGAGCCAGGCCGCCGGCATTGCCGAGTACTTCCAGCAGTGAAAGGCCGGTGGTGCGATAGGTGACCACTTGCGGGCGCTCCACCTCGCCGACCACATAGACTTTCTTGCGGTCGTTGTAGGGCAGGTGGATCTGGTCACCCTTCTTCAGGTAGATGCCGCTCAGGGTCGAACCGGAGCGGTTCAGCGCGTCGACGTCGAGCACGTATTCGCGGCCATCACGCTTGAGCGTCAGCCCGGAAAGGTCCGCTTCACCGGTAATCACACCGGCCTTGCTGACTGCCTGCACCAGGGTGGTGGGCGTGTTGTTCAGCTCGACCTGGCCGCCATTCTGGAAGGCGCCGGAAAGCACTACGAACTGGCTCGCATAGCGCAACACGGTGACGTCCACCTGCGGGTCGACTATGCCCTTGTTCGCCAGCCGCCGGGCCAGGCTCGAGCGCAATTGCGCCGGGGTCTGCCCTTCGGCCCGCACCACGCCGGCGTAAGGGAAGAAGATGTTGCCGTCGGCGCCGACCACGCGGCCGTTGGCTTCCATCTGCTGGGTCGAGCCGGGGCTGGTCAGTTCCGGGTGATCCCAGACGGTCACCAGCAGCACGTCGCCGCCGCCGATCACGTAGTCCTCCTGGGGCGGACGGTAGTTGAGCAACTCCGCAGGTACGCCGGGCCTGGCGGCGAACGCGGCCTCCTGGCGTTGCAGCACCTGGGGCGTGATGGGCACGAGGGTGATGTTCATTCCCTCCTTCTGTGCCTCGCGTTGGATATCGGAATCCGTCATGTGCTGACCGGGGGAGAACACGCAGCCTTGTAGCGCCAGACTGCCGACTACAAAGCTGAAAGCGAGCAGGTTTTTCATGGCAATCCTTCCTTGAAGCTTGTGTGAAAACTCAATAGGCATTGCGGTGTACGAAACCCTTGAACAGGGTCAGCAGGACGATCTTCAGGTCCCACCAGACGGACCAGTTCTCGATGTAGTCCAGGTCGAACTCGATGCGCTTCTGCATCTTCTCCAGGGTGTCTGTTTCGCCACGCCAGCCGTTCACCTGGGCCCAGCCGGTGATGCCTGGCTTGACCTTGTGACGCAGCATGTAACGGCTGACCTGACGCCGGTATTGCTCGTTGTGCGCCACGGCGTGGGGGCGTGGGCCGACCACGGACATGTCGCCGAGCAAGACGTTGAAGAACTGTGGCAATTCATCCAGCGAGGTGCGCCGCAAAAAGGCGCCCAGCGGGGTGATGCGGCAATCGTTGCGCGAGGCCTGGATGACGGCGTCGCCGTCTTCCATCACCGTCATGCTGCGGAATTTCCAGACGCGGATGGGCCGGCCATCCATGCCGTAGCGGGTCTGGCGGAACAGCACCGGCCCGCGCGAGGTGAGCTTCACGGCAATCGCGATCAGCAGCATGGGCACGGCGATCAGCAGCAGGATCAGCGAGGCCAGCACCACGTCCTCGATGCGCTTGAGCACGGCGTTGGGGCCGTCCATGGGCGTATCGAAGATGCTGATGGTGGCCAGCCCGTTGATGCTTTCGCTGCGCGCGTGCAGCAGGTCGAACATGAACAGGTCGGGGATCAGGTAGACCGACACCGTGGTGTCGGACAGTTCGCGGATCAGCTCGTTGAGCAGCGGCTCGCGGGACAGCGGCAGGGTCAGGTAGACCTTGTCGATCTGCCCGGAACGGGCGGCCTCGATCAGCGCCAGGCGATCGCCTTTCACCGGCACCCGTTCGCCCAGCTCCATCTGCCGCGGGCGGTCGTCGTAGAAGCCGATCAGGCGCAGGCCCATCCAGGGCGCGGCGAGGATGGTCTCGGCCAGCCTTGCGCCGACTTCGCCGGTGCCGTAGATGGCCACGTTGCGGCTGTTGAAGCCGTGGCGGCGGGCGACGCGCAGCAGCATGCGGATGGCCAGGCGGTAGCCGCCCATGATCAGCAGCGCCACGGCGAACCAGCCCAGTCGCCGGGGTTCTTCCAGCTCCACGTGGCGCAGGGAGATATCCAGCAGCAGCACGGCGAAGAACGCCAGCGACCAGTAGAGGGTGACGCTCAGTGACTCGCGCAGCAGCGACTCGCCGCGCCACGACCCGTAGAGCTGGTTCAACTCGCCGAGCCAGTGGAACAGCATCACGCAGAGCAGCACCGAGACCCAGAGTTGAGCGTCCAGCACGCCGCTGCCGGCGCTGAGCAGTACGACTCCGGTGAGCACGATCACCAGGATGTCGCTCAAACGGTGCGCCAGCGAGATCAGCGACTGGTGCGCACGCAGGATTCCTTTCGTCTTGTTGGGCATGATGACCTCACGACTGCCGGCGCCGCTCCTGGCGCCGCTGCATCGCAGTCCGTTATCGGGCGCAGCGCCGGCCAGCCTTCCTCGGGCTCGCCGGGTGCGGGTTCACTACCGCTTGTCCAGCAGCAGTTGCTGCAGGTAGCGGCCATAGCCGGTCTTGCTCAGGCGTTCGGCCTGCAGCGCCAGCAGCGTCTCGCTGAGCCAGCCCTGCTGGAAGGCGATTTCCTCCAGGCAGGCGACCTTCAGTCCCTGGCGCTCCTCGATGGTCTGCACGAAATGGCCGGCTTCCATCAGCGACTCGTGGGTGCCGGTGTCCAGCCAGGCGAACCCACGGCCGAGCAGGCTCACGTGCAGTTCGCCCAGCTCCAGGTAAAGGTTGTTGATGTCGGTGATTTCCAGCTCGCCGCGGGCCGAGGGGCGGATTCGGCGGGCCATTTCCACCACTCGGTTGTCGTAGAAATACAAGCCGGTGACGGCGTAGTTCGAGCGCGGAACGCGGGGCTTTTCCTCGATGGAAAGCACGCGGCCGTTGGCATCGAACTCGACCACGCCAAAGCGTGCGGGATCGGCCACCTGATAGCCGAACACGGTGGCGCCACGGGTGCGTGCGGCGGCCTCGCGCAGGGTTTCGGTGAAGCCCTGGCCGTAGAAGATGTTGTCGCCCAGCACCAGGCACACCGAGTCGTCGCCGATGAACCGGGCACCGATCAGGAAGGCCTGCGCCAGGCCATCGGGCGAGGGCTGCACGGCGTATTCCAGATGCACCCCGAACTGTTCGCCGTCACCCAGCAGCGCGCGGAAGTTCGGCAGGTCGGTGGGCGTGCAGATGAGCAGGATGTCGTCGATGCCGGCGAGCATCAGCACCGACAGCGGGTAGTAGATCATCGGCTTGTCGTAGATCGGCAGCAGCTGCTTGGATACGCCCAGGGTGATGGGATGCAGTCGCGTGCCGGAGCCTCCGGCGAGGATGATGCCCTTCATGATCTGCCTCCTTGCTTGGCGATCTGTTTGGCGTCGAAACGCGCCGGGTAGTCCGAGCGCTCCATCAGAAAGCTGTCGATCAGGCTGGAGAGCCTCAGTGCGGAGATATCCCAGGAGTAACGCAGCACGTTCTCCTGCCCCAGCCGGCGCAGGTCCGCGCGCAACTTGTGGTCGAGCAGCACGCGGCGCAGGGCCTTGGCCATGCCCGGCGGATCCAGTGGGTCGAAATACAGCACCGAGTTGCCCAGCACCTCGGGGATAGAGGCGCTGCTGGCGGCCACCACCGGGCAGCCGCAGGCCTGCGCTTCGAGCGGCGGAATGCCGAAGCCTTCGTACAGTGACGGGAAGGCAAAAACGGCGGCGTTGCGGTACTGCTCGATCAGTTGGTCATCGTCCAGCCGGCCCAGCCAGCGCACGCGGTCGCCCTGCCCGCTCTGCTGCATTTGCGCGTCGACGAAGCTGCGGTTGGCGGCGCCAACGATGCGCAGCTCCACATCGAGGTCGTCGAGCAGGCGGAAGGCTTCGATCAGCCGGGCGAAGTTCTTGTGCGCGGCTGGCGAGGACACCGCCAGCACGTAGGGACGCTCGAGCAACGTCGGCTCCAGGCCGGTGCAGAACTCGGCGGACACCGCATTGGCGATCACGTGGATGCCCTGGGGGTCGATGCCGTAGTGCGTGGCGATCTCCTGGCGGGAGAACTCGCTGACCGTCACCTGCGCCAGCGAGCGGCGCAGCATCAGCGGGATCATCACGCGGTACAGCGCGCGGAACTTCCAGGAGAAGCTTTGCGGATGGCGCACGTAGGTGATGTCGTGGTGCGTCACCAGCTGTTTCGAATAGGCCAGCGGCGCCGTGCTGCACAGCGAAACCAGCAGCGGCCGGCCGTGACGGGCCAGCCACAGCGGCAGGTCGACCTGCTCCCAGAGGTGCCCGCTGCGCTGGCCGATCTGCTCGACGTTCAGCTGGTGGGCGATGTCCGGGCGGAGGATTTCACCGGGTGGCGCGACGAAACGCAGGTCGCTGCGCAGCCGTGCCAGCGACAGCGAGATCTGCTCGGCGAAGCGCTGGACACCGCTCACCTCCTGGGTGAGGAAACGCGCATTGATGATGATCATGACGGGTTCTCCGCGCAGGAATCAGCGCAACGACAGTTGCGGGGCCGACGCACTGCGCACCAGGGTGGGCGAGGCGTCGATGCGGATATCGGCCTGGCAGTCACCACCGCCTGCGGGGCACTGCCAGGGCACCGGCCGGCCGTCGCGGCGGGCTATTCCCTCGACGGCGTCCAGGCGCCAGAGGGTGTCGCTGCTGCCGGGCTTGCTGGTGATATTCAGGGTCTGCTCGTGGCCCAGGGTCCAGGCCACCAGGATTTCCTCGCTGGCCTTGGCGAAGCGCAGCAGGTAGACGTTCGGGTCCTCGTTCGGCACGCGGCCGACGAAGCGGTAGCGGCCGATGATGTCGGCGATGCTGGCCATTGCGTGGTAGGCGGGCTTGGGCTGGCCACTGGCGGTGAGCAGGCCGAAGTTGTGCTCCATGTCCGTGCGGTCGATGCCGTCATCCACCAGGTCGTACCACCAGGCGCCCTTCACGTTCGGCAGGCTGCGCACAAGCACATAGGCGCGAGCCAGGTAGGCGGCCTGGCGTTCGCGGCTGATGCCGCAATCGCCTTCGTGGGCCGGCCAGCTGAACTCGGTGAAGTACAGCGGGACCGGTTTGCCGGCAGCGGTTTCCAGCTTCCGGTTCACGCCCTGGAACCAGTTCAGCCAGCCTTCGGGAGTGGACATCTCGCCCTCGCAGTACACCGAGGGGTGCAGCGAGATGCCGTCGACGACATCCAGAGCGCCGCCCGCAACGAGGCGCTCGGCGAAGCCCTGGCGGATGCCCTTGAGGGTGACGGCGCCGGCGAGCACCCTGGCCTGCGGGTCTTCCTCGCGGATCACCTTGGCGGCCGCGCGCACCAGGGTCAGGTAGTCGTCGCTGAAGTCCTTGTCGGTGGCGTTTTCCGAGTCCCACTCGTTCCACACTTCGTAGAAGGCGACCTGTCCCTTGAAGCTGCGCGCCACGTAGCGCACGTAACGCAGGTAGCCCTCGCGGGAGGCATCGTCGCGCGGCTTGGCGTTGCCGTAGAACTGGTTCTCGTTGCCCAGGATCAGCAACGTATCTATCCCCAAGCTGCGGGTGCTGCGCAGTTGTGCGCGCCAGGCGGCGTCGATGGACAGGACGCCGCGCTCGCGTTCGACGCTGGACCAGTAGGCATCGTCGCGGAACGACAGGATGCCGGCCTCGCGGGCCAGGCGATTGATGCCGTCGCGGTTGCCCGCGCGGATATTCTGGTGGGTGCTGGCGCCGACGATGAATTCCGCCGGGCCGAGGTTCTCCACCGGCGCTTCCTTGGCCATTCCGGGCGGCGATTGCAGCACGCCGCCGAGCAGTAGCGCACAGGCCAGCAGGCTGAGCATGCCGCCTTGCAGGCGCAGGGTGCGCGGCGCCGGTTGCGGCGCGGTCTCGCCCGGCAGGCGCAGGGCGCGGCCGATGGCCAGACCGAGGAACAGGCTGGGGATCGGCGACTCGAGCACGTCGCTGGTCCAGCCGATGAGCAGGATGCAGTAGGCGATGCCGAGCAGCGCGCGGGCTTCGCGGCCAGGTTGGCGCTGCAGGCGCATCAGCATCGGCACCGCCAGCAGGTAGAGCGCAACCCCGGCCACGCCGAACAGGCACCAGAGGTAGAGCAGCGAGTTGTCCGCCACCGCCAGTTGCTCGACGCCGAAGATCGGGAAGGCTGCGTAGGCGCTGCCGGTCATGCCCAGCCCGGCGCCGGTGTAGATCCAGCCGTTGTAGTCCATCACCTTGATCAGGTTCGGCCAGGTGTTGACCAGGCGATCCACCATCGAACCCATCAGATTATCCCCGGTGGCGCTGGCCAGGTACGGGTCGACATGCGAATACAGGCCGTACAGCGGCAGCAGCAACGCACCGAGTACCACCAGCAGCGAGGCGATCAGGAACAGCAGGCGCTGGCGGCTGATGCTCATCACCATCAGGGCGAAGAAGAAGGCGCCGGCGGAAGACTTGTTGGTGGTGAGCACTATGCCCACCAGCGCGATCAGGTAGATCAGCCCGCGCACCGGCAACGCCAGGCGGAACGAGCCCAGGTACAGGCTGAAGATCGCCAGCATCATCGCCAGGCTCGAGGACATCCGCGAGAAACCGGCGATGCGGTCCAGGCCGTAGGCGCTCCAGGAGCGGTTGCCGCTGATCTCGACGCCGCCCATGGAGTAGGTGTAGCCCTTCCACGGCACGTTGATGGTCAGGTCCAGGGCGATGCCCAGCAGGGATGCGATCAGGCAGAAGAAGATGAACCAGCCCAGCGCCTTGCGGTGCATTTCCAGGTAGGGGCCGCAGAGCAGGCCGAACAGCAGTGGCGCGTAGATGAAAACCGAGAAGAAGCCACTCTTGAACTCGGCGCCATGCAGCCGGCCGAGCAGCAGCGAGGCCGCTGCGAGGATCAGCAGCAACCACAGGCCACGTTGCTGCGGGCGGGTGAACAATTCCCAGGCCACCGCGACGACGCAGGCCACCTTGGGCAGGTAGACGATGGCCGATAGGCCGGCCTGGTCGGTATAGAAGCGCAACGCGCCATTGAAGGTTTCCACCAGCAGCAACGCCACCAGCACCCCGAGCGCCAGCAGGGAGCGATCGAAGGTCACCCGGCGGTCGAGCTCAAAGCGTGGATACGGGGATTGCATTTCCATGCTGGACTCCGCGGGTATGCAGGGTGTGGCGAAGGATGGTTTCGTACTCGTCGAGCATCCGTTGCACGCTGAGCATCGGCGCCACGACGTCATGGGCGCGCCCGGCCAGGCGCAGGCGCAGCGCCGGGTCCTGCACCAGGCGGGCAATGGCATCGCCCAGCGAGGCGCTCTGCTCCGGCGAGCAGAGCAGGCCGTTGATTTCGTCCTGGACGATTTCGCTCAGGCCGCCCATGCGCGAGGCGATTACCGGCAGGTGATGGGCGCAGGCTTCCAGCGCCACCAGGCCGAAGGATTCCGGCGACAGGCTGGGCACCACCGCGACGTCGATCTCGCCGAAGAACTCGGCCGCCTTGCGATAGCCGACAAAGTGCACGCGCTGCGGGTCGGCAAGGCTCTTGAGCTGGTTCACGTAGTCCGGGTCGCCACGGCCGGCGATCAGTAGCGAGGCATCCTCGCCGCGCGCCTGGAACTGCTCGATCAACCATTCCACGCCCTTGTTCGGCGTCAGCGCGCCGATGAAGCCGAAGCGCAGCGGACGATGCCCGGTGGCTGATGGTGCAATGGGCGCATCCACCATCGGAGTACCGTTGTAGACGACATGGGCTTGGCTGCCGGTGAAATACCCGGCTTCGAGCAGCGCATTGAGCTGGTAGCGACTGACACCGACTACTGCATCGACCTCGCGCGAGGCCGCCGCATGGGATCGCCGCAGCAGCGCGCAGGGGGCGCATTGCTGCTCGCAGTGGCGGCCTTTGTGGAAGCGCACGCCGCGCGGGCAGGTCAGGTACTGGTCGTGGAGGATCTGCACGATGGGCAGGCCGGCGGCGTGGATCGCATCCCACGCGGAGATCGACCAGCCCGACAGGTTGTGGCAGACCACCACGTCCGGTTCGACTTCACGCAGCACCTTGGCCAGCACGTTGCGCATGCCGGCGTTGTAGCGGTCCAGCGCATGCCAGGCGAGGCGCTTCAGCGCGCCGTAGCGCTTGCCGTCGAATGGCCAATAAAGGTTGCGCACGCCAGCGCGCAGCACCGCAATACCGTCCAGCGTCTCACGCTGCAAACCGGCCTCCGGCCCGGTGCAGAGCACCCGGACCTCATGGCCGCGAGCGCGCAGGCCCTCGGCCATGTGTTGCAGCATGACTTCCGTCCCGCCCCCGATGTGCGGGGCGTAGAGGGTGTTGAGCAGCAGCACTCTCATAGTGGGTAGGTCCGGTTCATGCCCAGTGCGCCGGCCTCGCCATCGCGGATCGCCTGCAGCAGCAGGGCCAGGCGGCTTTCGCGCTGATGGCGGCGGGCGAAGAAGTGCAGCAGACGGATGAACACCCAGCGGTTGAAGCGGTACATCAGCGGCGAGGTGACCCACAGGTTCTTGTCGAACCAGGCCTGGTTGCGCGCGGCGTAGTAGGCACGCAGGTCGGAGCTGCCGAGCAGGTAGGTCTCGTAGATGTTGGAAGTGCGCGCCTTGATGTTCCAGGAGTTCTCCAGGTCGTCCAGTCCCGCCTCGGGCACCAGGTAGAGGTGGCCACCCAGGGCGCCGATGCGGAAGGTGTACTCGGTGTCGTCGGCGTAGAGCACCAGGTCGCGGCGTGGCAGGCCGATGCGGCGGAACAGGTCGGCATGCCCGAGCAGGCCGCCGTAATAGGCGAACGGCAGCTCCAGCAGCGGCTGCACGGGGCGCGGCTTCGGCCTGCCCCAGGGCGTGCGTCGCCAGAGCTTGTAGGGCAGCTGGCGGACGTGGAATCCGAAGTAGCTGGAGCGCGGCGGCGCGATGAAGCGGGTCGGCACGCCGGAGACGACATCGGCCTGGTGGGTGGGGCGAAAGCCCAGCACGGCAGTGTTGTCGGCGCCGTGGCGCAAGGCGCAATCGATCAGGCGCTGCTTGAGGAGCGGGAACGATCCCGGCGTCGGCGCGTTGTCGTCATCCATCAGCCAGATGAAGTCGCAGCCGGTATTCAGCGCAGCTTCGATGCCCACCGCGTAGCCGTTGGCCGAGCCGGTGTTGCTGTCCAGTTCGATGACCTGCACGCGGTTGGGCCAGAGTCGGAACAACTGGTCCAGCTCCGCCACCGAGGCATTGCTGACGACGATGGCGCGGGTGATTTCCGGCTCGCGGAAGGCGCGGGCCAGCAGTTCTTCCAGGTATTGCAGGCGATCGCCATAGGTCAGCGTCACCAGCACGGTCGATCCAGTCATCTCGCCACTCCTCCTTGTACTTGGCCCTGTGAACGCCTGGTGCCTCAGGCGCGCCAGCCTTCATTGCCGCCCACTGCCGAGAGCTGGCTGAGCGGGACCCGGATGCGTTGTTCGCGTTGCAGCAGGTTGAGCAGGATCAGCGCACGCTCGGCGCCGTCGTCGCAGAGGAAGATGGCCTCCACCTCGCATTCGCCAGCGCACTTCACGCGCACCACCTGGCCCTGGTGGAAGCCACTGGATGGCCGTTCGGGCATCGCCGCCAGGCGCAGGCGGATGCCCTCCACCAACTCGTCACCCACCGCCAGCGGCTGCGCGCCGAAGCTGACGATGCGCGCCACGCCGCGGGTGGAGCGGATCGGGAACCAGTTGTCGTGCTGCTGATCGAGGCGGATGAACAGGTAGCCGGGAAACAGCGGTTGCGACCGGCTGCCCTGCTTGACCATCGGGCGATAGCAGGAGAAGCCCTGGCGGCCGAGGTTCTGCTCGGCGCGCAGTTCCTGGTGCGGCTTGGTCTGGATCAGGTACCAGCGGTACTGCGCGGCATCTACGGCGGAAACGGCACTCATGACTCGTACTCCCCAAGCAGATCCGACGAGGGAGCGGGCCGCTCCAGCGTGTAGCGGCCCAGCAGCCGCTGCATCTCGTCCGGTGGGTTGAACATCAGCACGTCGATGATCGACAGGCTCGGGACGAAATCCGGGCTGAACTGCGGGTAGCTCAGCTCGTCCATGCGCAGGAACTGCAGGTCCACCCCGTGGGCCTGGAACACCGCGGGCGAATACAGGTGACGGCCGCCTTCGGGATTGAGGTAGACGTCGCCGCCCGCCTGCTTCACCGCTTCGATCAGGCGCTGGTCGCGGCCGATATCCTCGGCCAGGTCCAGCTCGGAGACCCGCGCCATGGGCGTGTCGATGCCCAGGTAGTGGCAGATGCGGCGGATCGAATGCTCGGCGAAGTGCGACAGGTTGCGCTCGGGGTGTTCGAGAATCTCCTCCAGCAGCGGCATCACCTGCCCGTAGCAGGGGGCGCGGTGGTACGCATGGCGGATGGTGTGCAGCAGACGCTGGTTGGAGAGGCGCATTTCCACGCTCAGCCTTCGCTCGTTGATCGCCTGGGTCTGCGAACCCTGTTCCAGGGGGAAGCTGAACTGCCAGATCTTCCCGCCGACCAGCAGGCGATTGCGATTGATCCAGCCGCGCCGGGTGTACTGCAGGCTGTCGCCGAGAATGAACAGACTGCTCGCGGCGATCAGCTGGAAGTACCCCAGGTAGGGGAACAAGTACGGCTGCATGAGGCTGACGATATGAACCATGGCTGCATCCCTTCCCTAGATTTCCTGCTCAGTCCTTGGCGTCGTAGCGGTAGGCGTACGCGCCGTAGTCGTACGCCGCGGTCGAGGCCTTGCGCTTCACGCCATTGAGGATCGCGCCCTGCAGGTGGATGCCGCTCTGCCCCAGGCGCCGGCGGGCGGTGTCGATCTCGCTCGCCGGGCTCTGGCCGAAACGCGTCACCAGCAGGCTGATGCCGCACAGCCGGCCGACCAGGGCGGCGTCGGTCACCGCCAGCACCGGCGGGGTGTCGACTATCACCAGGTCGTACATCGCTGAGGCATCGCGCAGCAGCTGGGCGAAGTTGTCGTGCATCAGCAGCTCGGACGGGTTGGGCGCGGCGAAGCCGCAGGAGATGAAGTCCAGCTCCGGCACCTCGGTGGGCAGGATCACTTCGCTGAGCGGGCGGTGCGAACTCAGCGCATCGGACAGGCCATGGCGCGGCGTCAGCCCGAACACGCGGTGCAGGTAGCCCTTGCGCATGTCGGCGTCGATCAGCAGGGTCCGCAGGCCCGTTTGCGCAACGATGGCCGCCAGGTTGCTGGAGATGAACGACTTGCCGGCGCCCGGCGCCGGGCTGGTGAGCATCACCACGTTGTTGCGCGCTTCGAGCAGGGCGAAATGCAGGTTGGTGCGCAGGCTGCGGATCGCCTCGTTGGCCAGGTCGCCCGGGGCGGATGCGGCCAGCAGCTTGGGCGTGTGGCCGAGGATGTCGCCCTTGCGCTCCTTCTCCAGGCGCTCCTGTTGCCGCGAGTAGGGAACCGCGGCAAGTACCGAGAGGCCCAGCTGTTCGATCGCCTCGGGGTTCTCCACGCCACGGTAGAAGGCCTGGCGCAGGAACAGGATGCCCAGCGCGACGCAGAAGCCGAGCAGGGTGGCGAGCAGCACGATGACCTTGCGCATGGGCTTGGCCGGTTGCTCGACGTTGGCCTGGGCGGTGTCGATCACCCGCACGTTGCCGATGGTGCCGGCGCGGATGATGTCCTGCTCCTGGGCCTTGTTCAGCAGGCTGGTGTAGGTCTGCCGGGTGACCTGCATGTCACGGGACAGGCGCAGCAGTTCCTGCTGGGTGGCCGGCAGGGTCTGGATGCGTTTCTGCAGTTGCGCCTTGCGGTCCTCCAGGCTGCCCATCTGCTTGTTCAGCGCCTGGTACAGCGGGTGCGACGGCGTGTAGAGGCGGTCGTACTCGGCGCGCTTGAGCCTGAGTTCGGAGAGCTGGTTGTCGATCCCCACCACCTGGTCCAGCACGCCGCGCGTCTCGACGCTGATGTCGGCGGACTTGGCGGTGGTCTGGTAGGCGTTGTAGGCGGCTTCGGCCTTCTCCAGGTCCATGCGCACCACCGGCAGTTGCGAGCGGAGGAACTGCAGGCGCTGCGAAGCTTCGGCGGAACTGCGCTCGACGTTCTGCAGCACATAGAGATGGCTGATCTTGTCGAGAATGCGGTCGGCCTGTTGCGGGTTGGGGTCCTCCAGGGTCATGTAGATGATCCCGGAGTCCTTGCCGGCCTCGGCCACCTTGAGCAGCTTCTGGTAGTTCAGGGTGGTGGTCAGCAGGCGGTTCTTCGCCACGATGAACTCGGTGCCAGGGCGCGCCACCAGCTCGTCGACCTCGATGCTGAAGCCGTTATCCATCACCGGCTTCTTCAGCTCGCCACGCAGGATCAACTGGTCGTCGGCGTTGAGCAGGTGATAGGCGTCACCACCATCGGCCACCAGGGTCAGCGGCTCGCCCAAATATTCCTCCGGCACGTCGAGGGAGAACACCTTGATCTGCTCGCCACCCCAGCCGTAGGCGCCCATGCCCAGCCATGGCGCGGCCAGCGTCTGCCCGGCCTCGGGCTTGTAGTGCCGCGCCAGGTAGTCACCGATCAGCGGCATGCGCCTGGGCTTGGCGATGATGTCGAGCTTCAGCAGCTCGACCGCCCTGCCCAGCACGGCGCGGGATTTCAGCAGTTCGATCTCGGTGGCGGCGATCGACACCGAGTCGGGGCGATTGATCACCTCCGGCGTGCCGTTCAGGCCGTTCTTCTTCTGCTCGATCTGGATCATCGCGCCGGAGACGTAGATCGGCGTGGCGACCACCGCATAGAAGAGCCCGAGCACCGCGAACAGCCCGGTGACGGCAATGATCATCTTCTTGTGATCGAACAGCAGGCGCAGCAGGCCGGCAACGTCGATGCGGGTGTCCTGGAGCGTTTCCAGGGACGAGCGGGGCATGACACTCATGGACTTCCATCCTCCATTGAGGTGGCGCGGCTCAGCGCGCCTGAATCGGGTTCAGCCGCTTGAGCAGGTTGGCGCCGTGGTTGCCGATCAACATCAGGAAGGCCTGCACCTTGCGCATGGGCGAGACGGCCGCCATGGACAGCCGGCAGACCTGCATCAGGAAGTACTCGTTGAGTTCCTGATTGCCCAGGCGCTGGTAGTAGCGCGACAGGCAGTAATAGGTGTGCAGGGTCATCTGCTGCTGCACGCGATCGGCCTGCATGGAGAAGATCCCGCCCTTGTGCACGCGGTAGGCGGCGGGGCGGATTTCCTCGATGAACCTGCCCTTGCCGAAGGCGCCCAGCAGCGACCACCAGCACAGGTCGACCATGCGCGTGGTGCGCAGCTCCTCGGGCATCTCGGTGAGAACGTTGCGAAAGCAGGTGGTCAGCGTGGAGATCGGCCGGGCCTTCTGCAGGTCCAGGCGGCTGGCATCGCGGCGGTACTTGCCGGTGAGCTGCCGAGGCTTGATCACGCCGTCTTCGTTGTAGGTGTAGGCGTCGTGGTAGGTGATCACGTAGTCCGGGTTGTTCTCCAGGAAGTCGACCTGGATCTGCAGCTTGCGCGGGTCGGTCCAGAAATCGTCGCCCTCGCAGTAGGCGATGTAGCGGCCACGGCACTTGCGGAACACCGGCAGGCCATGGGAGACACCCTTGGAGTACTGGTTTTCCTTGTGGAAGATCGGCTTGATGATGTGCGGGTAGCGCGCCGCGTAGTCGGCGATCAGCTCGCTGGTGCCGTCGTTGGAGGCGTCATCGTTGACCAGCACTTCGAAGCGGAAATCGGTGACCTGCTCGAGGAAGCTGTCCAGCGTGCGGCCGATGTAGTTCACCTGGTTGTAGGCCAGGCAGACGATGCTCAGCAGGGGCTTCGGGTCTTCCGGCCAGTTGGAAAGGATCTGCAGCTCGGAGCGGATATCCATGTCTAGACACTCGGCTTGTGGGACGGTTTGAACAGGCGCAGCAAAGCCGGGGCAGAGCCCGCGCCCACGAGGAACAGGGTGATCAGGCCGCACACGGCCAGCGCGGCCAGCAGCCACAGGCGCTCGCCGGAGCGGGCCAGCAGCGCATAGAAGGGTTCGCTCAACAGCAGGCCGGCGGCGCTGAGCGCAGCGATCTGCAGGGTGTCGCGCATCCAGGTGCCGTGCAGGCCGGGGGCGAAGGTGCGGTGCACGATCGCCGGCCAGACCAGGAACGACACCAGGCGCAGGCCGAACCAGCACAGCGCCACGCCGAGCACGCCGTAGAGGTAGGCGCTGGCGACCACCAGCGGCACGGTCACCAGCGTGGAGACGACGCTGTACCAGACATGCATGCGCAACTGGCCATGGGCGTACTGCAGGTAGAACTGGAAGCTGGCCACCGCCAGCAGGCCTGAGCCGAGTACGTACCAGGCCAGGATCGGCCGGCACCAGCTGGCGGCCACGGTATCGCCGCTCCAGGCCAGGACCAGGTCGTGACCATGAGCGGCGATTACCGCAACCATCGGGAACAGCAGCACACAGACGAAACGGTTCGCCTTGAGGTAGAGCTGCTGCATGTCTTCGTGGCGTTGTTCGGCGACCAGCATGGTCATGCGCGGCAGCAGCGATTGCGCCAGCGGATTGACCAGCGTGAGGATGCCGCCGGAAATCAGCGCCACCAGGGAGAAATAACCGTACTGCTGCAGCGGCAGCAGATTCGACAGCAGGACCTTGTCCAGCTGGGTGAGCACGATCCACAGGCACGAGGTGAGGGACATGCCCAGGGCGAAGGGCAGCACCGGGCGCACCGTGTTCCAGCAGAAGCGCGTCAGCAGGCGCACGTCCATCCACAGGTAGGCCTTGCCGCCCAGCAGCAGCGCCTCGATCAGCGACACCGCGACCTGGAACTGGAAGAACACCAGCGGGTCCTGGCTGACCTGCGCCACCAGCAGCAGGCCACCGAAGTAGCGCAGGGTGGTGATGAACACGTTCACCGCGTTGATGAAGCCGTGCAG
The DNA here is from genome assembly GCF_022380625.1 of Pseudomonas sp. DP-17. Taxonomy (NCBI): domain Bacteria; kingdom Pseudomonadati; phylum Pseudomonadota; class Gammaproteobacteria; order Pseudomonadales; family Pseudomonadaceae; genus Pseudomonas; species Pseudomonas sp. DP-17. The sequence continues at coordinate 213,904 of NZ_JAKSXG010000013.1, forward strand.
CTCCTGGCCCTGCAGCGCACTGCGGTACAGGGTGGCGTACAGCCGCAGCGCCACCAGCAGGCCCATCAGGCTGATGCATTGCGCCACCAGCTGGGGCGAGAGTTGCTGCACGTTGAGCCACTGCCCGGCGATCCAGGTGCTTGCGCCCCACACCGCGAGGCTGCTGAGGAGGGTCAGCGGCAGCAGGATCAGTTCGAAGGAGCGCAGCAGGCGCGCCTGGCCCTGACCTTCGCCGTCGGCGCCGCGGCCATGGGCGACCTGGCGCACCAGCGCGGGCGACAGGCCGACATCCAGCAGCAGCAACCAGCTCTGCAGCACCGCGAAGAAGCCGATCAGGCCGTAGGCCTCAGCCCCGAGGTGACCGAGGTAGAACGGCTGGATCAGGATGCCGATGACAATGGCGTACGCCTGCCCTGCGTAATTGAGCAGGGTATTGCGGACCATCGACAGCGAGCGTGCGGTACGCATGATCGTCCCCTTACACCGCGACGGCGACGCGGCCGCTTTCCAGCAGCAGCACTTCGATCACCGCGCGCTGGATCTCCTGGGGCAGGCCCGGATACAGCGGCAGGCAGAGGATGCGCTGGCTCAGCTCGCGGGACAGCACTTGCGGCACCTGGGGAGCGAGGTAATCGAGGGTGTCCAGCGACGGGTAGAAGTATCGCCGCGGGTTGACCCCGATCTCGTTCAGCGCGGTGCGCACGCGCAGCACCTGGGCTTCGTCGCGCAGGCCGATGGGGTAGTAGCTGTTGTTCAGCCGCGCGTAGCTTTCGCTGGCCTGCAGGTCGTAGTAGCCGCTGAGCGCGGCGGTGTAGCGGGCGGCGATCTCCTCGCGCTGGGCGAGGATGCTGTCGATATCGTCGAGCACGCACAGGCCCATGGCGGCGGAGAACTCGTTGAGCTTGGCGTTGATCCCCAGGCCGACGATCTGGTCGACCCCGGCGATGCCGAAGTTGCACATCAGGCGGATCTGCTTCGCCAGGTCGTCATCGGAGGTGACGATGGCGCCGCCCTCGATGGTGTGGAACAGCTTGGTGGCGTGGAAGCTCAGGGTGGTGGCGTCTCCCCAGGCCAGTACCGAACGGTCGCGGTAGCGCGAACCGAAGGCGTGCGCGCCGTCATAGATCACTTTCAACCGGTTGCGCTGGGCCACCGCCTGAATCTCCTCCACCGCACAGGGATTACCGAACACGTGGGTGGCGACGATGGCGGTGGTATCCGGCGCAAGGCTGGCTTCGATGCGCGCAGGGTCGAGGTTCCAGGTCCGCGCATCGATGTCGGCGAAGCGCGGGCGGATGCTCTCCCACTGCAGCGTGCTGCTGGTGGCAACGAAGCTGAAGGGGGTGGTGACGGCACTGCCGGTGACGCCCAGGGCCCGATAGGCCACCTGCAGGGCAATGGTGCCGTTGTTGGTGAGAATCACATGGCGAACGCCGAAGTAGTCCTGCAGGCGCTCTTCCAACTCCGTGACGAAAGGGCCGTGGTTGGTGATCCAGCCGGAGGCATAGATCTGTTCCACGTAGGCCTTGAACTTGTCCAGGTTGCCCAGGTAGGTCTTGGTCACATTGATCACGGTCGCATCCCTCTGTTGGATGGAAAGTCCGTCTATGGATTCAGGTCCGGCGCAGGCGCCGCTCAGCCCAGCGCCGATAGCGCGAAGGGAGCGTCGTCGCTGCCGATGTCCAGGGGTTGAGCGGGCTGTGCCGCACGGCTCGCCAAGTGCTCCTGGATGGCCTCGATGACCCGGCCGCTGGCGTCGTGGTGGAACTGCCAGACGCCATAGATGCGGCTGTCGAACGAGCGCTCGCTGCCCAGCATCGGGTTGGCCGCAAGGCCGGAGCCCAGGCCGAAGCTGTAGAGGCCGGGAATCGGCCGGCCGATGTGGTCGCGCAGGCAGCCGGCGGCGTCGGAATCCAGCCCGCCCTTGCTCTCGCGCACCTGCAGCGGCTCCCCATTGGAGCGGCGCAGGGCCGGCAGGCACGGCTGGTAACCGATGGCCTGGACCATCACGCCGTCCTCGCTGCAGCACTGCTCCAGGCGCTCGCGCACAGCGGGCGAGCGGTCTTCCAGGCAAAGCAGCTCGACCTTCACCCGCGTGCCGCTGACGAGCCCTTTGGACAGCACGTCGGTGCCGACCTGGTGGGCGCGGTAGCGCAGGCCGCCGGAGCGGTTCACCCGGCCGGAAACCGGGCAGACGTCCATGCCCTCGTCCACCCCGTAACCGGCTGCGCGGGCTTCCTCGACGCTTTCGAAGAACAGCCGGATCGGCGCGCGGTGCAGCAGGGTGATCTGTTCCAGGCCCAGGCAATCCAGGGCGCAGGCGAGGTTGTCGAGGATCGAGAAGGCACTGTGGGAGCCGCCGACCACGGTGAAGCGGCAGCCCGGAGTGACCCGGTCGCCGAACAGCTCCACCAGCTCGGCGGGGTTCAGGCTCAGCAGCGCATCGGAGGAGTAGACCGTGGGGCCGTCGTGGGACAGGTGCAGGTCCTGTTCGGCCAGGCTCCAGTTGAGGTATTCGCGGTTCTGCCGGCCACCCAGGTTCATCACCAGAGTCCCCGCGTCGATCTGCACGCCATGGGAACCACTGCGCAACGCCAGCTGGAAGCTGCCGTCGTCCTGTGCGGTGATCTTCTCGATGCGCGTCCCCAGCGCCACTTCGACACCCAGGTGCTCGGTGACGTAGCGCATGAACAGCGTCGAAGCGTGCGCCAGCAGTTCACCCACCTGGGTGAGCATCGGCGCGCCGTGAGGGTCGTTCTGCAGGGCGCGGAACGCCGAGGAGTGCGCCAGGGGCGCGAAGATCGGAAGCAACGCCGGATCGCGCAGGCAATCGAGGAACACATCGCCCACCGAATTGGCAGTGATGTGATAGTCCCCCAGCCGGCCACGACCGACCGCCAGTGCCGCGTCCACGACCAGCAGGCCGTCGCGCGCGAGGCTCGCCAGGGCACCGGTTTTGTAGGCGTTGAACAGGAAGCCCATGCCTGCGGGGCCGGCGCCGCCGACCACACAGGCATAGTTCGAACGAAGTGATTGCTCGGCCATCAGCCTTGACTCCCAGCGCGGCGCGGCGCGCGGCTCTCGTGATACCGGCGCGGTCGACCGGCAGGGCGGCGGCGTTCGCGCCGGGATTCCGTCACTCGCGGGGTCGCCGCGCTCGCACGGACCTTCCTTGGGAAGATCGTGGGAGTCAGTTCGGAAGGGAGTGCGAACGCCTGCAGATGAACTTCCGCAGCAGGTGGAAGTTGCTGTTTCAGCGATGAAACAAACAGCGTCTGACGCAGGTTAAATTCGTTGAAAAGTTCAGTTTTGTTACACACTGCTCTATGGCTTGAAGCACTGGCATAACAAATTTTCGAACTAACGGCGGCAATTAAACTAAGCTTTTTATTAATACCTTGGGGATTAGCATCATGCTCACACAGTTTCACCAGCGAAACACTTCCCAGCCGGGAAGCGCTGCTCTTTTGGCTTCTTTCGACGGCACGCGAAGTTCCGTCGTTTTCCATCAATCCAGCGGCCATCGTCACTCACTCCAGTCCAGGAGATGCTCTGCACCGGGCCATTGGCGATTTTCGAAGACAAGGCTACCGCCCGAGTTCGAACTGACCCGATTCAATTAACGACAATCAACTGTTCGTCCCTGGAGTGGCCTTTACTTTTCGCTGGGCAAAGCTACCGCCCTTCGGCCAAGTTCCGAAAATCTGGAAAAACAAAAAGCAAAAATCCATCGCGCTCCCGCAGCGAGATGCTGACGGAAGTTGTCAGGCAGCGATAGGAAAGTGACAGGAAGAAGAGGTGGCAGAATCTTCCGTGACACACTGCTCGTGCGACTGCTCCCTGAGGTGTCTCATCCAGACACCACACGATATTGCTATGTGAATAGTAATAGTGGGGGGGACAAAGGCATGTCAACGTAGGAAGCGCTCCTACGTCAGGATTCCGACAGAAGGCAATTCAAGGAATTTAAGTCATTGATTTATAAAGCGTCATAATCCCGACACAGGCCTTTTGACAGCAGAAACAGACCGCCACGCATCTGCGCCAAAGGTATTAATCAGAAAGGATTAATGATGCCGCTGACGTCCGGCCGAGTGTTTCATCCCTGAACAATGCGGTCCTTGCCGGTGCGCTTTGCCTGATACAGCGCGGCGTCGGCCCGGCTGTAGAGTGCGGAGAGATTCTGGTCATCCGGCTGTAGCAACGTCAGCCCCTGGCTGATGGTGACGCTGAAGAAATGCTCGGCCTCGTTGAAGCGCAGACGCTGCACCTCCCGCTGCAGACGCTCGCCGATCTGCCGCGCCATGTTCTCGTCGCAGCCGGGCAACAGCACGGCAAATTCCTCGCCGCCGATACGGCCGAACAGATCGCCGCGACGCAGCGCACCGGCGCCGCTCTGGGCGATGCGCTGCAGAACCACGTCACCGACCTGGTGGCCGTAGAGGTCGTTGATCTTCTTGAAGTCGTCGACGTCCAGCAGAAGGAAGGCCAGCGGCGTGGAGGTGGCCTTGCAGTCGCGGAAGGCCTGCTCGGCGCTGTCGAAGAAGTAGCGGCGGTTGCTGCTCTGGGTCAGCACGTCGGTGGTGGCCAGGCGATGCAGCTCGGTTTCCAGATGCTTCTTGTCGGTGATGTCCTCGGCGATGCCAACGATCATCAGTGGCAGGCCGGCGTCGCTGTGCTGGCTGACGAAGCACTTGTCGCTGAGCCAGCGCACTTCTCCGTCGGCCCGCAGGATGCGGTATTCGCGCTGCTCGATGGCGCCGCGCTCGAGCACTTCCTGCAGGGTGCTCTGGGCGTAATCCAGATCATCGGGGTAGATGCAGTTGCGCCACTCGTTGTAGTCCGCCAGCAGCAGCGCGGCGGAGCGGCCGAAGATGCGCTCGTACGCCGGGCTGACGTAGACCATGCGCTGGGACTGCCAGTCAAAGGCCCAAAGCACTGCGTTCACGCTGGCCAGCAGCGCGCTGAAAAGCTGTTCGCGCTCCTTCAGGCGCGTGACTTCGGCGCGACTGTGCAGCAGCGCCAGCAAGGCCTCTTCCTGATCGGCCGGCAATTTATTCTCATCCATGTATCAGCGTCCTCCCGCTCATTGACCGGGGCTATGACCGCAAACTTCGCTTGCCTGCTGCAAATTAAACGAAAAGCCCGCCGAACGGCGGGCTTTTCTGAGAAACATCTCTCAACGTCCCAGGACATTTCCGTCGTTCAGACGGCCGGACGCAGGGAGTAGGTCTTCAGTTGCTCGGCGAACTCGCGCAGGGACTGGATGCCGCTGGCTTCCGCCTCGTGTACCCACTGCTTGATCGCGGCAAGCATGTCGTGGCCGTTGGCGCTGGTTTTTACCCAGATCTGCTGCAGAGCCAGGCGCTTCTCGTAGATCACCTGCAACGACTGGCTCTGCGCGAGCAGGTCCTGGATGCGCGCATGATGGCGCTCTTCCAGCAGGCTGGTTTCACGCGACAGCAGACGCTTGGCGCGGCGGAACAGATGGCGCACCGACTCGTCGGCCTTGGCCACCTCCTGCTTCACCAGCGGGCCGATCACCAGCTTGCGGTACTGGGCCATGATCTGGAAACGGTTGTTGAGGATCGCCATGGCGGTATCCATGTCCAGGCTGCCCTTGCCTTCCACGCGGTGCGCGATAGGCGCGATGCGGGCAACCTTGGCCAGACGCAGGAAGCTGAACACCTTGATCCAGGCCCAGCCCAGGTCGAACTCCCACTTCTTCACCGACAGCTTCGCCGAGTTCGGGTAGGTGTGGTGGTTGTTGTGCAGTTCTTCACCGCCTATCAGGATGCCCCAGGGCACGAGATTGGTCGCGGCGTCGCGGCACTCGAAGTTGCGGTAGCCGACAGCGTGGCCCAGACCGTTGATAACGCCGGCGGCCCACACGGGGATCCACATCATCTGCACAGCCCAGACGGTCATGCCGAGCACACCGAACAGGGCGAGGTCGATGATCGCCATCAGCACGATGCCGCCGATGGGGTAGCGCGAATAGACGTTGCGCTCGATCCAGTCTTCCGGGCAGTTCTTGCCGTAGATACGCAGGGTGTCGGGGTTCTCCGCCTCCTTGCGATACAGCTCGGCGCCGGTGCGCAGCACGGTGCCCAGGCCTTTGAACACCGGGCTGTGAGGGTCTTCGGCGGTCTCGCATTTGGCGTGGTGCTTGCGGTGGATGGCGGTCCACTCGCGGGTGTTCATGGCGGTGGTCATCCACAGCCAGAAGCGGAAGAAGTGCTGCAGCGCCGGGTGCAGATCGAGTGCCCGGTGCGCCGAGTAGCGGTGCAGATAGACTGTGACGCTGACGATGGTGATATGGGTCAGGACCAGGGTGACCGCCACCAATTGCCACGGCGACAGGTCAAGGAAACCGTTGTACCACATAGACGATACTGTACCTCGGAAGGGATGGAGGACTGCGCCCGGCTGGGCGTGCCTTACCGGGAAAGGACTGCCGCATTATCACCAAGCGGGTCCGGAATACCATCCGGTCTTTTAGATACGAACGGGGCCAGTTGGCCATTTTTTATACAGCACAGCCAATAAATACAATTCACTACCGCATGAATCCACGCCACAGCGCCTTGCGCATCAGTCTTGTTTACCTGGTTGCCGCCTCCCTGTGGGTCTGGCTGAGTGACCAATGGTTACAAAATGTCCTGCACGACCCCGCTTCGCTGGCGCGGGCCATGGAGCTGAAAAAGTATGGGTTCCTCGTCGTCACCTTCGTCGTCCTGTTCATCCTGCTCTGGCGGCACTTCCGCCAGCAGCGCGCCGCCTTCGCCGCGCTGGCCGATAAAGAGCAGCGCCTGAGCCGTGCTTTCGCGGTTGTGGAAGATGGGATCTGGGATTGGGACCTGGAAACCCAGCGTGTGCATTACTCCCCCGGTTACGCCGACCTGCTCGGCCTGCCCCTGGAGCACCTGAGCGATGACCTGCTGCTGTGGGAAAACCGCCTGCATCCGGAAGACCGCGCGCGGGTCCTCGCCCTGCACCAGGACTGCATCCAGGGCCTGCGCACCCGCCTGGAATGCGTCTACCGCATTCGCCATGGCGATGGCAGCTACCGCTGGGTCCGCAGCAGCGGCCGCCTGACCCGCGCCGAAGACGGTCAGCCGTTGCGCTTGACCGGCGTCAACCGCGACATCACCCACCAGCGCAGCAATGAAGACCATCTGCGCCAGGCCGCCGCCGTGTTCGAGGCCACCCAGGAAGGCCTGCTGGTGACCGACGCGCAGGGCATCATCGTGCATACCAACCCGTCCTTCTCGCGCATCACCGGCTACAGCGCCCAGGAGGTGCTGGGCGGGCTGCCGTCGCTGCTCAAGTCCGGCCGCCAGGACGATGCCTTCTATCAACGCATGTGGGTCGCCTTGCACGAGAACGGCGTGTGGAGCGGCGAGATATGGAACCGCCGCAAGAGCGGCGAGGTGTACCCGCAATGGCAGCACATCCGCGCCGTGCGTAATGACGAGGGAGAACTGACCCACTACGTCGCGGTGTTTTCCGACCTCAGCAGCCTCAAGCGTTCGCAGCACGAACTGGATTTTCTCGCGCACCACGACCCGCTGACCGGCCTGCCCAACCGCCTGTTGCTGCGCGAGCGCATCGAACAGGCCTTGGCCCGCGCCGAACGCGAACAGGGCGGCGGTGCGCTGCTGAGCATCGATCTCGACCACTTCAAGCACATCAACGACAGCCTCGGCCACACCATCGGCGACCTGCTGATCCGCGCCGTGGCCGACCGCCTGCAAGGTTGCCTGGACGAACGCTGTTCCCTGGCGCGGCTGGGCGGGGACGAGTTCGCCGTGGTTCTCGAAAGCCATCAACCGCACCACGCCAGCAGTCTCGCCCAGCGCCTGCTGGAAGCGATGAGCGCGCCCTTCGAGGTCAACGAGCAGACCATCTACATGTCGGTGAGCCTGGGCGTCAGCCTGTTCCCCGAGGATGCGCGCAACGTCGACCACCTGATGCAGCACGCCGACGCAGCGCTGTTCCAGGCCAAGGCCAGCGGGCGCAACCTCTACGCCTTCTATACCCCCGAGCTGACCGCCCGCGCACGCTCCCACGTACAGGTGGAATCCGCCCTGCGCCACGCGCTGGACCACGACGAACTGCGCCTGTACTTCCAGCCCGTGCACGACCTGGCCTCGGGCCGCATGGTCGGCGTCGAATCACTGGTGCGCTGGCAGCATCCGCAGAGAGGGCTGATCGCGCCCGGCGAGTTCATCCCGGTCGCCGAGCAAAGCGGCCTGATCACCGCCATCGACGCCTGGGTGCTGGAGCAGGCCTGTCGACAGATGCGCCAGTGGCTGGACGCGGGCGTCACCCTCGACTTCATCGCGGTGAACGTCTCCAGCCGCCTCTTCGGCCGCGGCGGATTGGAGGAACGTGTCGCCCTGGCCCTGGAGCAGAGCGGCCTGGAACCGCACCACCTGGAGCTGGAAGTCACCGAAAGCGCGGTGATGGAAAACTTCGTCCAGGCCCTGGAGCTGCTCTGCCAGCTGCGCCTGCTGGGCGTGCACCTGTCCATCGACGACTTCGGCACCGGCTATTCCTCGCTGATGCGCCTCAAGCGCATGCCGGTGCACAAGCTGAAGATCGACCAGGGCTTCGTCGCCGGCCTGCCGGACGAATCCGACGATGCCGCCATCGCCTGCGCGGTGATCGCCCTGGGCCAGAGCATGGGCCTGCAGGTAGTCGCCGAGGGCATCGAACGGCCCGACCAGGCCGCCTTCCTCCTCACCCACGCCTGCGACTTCGGCCAGGGTTACTGGTACGGCATGCCGCAGCCGGCTGAGGTTCTGCTGGCGCAATTGCCGCGCGGCACCGCTTGAAATCGCGCTAAAAACTTTCGGATATATAAAAATTCTTAAACAATATTTTTAAGAATATCCAGCTCCTGCCTAAGATGCGCTCACACCGCACGCGCCGTTGGTGAATCGGCCGGTGGTCAACCCATTAGGAGCAGATACCCATGAGCGCAACCCTCCGTAGCCTGGACGGCCAGGACGAAGCCAACATCCTGCGCGAAGTGCAGAGCGCCCTGCGTGGCCTGCGTTTCGGCGCCGTCGAGATCACCGTGCACAACGGCCAGGTGGTGCAGATCGAGCGCAAGGAAAAATTCCGCCTGCAACAGACCCCCGGCAAACCTGCCTGAGCCCGGGCGGACCGACTGGACACCCGGAGCGTCGTCATGACCGAACTGCCCCACCGGTACTGCAGCTGTCAGCCACGAATGCGCGGCTGACAACGCCCCTCCCCCGAAAGACCCTGCCAAACAAACATAAAGAACTGCATTTTTTCAGGAGCTGCACATGTCCATCCGCCGTTTCGCCCTGGCCGCCCTGGCCAGCGCCTTGATCGCTGGCCCCGTCTCCGCCGCGACCCAACTGCTGAACGTTTCCTACGACCCGACCCGCGAGCTGTACCAGGCCTACAACGCCGCCTTCATCAAGCACTGGAAGGCCCAGGGCGGCGACGACCTGACCGTGCAGCAATCCCACGGTGGCTCGGGCAAACAGGCCCGCGCCGTGATCGACGGCCTGAAGGCCGACGTGGTGACCCTGGCCCTGGCCGGCGACATCGACGAACTGAACAAGCTGGGCAAGCTGCTGCCCGCCGACTGGCAGGCCCGCCTGCCCGACAACAGCACCCCCTACACCTCGACCATCGTGTTCCTGGTGCGCAAGGGCAACCCCAAGGGCATCAAGGACTGGGGTGACCTGACCAAGCAGGGCGTGGAAGTCATCACCCCGAACCCGAAAACCTCCGGCGGCGCCCGCTGGAACTTCCTGGCCGCCTGGGCCTGGGCGAAGAAGCAATACGGCAGCGAAGATAAAGCCCAGGAATACGTGCAGAACCTGTACAAGCACGTGCCGGTTCTGGACACTGGCGCCCGCGGTTCGACCATCACCTTCGTCAACAACAACATTGGCGACGTGCTGCTGGCCTGGGAGAACGAAGCCTTCCTGGCCAAGAAGGAACAGGGCGGCGAGAACTTCGAGATCGTCGTCCCGTCCGTGTCCATCCTCGCCGAGCCGCCGGTGGCCGTGGTCGACAAGACCGTCGACAAGAAAGGCACCCGCAAGGTCGCCGAGGAATACCTGAAGTACCTGTACAGCGAAGAAGGCCAGCGCATCGCCGCGCAGAACTTCTATCGCCCGCGTGATGCCAAGGTCGCTGCCGAGTTCGCCAATCAGTTCCCGAAACTCAACCTGGTGACCATCGACAAGGACTTCGGCGGCTGGAAAGTCGCGCAGCCCAAGTTCTTCAACGATGGCGGCATCTTCGACAAGATCTACCAGGCGCAGTAATGCGCCATCCGCCCGGCCTTGCGCCGGGCGACCCGATCCGTGCGGGCCGGTGCACAGCCCGCACGGAACGAAAAACCCTCGCCCCATGGCGGGGGCTCAACGCGTTCATAGAAAGGACAGACAATGTCGCGACGCATCTCCCCGGTCATACCCGGCTTCGGGCTGACTCTGGGCTACACCCTGGTGTATCTCAGCCTGTTGGTGCTGATTCCGCTGGGGGCCATGTTCCTCAAGACGACCCAGCTCTCCTGGGATCAGTTCTGGACCATCATCACCGCGCCGCGCGTCATCGCCGCGCTCAAGCTGAGCTTCGGCACCGCGCTGATCGCCGCCCTGATCAACGGCGTGATCGGCACCCTGCTGGCCTGGGTGCTGGTGCGCTACCGCTTCCCGGGGCGCAAGATCATCGACGCGATGATCGACCTGCCCTTCGCCCTGCCCACCGCCGTGGCCGGCATCGCGCTCACCGCGCTGTACGCGCCCAATGGCCTGGTCGGCCGCTTCGCCACCGAGATCGGCCTGAAGATCGCCTACACCCCGCTGGGCATCACCCTGGCGCTGACCTTCGTGGTGCTGCCCTTCGTGGTGCGAACGGTACAGCCGGTGCTGGCGGACATCCCGCGTGAAGTGGAGGAAGCCGCCGCCTGCCTGGGCGCCAAGCCGCTGCAGGTTTTCCGCCATGTACTCCTGCCGGCGTTGCTCCCCGCCTGGCTGACCGGTTTCGCCCTGGCCTTCGCCCGCGGCGTCGGCGAGTACGGCTCGGTGATCTTCATTGCCGGCAACATGCCGATGAAGACCGAGATCCTGCCGCTGCTGATCATGGTCAAGCTGGACCAGTACGACTACACCGGCGCCACCGCCATCGGCGTGCTGATGCTGGTGGTCGCCTTCGTCCTGCTGCTGCTGATCAACCTGCTGCAACGCCGCATCGAAACGCCCTGAGGAGCGCGCCATGAGTACCGCAAGCCTTTCCGCCGCGGCCGCTGCCAACGCTGCTCGCCGGGGTAATGTCTGGGGCCGCCGCGCCCTGATCGCACTGGCCTGGCTGGCCTTCGCCCTGTTCCTGCTGCTGCCGCTGTTCGTGGTGCTGAGCGAGGCACTGAAGCAGGGCTTCGGCACCTTCTTCGAAGCCATCCTGGAACCCGACGCACTGGCCGCGCTGAAGCTGACGCTGATCGCCGTGGGTATCTCGGTGCCGCTGAACCTGGTGTTCGGCGTCGCCGCCGCCTGGTGCGTGACCAAGTTCGAGTTCCCCGGCAAGAGCATCCTGGTCACCCTGATCGACCTGCCGTTCTCGGTCTCGCCGGTGATCGCCGGTTTGATCTACGTGCTGCTGTTCGGCGCCCAGGGCTACTTCGGCGAGTGGTTGAGCGACCACGACATCCAGATCGTCTTCGCTGTGCCCGGCATCGTCCTGGCCACCCTCTTCGTCACCTTCCCCTTCGTCGCCCGCGAGCTGATCCCGCTGATGCAGGAACAGGGCACGCAGGAAGAGGAAGCCGCGCGCCTGCTCGGCGCCAACGGCTGGCAGATGTTCTGGCACGTGACCCTGCCGAACATCAAATGGGGCCTGATCTACGGCGTGGTGCTGTGCACCGCGCGCGCCATGGGCGAATTCGGTGCGGTGTCGGTGGTCTCCGGACACATCCGCGGCGTCACCAACACCCTGCCGCTGCACGTCGAAATCCTCTACAACGAATACAACCACGTCGCCGCTTTCAGCGTCGCCACCCTGCTGCTGCTGATGGCCCTGGTCATCCTGCTGCTCAAGCAGTGGAGCGAGTCCCGCCTGACCCGCGCCAAAGTCAAAGCTGACGATGAATAAGTGAGAGCCACGCCATGAGCATCGAGATCCGTAACGTCAGCAAGAACTTCAACGCCTTCAAGGCGCTGAACGACATCAACCTCGACATCCACAGCGGCGAGCTGGTCGCCCTGCTCGGCCCGTCCGGCTGCGGCAAGACCACCCTGCTGCGCATCATCGCCGGCCTGGAAACCCCGGACGCCGGCAACATCGTGTTCCACGGCGAGGACGTCTCGCAGCACGACGTGCGCGATCGCAATGTCGGTTTCGTGTTCCAGCACTACGCGCTGTTCCGCCACATGACGGTGTTCGACAACGTCGCCTTCGGCCTGCGCATGAAGCCGAAAAAGGAGCGTCCGAGTGAGTCGCGCATCGCCGAGAAGGTCCACGAACTGCTGAACATGGTGCAGCTGGACTGGCTGTCCGACCGCTATCCGGAACAGCTCTCCGGCGGCCAGCGCCAGCGTATCGCCCTGGCCCGCGCCCTGGCGGTGGAGCCGAAGATCCTGCTCCTCGACGAACCCTTCGGCGCCCTCGACGCCAAGGTGCGCAAGGAACTGCGCCGCTGGCTGGCGCGCCTGCACGAGGAGATCAACCTGACCTCCGTTTTCGTCACCCACGACCAGGAAGAAGCGATGGAAGTCGCCGACCGCATCGTGGTGATGAACAAGGGCGTGATCGAGCAGATCGGTTCGCCGGGCGAGGTCTACGAGAACCCGGCCAGCGACTTCGTCTACCACTTCCTCGGCGACTCCAACCGTCTGCACATCGGCGGAGACGAGCACGTGCTGTTCCGCCCGCACGAGGTCTCGCTGTCGCGCTCGGAAGTGGCCGAACACCGCGCCGCCGAAGTCCGCGACATCCGCCCGCTGGGCGCGATCACCCGGGTGACCCTCAAGGTCGACGGCCAGGACGAGCTGATCGAGGCCGAAGTGGTGAAGGACCACGACAGCCTGACCGGCCTTGCCCGTGGAGAGACGCTGTACTTCAAGCCGAAGGCGTATCAGCCGGTGGCCAATATCTGAACCGGCACCGTACGCTCCGCTTTTCTGTAGGAGCGAGCTTGCTCGCGAACCCGGCCCCGCAGCGGGGTTTGTTCGCGAGCTAGCTCGCTCCTACAAGAGCCCCGCGCTTCCCCATGGCTTTCAAACCCTCGTATCCTGCCGACCTTGCTTTCAATAAGGCCCGGCCATGTTCGACGCCCTCCCCCAGCACCTCGAACTGATCGTCCTCACCTTCCTCCTCGCCGGCCTGGTGAAGGGCGTGGTGGGGCTCGGCCTGCCCACGGTGGCCGTCGGGCTGCTCGGGCTGGTTATGTCGCCGATGCAGGCGGCTGCCATTCTCGTCGTGCCCTCCACCGTCACCAACATCTGGCAACTGGCTGCCGGCCCGCGCTTTCTCGGACTACTCAAGCGGTTGTGGGGGATGCTCGTGGGCATCGTCGTCGGAACGCTGGCGGTGGGCTGGTTGCTGGCAGGGGCAAACTGGCTGGCGGCCACGCCGCTGCTGGGCGTCGCGCTGATCCTCTATGCACTGCTGGGGCTGTCGAACCAGCGCTTCAGCGTGGCGCCGCGGCATGAGCGCTGGCTGTCGCCGCTGATCGGGGTGATCACCGGCGGCGTCACCGCCGTGACCGGCGTCTTCGTGATTCCCGCCGTGCCCTTCCTGCAGGCCCTGGGGCTGGAGAAGGATGACCTGGTGCAGGCGCTGGGACTGTCCTTCACCGTCTCGACGCTGGCCCTGGCGATCACCCTCAGTCAGCACGGCTCGCTGCTGCAGGCGGACGTGCTGGGCCTGTCGCTGCTGGCGCTTCTGCCAGCACTGGCGGGCATGTACCTGGGCACCTGGCTGCGTTCGCGGATCAGCCCGCTGGCGTTCCGCCGCTGCTTCTTCGGCGGGCTGCTCCTGCTCGGCGCCGACCTCGCCATCCGCGGGATTTAACCCGCAGGGCGCATAATGCCTATGGCGTTATCCGCGGCGGATAACCCGTGCCCGGTTATGCACCCTACGGGATTGCCCAGGGCGCGCTGTCTATTTTTCGTCGAGATGCCGCAGCAGGAAGCCCCGGCTCGACTCGATGATCGCCTTCTGCGTTTTCTCACTGGCAACCATCCGCGCCACCACCAGCGCACCTACACATTGCGCCAGCAGGGCCCAGGCGTCCTCCGACGAACCCAGCACCCCGGCCCAGGCCTGCTGCAAGTCCACCAGCGCATCCTCCGCGCTCTGCCGGACGGACTCGTCGGCGCGAGCGATCTCCGCACCCAGTGCCGGAATCGCGCAACCGGCGCCGGCATCCTGAACATGGGTGATGTTCAGGTAGCGCTTCAGGGCGCGCTCCAGGCGCGCGCGGTCGAGCACCCTGCCCTTGGCGGCGAGGCGTTCGACGCTCTGCTGCAATTCGCGCTCGACGATGGCGGCGAACAGCTCGTCCTTCGAGCCGAAGTGGTTGTAGAACGCCCCGCCGGACAAGCCCACCGCCTTCATCAACCCGTCCACACCAGAGTTGGCGAAGCCGCCCTGCTTGGCGAGCGCGCTGCTGCTGTCGAGCAGGCGCTGACGGGTTTCTTCCTTGTGGGTGGCTGAGTAGCGCATCGGGGCGACTCCGGTGAAGCGGTTGACGATGAAGCCAAGAGTAACATAACGTCCGTTTACCTAACGACCGTTTACCAACTTTAGCGCCCCCCGCGGAGGAAACGAGAATGTCGAACAAGAAAGTCGTCCTGGTCATCGGCGCCGGCGATGCCACCGGCGGCGCCATCGCCCGCCGCTTCGCCCGTGAAGGCTACGTCGCCTGCGTCACCCGGCGCTCGGCGGACAAGCTGCAGCCGCTGGTGGAGCAGATCCGCGCCGAAGGCGGCGAGGCCTTTGGCTACGCCTCGGATGCGCGCAAGGAAGAGGCCGTGGTCGAGCTGGTGGAAACCATCGAGCGCGACATCGGCCCTATCGAAGCCTTCGTTTTCAATATCGGCGCCAACGTACCCTGCAGCATCCTCGAAGAGACCGCGCGCAAGTACTTCAAGATCTGGGAGATGGCCTGTTTCTCCGGGTTCCTCACCGGCCGCGAGGTGGCCAAGCGCATGGTCAAGCGCCAGCGCGGCACTCTCCTGTTCACCGGTGCCACTGCCGGCCTGCGCGGCGCCTCGGGCTTCGCTGCCTTCGCCGGAGCCAAGCACGGTATCCGTGCGCTGGCGCAGAGCATGGCCCGCGAGCTGGGGCCGATGGGCCTGCACGTCGCCCATGTGGTGGTGGATGGCGCCATCGACACCGAGTTCATCCGTGAGAACTTCCCGCAGAAATACGCGCAGAAGGACCAGGACGGCATCCTCGACCCCGAGCACATCGCCGACAGCTACTGGTACCTGCACTCCCAGCCACGCGATGCCTGGACCTTCGAGCTGGACCTGCGCCCGTGGATCGAGCGCTGGTGATTCGCCTAAAACGCCAACAAGAAGAGAGCCACTCATGAGCAAATCCGTCGAGTTCTACTTCGACTTCGGCAGCCCGACGTCCTACCTGGCATACACCCAGTTGCCGAAAATCTGCGCCGAGACCGGCGCCGAGCTGGTCTACCGTCCGGTGCTGCTGGGCGGCGTATTCCAGGCCACCGGCAACGCCTCGCCCATCGCCGTGCCGGCCAAGGGGCGCTACACGCTGATCGACATGACCCGCTTCGCCCGCCGCTACGGCGTGCGGATGAAGATGAACCCGCACTTCCCGATCAACACCCTCACCCTGATGCGCGCCGCCACTGGCATCCAGCTGCGCCAGCCGGAGCGCTTCGAGGCGCTGCTGGCCTGCGTATTCAAAGGCATGTGGGTGGACGCGCTGAACCTGGGCGATCCGGCGGTGCTCGGCCCGCTACTGGCCGAGGCGGGCTTCGACCCGCAGGCGCTGCTGGCACTGACCGCCGAGCAGGACGTGAAGGACGCGCTGAAGGCCAACACCGAGGCGGCAATCAAGCGTGGGATGTTCGGCGCACCGACCTTCTTCGTCGGCAACGAGATGTTCTTTGGCCAGGATCGTCTCGATTTCGTCCGCGAGGCGTTGGTGTAGGTCGGCTCGCGCGCAGGAGCCGAGCGTCCCCTCTCGCAGAGTCGCCGACGAGCACCAACGTAGGATGGCGTGGAGCGCAGCGATACCCATCGATTCCATGCACCAACCGCATGGGTATCGCTGCGCTCCCCCATCCTGCAAAGCGTCGTCGACAATCCCCGGCGTAAAGCGCTTACAGCGCCAGAACCGCCGACCGCCGCAGGCCAAAAAACTCCAGTTCAGCGAGCAGCAGGACCACCAGCGCCTGACCGATGACGAAGGCGTAACCCAGGGCGGTCGGCTGTACGTAGCCGGTCACCAGCAGGGCTACGCTTTCCACCACCCACAGCGCATTCAGCGCAATCACCGCCCAGACTCCAATGCGCGACAGCGCCGGTTGCTGGCTCATCCAGTAGAGCACCAGCGCCAGCGGTAACAGCACGATGCCGGCCACCAGCAGCAGGACGAAGGGCAAACCGAACAGTTCGCCCAGCGGTTGCGCGGCCAGCGCCATCAGCAGGCCCATGGCGCCACCGGCGATGGCATCGACTTTCAGGGTCAGGCGAAGCAGCGGGGAGGATTGCAGCAGAGTCATGGCGAAGCTCCTTCAGGGGGCGCCACCGGTTGGCGGCGTGTGGCTGAAGAATCCGCCGACGACGTAGGTGCGTCGATTACCTGCCAGGTAATGGCCGTACCGCCTATGCAGGTCTATCGTTCGAACCCATGAACAGTCCAGCCCAGAACAACCCAGCCCAGCCGGTCGGCGCCCTGCTCCGTCAATGGCGCCAGCGCCGGCGGCTCAGCCAGCTCGACCTCGCCTGCGACGCGGAGATTTCCACGCGCCACCTGAGCTTCGTCGAAACCGGCCGCGCCCTGCCCAGCCGCGAGATGCTGTTGCATCTGGCCGAACAGCTGGACATTCCCCTGCGCGAACGCAACCGCCTGCTCAGTGCCGCCGGCTACGCCCCGGTGTATTCGGAGAAGGGCCTGGACGACCCGGCATTGACCGTGGCCCGGCAGGCCATCAACCAGTTGCTCAAGGCCCACGAACCGAACCCGGCCATGGTGGTGGACCGGCACTGGAACCTGCTGGCGTCCAACCGTACGGTGGAAATCTTCCTGATCGGTGTCGATCCGGAGTTGCTGCAGCCGCCGATCAATGTATTGCGCATGAGCCTGCATCCCAGGGGACTGGCACCGCGCATCCTCAACCTGGGGCCATGGAAGGCACACGTGGTGGAGCGCTTGCAGCGCGACTTCGAGGCCAGCGGCGATCCCGCGCTGGCGGCGTTGCGCGACGAGGTGGCGACGTACCCGGCACCGCCCTACGACGAGGCGGCCAACGGCGACATGGTGTTGATCCCGGTGCAGCTGCAGACGGAGTTGGGCGTGTGCAGCCTGATCGGCACCATCACGGTGTTCGGCACACCGGTGGACGTGACGCTGTCGGAGCTGGCCCTGGAAACCTTCTTCCCGGCCGACCCCGACAGCGCGCGTATTCTCCGACAGCTCAGCGGGTCAGATTGAAACGAGTCAGGCGGTCGCCTTCTTCTCGCGGATGCAGGTGGGGCCGGCGCGCTCTTCCACGGCGTGGCGCACTTCATCGCGCAGGCCGAGCAGGAAGGCAGCCTCGGCAGCGACGAACAGCGGGCCGACGATCAGCCCGGTGAGGTCATCGACGAACGCCGGTTTGCGCCCTTCGTACCAGTGGCCGACGAACTGGATGATCCAGCCCACCACGAACAGGCCAACGCCCCAGGTGAGCCAATAGGCAGTCGTGCCGGCAGCCAGCGCCGCGCCTATCCACAGCGACAGCGCCAGCAACGCGGTCATCAGCAGGCCGAAGCGCAGGTCCAGGCGCAGGTAGAACACCACCGAAGCCAGTGCCAGCAGCAGGGCGGGCGAAACCAGCACGCCGGCCAGCTCGAAGCCGGGGCGCGACAGCAGGGTGGCGATGGCCAGCACGATCATCGGGATGCCGATGAAATGGCTGACGATGTTCCGCCGGTCACGGTGGTAGGCGGCATATTGGGCAAGGTGATCGACCAGAGTTTTCATTGTTGTTCTCCCGCAAGGTACTGGCATGATGGCGATCTGTGCCCTGCCACTCTGTCAGCTAGCCGACATTGCCCATGACCGACGCCAAGCCCTACCTCGCCTGCCTGCAAGAAGGCCGCTGGTTCCAGACCCTTCCGGACGGTCTGCGCCAGGCCTTGCGCGACGCCGCCGTGGTGCGCCGCCTGCCTGCCGGCCAGCGCCTGTTCGCCCGCGGCGACGCGCCGTGTGGCCTGTATTGCGTGGTGGAAGGCGCGATGCGCGTCAGCGTGGTCGGGGAAAGTGGCAAGGAAGCATTGCTGGCGCTGGTGGAGGCGCCCAACTGGTTCGGCGAGATCTGCCTGTTCGACGGTCAGCCGCGCACCCACGACGCCTACGCCGAGGGTGCCACCGTCCTTCTCCAGGTTCCCCTCGCGCCGCTGCAGGCGCTGCTGGCACAGCACCCGGAATACTGGCGCGACTTCGCCCTGCTGATGAGCCACAAGCTGCGCATCACCTTCGCCGTCCTGGAGGAGTTGTCACTGCTGCCGGCCGCGCCGCGACTGGCCCGGCGCCTGCTGATGATCGCCGAGGGCTACGGCGAGTCGGCCACCGCCAAGCGCGAGCTGCACCTGCCCCAGGAACAGCTCGCGGCCATGCTGTCGCTGTCGCGGCAGACCACCAACCAGATCCTCAAGGAGCTGGAGGCCCAGGGCATCGTGCGGCTGAGCTATGGCGGCATCGAGATTCTCGACCGCGAACGCCTGCGCCTGGCCGCCCACGTTTGACCCGCACCCGCTGCGTCTAGAAAAAAAGCCAGGCGACTCTCGACAAGCTTCGATGGTCGCGCACGCTACCGCCCCGCTCTAATGCACCCGCCGCCGCGCTGGCGCAGAAAAGCCCGCGCCAGGGCGGCATCCAAATCCTCCGCAAGACAGCAAGGCGGCCGGTGCATCCCACCGGCCGCAAGGGAATCCTATGCGCCTTTCGAAACTCCTCTGCGCTCTCGCGCTGACCGCTCCGGCACTGGTGATGGCCGACGACCGCGGCCTCTACGTCGGCGGCGGCGTCACTCGCCTCGAGATCGACGACCGCTCCTTCGACGACCAGGACGACAGCTACAAGCTCTACGCCGGCTACCGCCTGAATAACTACCTGTCCTTCGAAGGCGCAGTGGTCGATTTCGGTGAGATGAGCGACGACCGCAGGCACTTCGACGGCCAGTCCGTACAGGCCAACGTCCACCTGGGCTTCCCCATCGGCCAGCGTATCCGCCTGTACGGCATCGCCGGCGTACACGCCTGGCATGCCGACGATGACGTCGCGGGCAAGTCCGATGACGTGGACCCGCTCTACGGCTTCGGTGGCGAAGTGGACGTGCTGGGCGGCCTGGGCCTGCGCCTGGAACAGGAATACCTGGACGTCGGCGACATCGACCTCGACCAGACCACCCTCTCCGCGTACTGGCGCTTCTGACGCCAGCAGGCCCCTCAAGCCCGGCGGAGGTCCGGCTCTCTCCCCAGAGCACTCCCCCCCTCCCGACCTCCGCCGGCACCTCCTCCCCCAGCAGGCATCGCCTGCGCAAATCACTCTTTCGGTCGGTTGCAGCGCCCGCTTTCGCGGCTAGCCTAGGGATAGCTGCGTTTCTGGCGCCAAAAAGACACACTCCCGGCGAATCGCGCGGCACACAATAACAATAAGGACGCCTCCGCCATGTTCGATGTCGTTCGTGGGTTCATGCTGTGCTGTTTCGGACTCTTCGCCCTCGCCGCCCAGGCCAACCTCCCCAGCGAGGAACTGCAGTTGCAGACCCTGCAGGTCTACACCTGCCGCTCGATCAACAGCCTGTTGCTGCTGCGCGGCGAAGGCTTCCAGGAAACCCACGCCGCCCAGCTGGAGAAGGACTTGGCCACGCTGGACAGTGCCGTCAAGGCCTACGCCAAGGCCGATGACGCACTGCGCAAGGCCCATACCGAGTTCGTTACGCAGATTCGCAATGGCGTTTCCTACGGCCCCAAGGAAGAAGACCTGCCCTGGCGCTACAACCAGGACCTGAGCCGGTCACTGCGCGAGCTGCTCAACCAGATCGAGCGCTTCGTTCCGGCCACCGCCGATGCCAGCCAGATTCCGCTGTGGGAATTGCCGGTGCGCGTCGAATACCTGGCCACCCAGTACCTGGGCCGCGCCTACATCAGCGGCCTGGAACTGGCCCGCGAACAGCCGCAGGAATACCTCGGCCAGGACGAAAGCGTGCTGGTGCCGTTGCTCACCCAGCGCATCGACCAGTTGCCCGACAGCGACGCCACCAAGAAGCTGCGCACCCGCTGGGAATACCTGAGCAAGGCGCTGCTGGACATGAACAGCAAGAGCAACAGCGGTGTCAGTGCTTCGGGCCGGCCCTGGGCGCCGATCATCGTCGATCGCAACGCCCGTGCCGTCTCCGGCCAGCTCATGCTGATCAGCCAGCAATAACGCCTCAGGCCGGGATGGACTCCGGTTCAGGTTCCGGCGCCTGCACCGGCACCACTGCCTGGGCCGGGCGTTCCAGCTCATCGCGGTCCATCAATGCGGCGCGGCCCGTCAGCAACGCATCCGGAGCGCGGGCGATCTTCGGGTTCTTGTCCGGGTAATCCAGGCTGTGCAGGAAGTGCCGCAGACAGTTGAGCCGCGCGCGCTTCTTGTCGTCGGACTTGACCACCACCCAGGGCGCGTCGGCGGTGTCGGTGTGGAAGAACATCGCTTCCTTGGCCTGGGTGTAGTCGTCCCAACGGTCCAGCGACTGGATGTCGATGGGCGACAGCTTCCAGTGCTTGAGCGGGTCGTCGCGGCGCGAGACGAAGCGGCGCAACTGCTCCTCGCGGCTCACCGAGAACCAGAACTTGAACAGGTGGATGCCGTTGCGCACCAGCATGCGCTCCAGCTCCGGCGTCTGCTGCATGAACTCCAGGTACTGGCGCGGCGAGCAGAAGCCCATCACCCGCTCCACCCCGGCGCGGTTGTACCAGGAGCGGTCGAAGAAGACGATCTCACCGGCCGTGGGCAGGTGCTGGATGTAGCGCTGGAAGTACCACTGGCCGCGCTCGGCGTCGCTGGGTTTCTCCAGCGCCACCACGCGGGCGCCGCGCGGGTTGAGGTGCTCGGTGAAGCGCTTGATGGTGCCGCCCTTGCCGGCGGCATCGCGGCCCTCGAACAGCAGGACGATGCGCTGGCCGGTCTCCTTCACCCAGTTCTGCACTTTCAGCAACTCGATCTGCAGCTCGGCCTTGGCCTTCTCGTACTCCCTGCGCTGCAGACGCTTGCGGTAGGGATAGCTGGCGGGCAACTGGGCGGAGCTGGAATCCTCGTTGCTGCCGCGCGGGGCCATGGCAACAGTCAGTGCGACCGGGCCCTGGCTCTGCGCCTGGATCTGCGCGCCGCCCTCGGAAGGCGCTTCGGGCAGCGCAGCGATGGCTGGCTTGTTGGCTTCGGATTGCGGCATGGTCTCCTCCTGTGAGACGTGGGGACGGCCTTCCACTGTGCAACCCGCGCGGCGGGCCTTTCTTGACCCGCATCAACCCCCGTCTAGAGCCAGCCTTTGTACTTGAACCAGTAGTAGGGAATGATCGCCGAGATCACCATCGCCACCAGCGCCATGGGATAGCCGGCCAGCCATTGCAACTCGGGCATGTGCGCGAAGTTCATGCCGTACACCGTGCCCACCAGGGTGGGCGGCAGGAACAGCACGGCAGCGATGGAAAACACCTTGATGATGCTGTTCTGCTCGATGTTGATCAGGCCCAGGGTGGCGTCCAGCAGGAAGGTGATCTCCCCGGCCATCTTGGTCTGGTATTCGCTGAGCGAGTGCACGTCGCGCTCCACCGACTTCATGCCCAGCTTGACTTCGTCGCTGATCCAGCTGTTGTTGCCCTGGCGGAAATAGCCCAGCGGCCGGCTGATGCTGAGCAGGCTCTCATTGAGCTTGGACAGCAGCGAGTTCTTGCGCCCCAGTTGTTTGACCACCTCCTGCAGGTCGGCCTTCTCGGTGGCCGGCCCCTCCTGGAAGATGTCATTGCCCAGGGTGTTGAGCTGCTTCTGCACGTTCTCCAGCACGTCGGCGATGCGGTCCACCACGCTGTCCATCAGGGTGACGAACAACTGGTCGCTGCGCCCCTCGCAGCCGCCGCGCTGGGTCCGCGTCTCGAAGGTGCGGAAGGCCAGCAGGTCGGTGTAGCGCACCGTCACCAGCCAGTGCGGCGTCAACACGCAGGTGACTTCCGAAGTGCTCGGCTTGTGCTCGCGGATGCCGCCCACCACGGTGGTGGTCATGTACAACGCGCCCTTGCTCTCGTAGAAGCGCGAAGAGTCCTCGATCTCGGCCATCTCCTCGCGGGTCGGCACATCCACTTCGATGATCGACTCGAGCAGCTGTTCTTCTTCCGCGGTGGGCTGGAACAGGTCGATCCACAGCGTGTCCTTGGGCATGCCGTGGCACTCGTTGCCGTTGTGGCGCACCAGGCGGTCGCCGACGAGGGTGTAATAGGTGATCATGTCGCCCGACAATCCTTTTACGCACCTGAAGTTGACCCGCAGGTTGGCCAACTTCGGGCGGCTCCACAAGTCCGCGAGAGAGCAATGTGATGACTGACCAAGACGATGGCGAAGAGTCCTTCGCCGAAGACACGCTGATCCAGGCCATCGAGAATCAGGTCGACAGCGAGAACCCGAAGGCTGCCCGCGCGGTATTCAACAAGCTGACCCTGGTCGGCTACGAGCGCGAGGACGCCCTGCACCTGATGGCCCTGGTGCTCGCCCACGAGATCGAGGCGATGCTGGCCGAAGACCGCCCGTTCAACGGCGAATGGTACGAACAGGCCCTGCGCGCACTGCCGACCCTGCCCGACGGCACTGTTGCCGAATGAGACAGCGGCATAACAGCGCTTGCCGAACCGGTCGGACTTGAGACTACACTGAAGCCTCATTGACCATCGGGAGTTAGGCGAATGGCTTTCACGAAAGAAATGGTTGAGGAACTGGACCTGCTGGCGCTGTATGACCTGGAGAACAGCCAGGCGGGATTGAAAGTCCACCATGACGCCTCCGCCGAGGCCGTGGCGGCCGCAGGCCGGCTCCATGCCAAGGGCCTGATCGACCAGCAGGACGGCGGCTATCTCACAAGCCTGGGTCTCGACGCCGCCGAGCACGCCCAGGTCCTGCTCGGCATCCTGCGCGGCTGACCTCAAGTTCCCCCGCGAGCGGGCGATAAACTGGCACACTTCCGAGCGCCGCATTTCCTGATGCGGCGCCGCTGGCCAGGCAGCAGTACGCCATGACGCTCACCCACGAAATTCGCCCGGACATCGACGACGGCATCGACCGAAAGGTGCTGGCGCAATTGCGTCAGCGTTTCCTCAAGGTCAATGCCGCGCGCCTGCAACGGGCCAGCGAAGCGCTTTCCACGCGGCAGCAGCTTGTTCTCAAGCTGTTGCCGCTATTGCTGGACGTGAACCACCCGCTGCTGCCCGGCTATGTCTCGGCCGGTACGCCCGCCGGGCTGTCGAATTTCGTCCCCGACGATGAAATCCTCGCCGAAGCCCAGCGCCTGACCCGCTCCTTCAGCTACAAGACCCGTCGCGGCAATCCGCCGTTGCCGATCCACGGGCTGTTCCTGATGGGCAGCCTGGGCACCGTCGCCCAGGCCGAGCAGAGCGACCTGGACCTGTGGGTCTGCCATGCATCCGAGCTCAGCGAACGCGAACTGGCGGAGCTGCGCCGCAAGTGCGAGCTGCTCGAACAGTGGGCCGCCACCCAGGGTGCCGAGGTGCACTGCTTCCTCGTCGACCCGCAGCACTATACCCAGGGCGCCCGGGAGGCGCGGCTGACTTCCGACGACTGCGGCACCAGCCAGCACTACCTGCTGCTGGACGAGTTCTACCGCACCGCCATCTGGCTCGGCGGCCGCACGCCACTGTGGTGGCTGGTGCCGGTCTATGAAGAAAACCGTTACGCCGAGTACTGCCAGACCCTGCTGAACAAACGCTTCATTCGTGCCGAAGACGTCCTCGACCTTGGCCATCTGGCGCACATCCCGCCGGGCGAGTTCATCGGCGCCGGCATGTGGCAGCTGTTCAAGGGCATCGAGTCGCCCTACAAGTCGGTACTCAAGCTGCTGCTCACCGAGGTCTACGCCAGCGAGCACCCGCAGGTCTCCTGCCTGAGCCTGCGCTACAAGCAGGCGATCTACGCCGGGCGCCTGGACGTGGAGGAGCTCGACCCCTACGTGATGCTCTACCGCCGCCTGGAGGAGTACCTTCAGGCGCGCGGTGAAAGCGAACGCCTGGAACTGATCCGCCGCTGCCTCTACCTGAAGGTCGGCAAGAAGCTCAGCCGGCCGCCGCGCCAGGGCCACAAGAGCTGGCAGCGCAAGGTGATGGAGCGCGTCTCGGCGCCCTGGAAATGGGACAGCCGCGCCTTCGCCCAACTCGACAGCCGCAGCCAGTGGAAGGTCCGCCAGGTACTGCTGGAGCGTCGTGCGCTGGTCAACGAACTGACCCACAGCTACCGCTTCCTGTCGCAGTTCGCCCGCCTGCAGCAGGCGGCAAGCGGCATCAACCCGCGGGACATGGGCATCCTCGGCCGGCGCCTGTATGCTGCCTTCGAACGCAAGGCCGGCAAGGTCGAATTCATCAATCCGGGCATCGCCCCGGACATGGCCGAGGACATCCTCACCCTTGCCCAGCTGCCCGCCGGCGAGGCCGGCAAGTCGCCTTACTGGGCCCTGTTCAGCGGCAACCTGTCGCTTGCGGAAATAGCCGACTTCGCCCCGCTGCGCCGCGCCCGCGACCTCATGGAGCTGCTCGCCTGGAGCCACCGCAACGGCGTGATCGACGCCACCACGCGGCTGTCCCTGCAACCGGGCAGCAGCGACCTGACCGAGTTCGAACTGCAGAACCTGCTGGGCTGCCTGCAGCAGGCCGTGCCGCTGCCACTCAATGAAGTGTCGGAAAGCGCCTTGCTGCGCAGCGCCGTGCCTTCGCAAGTGTTGCTGCTGGTGAACGTCGGCCTCGATCCGCTGCGCCAGCACAGCCAGATGAACGTACACATGACCACCGAGCGCACCGACTCGCTCGGCTATTCCGGCGTGCGCGACAACCTGGTGCTGACCCTCGACCAGATCACCCTCAACAGCTGGAACGAGCTGCTGGTCAGCCGCTACGCCGGCCCCCACGCTTTGCTCGACTGCCTGCGCGATTTCCTCAATACGCTGCCTACCGACGCTCCGCCACCGCGCCTGCTGGTGCGCTGCTTCTGCCGCAACCGTGCCACGGCCATCGCCCAGCGCGTGGAAGACCTGTTCCGCGATGCCCACGGCCAGCTTGCCAGCGGCAAGGGCGGGCGCTATCTGCTGCAGGTGCGCCAGCATTTCCACCTGCTGCACCTGGTGCCCGGCAGCGTCAGTCACCGGGTGATCGAAGGCTTGCCGGCGCTGGTCGAGCACCTGGGCGACACCCAGGACGACAGCGGCTTCCTGCAACTGGACCGGCACGCGCTGGAGGGCGACGACCTCGCCATGATCCTGCCGCTGGGCCGGGCCAACACTGTGCAGGTGTTCTACCGCCTGGATGAAGGCAGCGCGGAAATCACCATCCTCGATGAGCGCAACGCCCTCTGGCGGCGCCGCCAGGAATACGACACGGAGGAGGGCCTGCTGCTGCCGCTGCAACGCTTCCTGCAATCGGTACAGTACCGCCGCAACGCCGTGATACCGCTACTGGAAGCCCAGGGACCGGTGGGCGCCGACATTCTCTTCTACGAGGTGGTGACCGAAGGTCACCAGCGCGCACAGCGCATCGAGCGACGCAATACGCCGCAGCCGCTGGAAGCCATGCCGTTCTACAACGTTCAGGCCATCGTCGAGCCGGGCGAAGGCCAGCGCGCGCGCACCACGCTGTTCTGCAACCACCGCGAGTTCTCGGAGCTGGAATTCGGCAGCGAGCTGTTCCAGGCCGTGGCCCGGCATATTCTCGACCGCCGGCGCGGGCAGGAGCGCTATCCCTGCTACATCACCGACCTGGACCTGTCGGCCATGCGCGAAGGCGGGGAGCTGCAGACGGTGCATTTCCTGCGCTACAAGCAGAGCCTGGAGCAGGCTCTGAACCGGGCGCTGGCCGAGGCCTGAGCGGCTGCGGCGGGCGCCCGGGGAGGGACGCTCTCGTCAGGCGAGAACTCAGCGATCGAAATCGCCGGCCGCTTCGGGCTGGTATTCCACTTCCAGCAGGGTCAGCTTCAGCGTCTTGCCGCTGGGTGCCGGCCAATCGATGCTCTGGCCGGTGGTCAGGCCCAGCAGCGCGGTGCCCACCGGGGCGAGGATCGAGACCTTGCCCTCGCCCTTCACGTCAGCCGGGTAGACCAGGGTCAGGTGGTACTCCTTGCCGCTCCCCTCTTCGCGGCAACGCACGGTGGAGTTCATCGTGACCACGCCCGGCGGAATCTCGTCGTGGCCGACCACCGTGGCGCGGGCCAGCTCGGCCTCCAGCGCCTCGGCCGCGGGACCGTACTCATCCAGGCTGTCGAGCAGGCGCTCCAGACGTTGCAGGTCGAGTCGAGTAACGGTGATGGGTGTCGTGGTCATGATGGTTGGCAGTCTCCTTACAGGAGAGCCCCGGACGCTCACGCGTTCGGGGCCCTGGGTGTTCTGGCAGTAAAGACGTTCGCCAGGCGAACGCGCAACGAAATCCAAAAAAAGAAAAACCCCGCCCAAGGCGGGGTTTTCCCGGACACTAACACAGCACAGAAAATAAGCAACACCGACCAGTCACCACTTCGGCCGCCGGTTGTTTCGGCGCTTTTCGCAGTCCGCCAGGATCGCCAGGCGTCGCTCGCCATCAGCCTCGTTCCACTCCAGGATTTCGCCCAGGGCGCGCCCGCAGCCGACACAGATATCCGCGTCGTCCAGGCAACAGCGCCGGCAGCAGGGCGAGGCGACGCTCGCCTGCGGCTCAGATGCCGGGGAAGTCGACATCCTCGCCTGCCTGCTCCAGCGTGGCGCGGTTGAGCAGCGCGCCCAGCGGCTCGCGGGTGCTGTCGCTGATCCACAGCGAGCCGGATTCGTCGTAGTCGAAGTGGAAGCCGCCGGAGCGCGCCGCCACCCACAGCTGGCGCAGCGCCGGCTGGCGGCTGAGGATCAGCTGGGTGCCATTCTCGAAGCGCACGGTCAGCACGCCGCTGGAATTCTCCAGGTCCACGTCCAGGTCGCTGTCGTCGAAGGCGTCCTCCACCGTTACCTGTACGGCATCCACCAAGTCATGGAAGCGGGCCTCGCTCAAAGTGCTCATGCATCGTCCTCGGGATCAGTCAAAGGCATCAGTTTACGCCGGTATTGGCCCAGACTCTGCCCCGTCCAGCGCCGGAATGCGCGGGCGAGCGAGCCGGCTTCGCTGAAGCCCAGCAGGTAGGCGAGGTCGGCGCTGTCCAGTGCCGGGTCGCGCAGGTAGTGCAGCACCAGTTGCTGGCGGGTTTCGTCCACCAAACGGCTGAACGACAGGCCGCTGTCGCGCAGGCGCCGCTGCAGGGTGCGCGGGCTCAGCGCCAACGTCTGTGACAGACGCTCCAGGTCTGCGCCCTGCTCCGGCAACTGGCGCGCCAGCTCCAGGCGCGCGCGGTCGAGCACGCTGTCGCCCTTGTTGATCTCCACCAGCAGGCGTTCCGCGTAGGCATCCAGGGTGCGCCGCACCTGGGCATCGGCCTGGCCGAGTGGCAGCGCCAACAGGCGCTTGGGGAAAATCAGGGCATTGTCCGGCTGATCGAAGAGCACCGGGCAGCGGAAAATGCGCTCATGCTCGCTGACATCCGCCGGGGCGCTGTGCCTGAAACGCACCTCGAACGGGGCCTCGTCCACGCCGCTGACCCAGTGGCCGAAGCTGACCCAGCCGGCCAGGGTTTCCTCGCTCATCTGCCGCTGCTGTTGCGGCAGCAGCGGCTCCCAGCTGTGCCTGACCAGCGGCTCGCCCCCCCCGCGTGGCGGCTCGTCGGCCAGCTCGACACGGCCCAGGTTGCCCACCAGCGAGGCGTAGCGCGCCTGGCGGTGCAGGGCGTCGGAAAGGGTCGCGCAGCTCATGATCAGGTAGCCGAGCACACCGTAGTAGCCGGGGCGCACCGCTTCGCCAAGATGCAGGCCGAGGTTGTCGTCGCCGCTCAGGAGCACGCCGGCGCCAACCAGCTCCAGATAGGCGCTGGCGGCGATGCGCTGGTCGCGCTGGGCGAGGATCGACGGCTCCAGGTGCACCGTCGCCAGCAGCTGTGCCGGCTTCACGCCCTGGCGCTGCAGGTGCTCCACGAGGCCCTGCAGGTAGGCCACCGACACCGAGCTGGGCAGGGGATCGCGATAGTCCATCAGGCATTCCATTTTTGCCCGCCATCATAGGGCCACCGGCCCCTTCGGCGCGAGCCGCAAGCCCCGCCGGGCGGGAGTCCGCTCGAATAGGCAAGCCGGCGGGGGGTCGGTATACTCCGGTGCAATTGACGCTTTACTACAAGGATTCCGCCATGAAGCGACTGCTGCTTCCCTTCGTCGCGATCGCCCTGCTGACCGCCGCCATCGCTGGCTGCGGTCAGAAAGGCCCGCTGTACCTGCCGGACGACGAAAAGGCCAAGAACGAACACAGCAAGGACCGCTACGGTCTCTGAGGGCGTTTCCCATGGACGCCTTCGCCGTCCGCGACGGGCAACCGTTCGCGGCAGACGTGTCGTCGCCGGCGTTCGCCGAGCGCGTCGACAAGCCGATTCGGCAAGCCGGCAGCCTCCAGGCCCGGCTCCGCAATTCCGTACGGCAAGAAGGTGACCTGCTGGCCGTCCGTTCGGTCGGCGCCTATGGTTTCGTCATGAATTCCAACGACAACACCCGGGGCCGCGCCGCCGAGGTGCTGGCAAACAGCTCGGCGGCGCATTCGCTGCGTCGCCACGCAACACGACCAGAGCTGTTCGCCGGCGAAAGCCTGCTGCCGGACTGAGGCCGAGACGACGATGCTTCTGCGCTTTACCAAGATGCATGGGCTGGGCAATGACTTCATGGTCCTGGACCTGGTCAGCCAGCACGCCCATGTGCAACCGCGCCACGTGAAACAATGGGGCGACCGCAATTTCGGGGTCGGTTTCGATCAACTGCTGATCGTCGAGCCGCCGAGCACCCCGGACGCCGACTTCCGCTACCGCATCTTCAACTGCGACGGCACCGAGGTCGAACAGTGCGGCAACGGTGCGCGCTGCTTCGCCCGCTTCGTGGTGGACAAGCGCCTGACCGCGAAGAAGACCATCCGCGTGGAGACCAAGGGCGGCATGATCGAGCTGACCATCACCAACGATGGCCAGGTCACCGTCGACATGGGTCCGCCGCGCCTGCTGCCCGAGCAGGTGCCGTTCCAGGCCAGCGCCGAAGCGCTGAGCTACCCCATCGAAGTGGACGGCCAGCAGTACGAACTGGCAGCGATCTCCATGGGCAACCCACACGGCGTGCTGCGCGTGGATGACGTGGACAGCGCCCCGGTGCGCACCCTGGGGCCGAAACTCGAGATCCACGAGAGCTTCCCGCAGAAGGCCAACATCGGCTTCCTGCAGATCGTCAATCCGCACCAGGCGCGCCTGCGCGTCTGGGAACGCGGCGCCGGCGAGACGCTGGCCTGCGGCACGGGCGCCTGCGCCGCCGCGGTCGCCGGCATCCGCCAGGGCTGGCTGCAATCGCCCGTACAGATCGACCTTCCCGGCGGACGGTTGTCCATCGAGTGGGCAGGACCGGGTCAGCCCGTTATGATGACCGGGCCCGCCGTGCGGGTGTTCGAAGGCCAGGTACGTCTATAACCGGGACGCTTATGACCGATACTCCGCAGGACCCCACCGTTACGCTCGAAGCCGAACAGGTCGCCGACTATCTTCGCCGGCACCCTGAATTCTTCGTCGACCATGACGAGCTGATCCCGGAGATGCGCATTCCGCACCAGCCGGGCGATGCCGTGTCGCTGGTGGAACGCCAGGTCCGCCTGCTGCGCGAGCGCAACATCGAGATGCGCCATCGGCTCTCGCAGCTGATGGATGTTGCCCGCGACAACGACCGCCTGTTCGACAAGACCCGCCGCCTGGTGCTCGACCTGCTCGACGCCACCAGCCTGGAGGAGATCGTCAGCACGGTGGAAGACAGCCTGCGCCACGAGTTCCTCGTGCCCTACGTCAGCCTGATCCTGTTCAGCGACAACAACCTGCCGGTCGGCCGCTCGGTGAGCAGCGCCGAGGCGCACCAGGCGATTGGCGGCCTGCTGTCGGGCGGCAAGACCGTCTGCGGCGTGCTGCGCCCCCACGAGCTGGCCTTCCTGTTCTGCGAAAGCGAACGCGAGCAGGTCGGTTCCGCCGCCGTGGTGCCGCTGACCTTCCAGGGCCTGCACGGCGTGCTGGCGATCGGCAGCCCCGACCCGCAACACTACAAGAGCTCGCTGGGCACCCTGTTCCTGGGCTACGTCGCCGAAGTCCTCGCGCGGACCCTGCCGCGCTTCTCCACGCCACTGCGCTCGGTACGCTGATCCCGCCGGGCCTTCACCGCTGGGAGCTGATCGCTTGTCGCTCAAAGCCGATCTGGATGCCTACCTGGAACACCTGCACAGCGAGCGCCAGGTGTCCGTCCATACCCTCGATGGTTATCGCCGCGACCTGTTGCGGCTCGCCGCGCTCTGCGAAAAGTCCTCGCTGAACGAATGGCCCGCGCTGCAGGTGCGCGACCTGCGGATGTTCGTCGCCCGCCTGCACCAGCAGGGTCTCGCCAGCCGCAGCCTGGCGCGCCTGTTGTCAGCCACCAGAGGGCTGTACCAATACCTGATCCGTGAAGGGCGCTGCCGCCACAACCCCGCCGACGGCCTGGCCGCGCCCAAAGGCGCACGCAAGCTGCCACGCACATTGGATACCGACCGCACAGCGCAACTGCTCGACGGCGGCGTCGAGGACGACTTCATCGCCCGCCGCGACCAGGCGCTGCTTGAGCTGTTTTATTCCTCGGGCCTGCGCCTGTCCGAACTGGTCGGCCTCGATCTGGAATGGCTGGATCTCAAGGATGGGCTGGTGCGCGTGCATGGCAAGGGCAACAAGGTGCGCGAGTTGCCGGTCGGCCGCGCCGCACGGCAGGCCATCGAGAACTGGCTGCCGCTGCGCGCCCTCGCCTCGCCCCAGGACAACGCCGTGTTCATCGGCCGCAGCGGCAAGCGCCTGACACCCCGAGCCATCCAGCTGCGCGTGCGCGAAGCCGGCGTGCGCGAGCTGGGCCAGCACCTGCATCCGCACATGCTGCGGCACTCCTTCGCCAGCCATATGCTGGAGTCGTCCCAGGACCTGCGCGCGGTACAGGAACTGCTCGGCCACGCCGACATCGCCACCACGCAGATCTACACCCACCTGGATTTCCAGCACCTCGCCACGGTCTATGACCAGGCGCACCCGCGGGCACGCCGTAAACCCGGAGCAGAAGAATGAGTATCCGTCTGGTCACCTTCGACCTCGATGACACGCTGTGGGACGTCGCCCCGGTGATGAACAGCGCGGAGGCCACCCTGCGCGACTGGCTGGCGGTGAATGCCAAGCAGCTGGGCCCGGTGCCCATCGAACACCTGTGGGCGATCCGTTCGCGACTGATGGAGCAGGACCCGATGCTCAAGCATCGCCTCAGCGAACTGCGCCGACGCATCCTGTTCCACGCCCTGCTCGACGCGGGTTATCCACAGGCCGAGGCCAGTGAACTGGCCGAGGCCGGGTTCCAGACCTTCCTCCATGCGCGGCACCAGGTGGCGCTGTTCCCCGAGGTGCACCCGACACTGGAGCAACTGGCCAACCGCTTCATCCTCGGCGTGCTCACCAACGGCAACGCCGACGTGCGCCGCCTGGGGCTGGCCGACTACTTCCAGTTCGCCCTGTGCGCAGAAGAGCTCGGCGTCGGCAAACCCGATCCGCACCCGTTCCAGGAAGCGCTCAAGCGCGGCGGCGTGCGACCCGAGGAAGGCGTGCATATCGGCGACCACCCCAGCGATGACATTGCCGGCGCGCGCCGCGCCGGCATGCAGGCGATCTGGTTCAACCCGGCGCGCAAGGAATGGGACGGCGAAGAGGCGCCCAGCGCGATCATCCACAATCTTTCCGAGCTGCCGGGCGTCCTGGCCAAACTGCAAGGCTCCTGATCGTTGCAGGGCCGCAACCAGCGGACATGAAAAAGCCCCGCCGCTCCGTTGGGAGCGGCGGGGCTTTTTGCTGTCGCGTCAGATATCAGATAGGGCGGCTGCCGTATTTGCTATCCGGCTTCTTGGGCGGGTCGGCCACGACGTTCGGCTCGATCTCCTGCACCTTGCCGCCGCGATTGAGGAACTCCTCCATCGCACGGGCCAGCGCGTCACGATCCTTCTGCTTGGCCTCGACCGAGGGCAGTTCCTCTTCTTCCGCAGCGGCCTTGGCTTTCTTGCCACCGCCCTTGGAAGCAGGGGCTTCATCCCCGTCGCCGCTGTCGGCGTCGACTTCGCTGTCGTCAGCTGCGGCGAGCTCCTCGCCGTCATCCTCGTCAGCGCCGTCCAGTTCGTCCTGTTCCAGTTCTTCGTCGCTCATTATTCAACCTCTGTGGTGCTGCAAAGCACGTTAGTTATAGCCCAGCTGCGCGCTTTGACGAACGCAGCCGGAAAAAATTCATACAAGCTCGCCTTGCCAGGTCGCCATGATCTTTCGCGGCCCGCCGTGGTCGCGGTGCTCGCCCAGATAGATACCTTGCCAGGTGCCCATTGCCAAGCCTCCTTCCTGTATCGGCAGCGTCAGCTGACAGCCCAGCAGGCTCGCCTTGAAATGCGCCGGAAGGTCGTCCGGACCTTCGTAATCATGTTCATAGCCGCTCTCGCCCTGGGGCACCAGGCGATTGAAGAATCGCTCGAAATCGCGGCGCACCGAGGGGTCGGCATTTTCATTCACCGTCAGCGAGGCGGAGGTGTGCTGCAACAGCAGGTGCAGCAGGCCCACCCGACATTTCGACAGCTCCGGCAGCGCGGCCAGTATCTCGTCGGTGACCAGGTGAAAGCCCCGCGGACGAGGGCGCAGGGTGATGGATTTCTGCTGCCACATGGCGGGCCTCCTCCGTCAGCTACGGTGATGCGCGCGCATTCTAGCGTGATGAACGAAAAAACAAAGGGCGCCCGAGGGCGCCCTTCGTCGAACTTGCGCGAACCCTTACAGGTTGTAGCCGCGTTCGTTGTGCAGGGAGAGGTCCAGACCCACGGTTTCCTCTTCCTCGGTGACGCGCAGACCCATGACCAGGTCCAGGACCTTGAGAATCACGAAGCTGACGATACCGGTGTAGACGATGGTGAAGGCCACGCCCTTGAACTGGGTGAACAGTTGGGCGCCGATGTCGGTCACGGTGCCGAAGCCGCCCAGGGCCGGTGCGGCGAACACACCGGTGAGCAGGGCGCCGACGATACCGCCGACAGCGTGCACACCGAAGGCATCCAGGGAGTCGTCGTAGCCGACGGCGCGCTTGAGGCTGGTGGCGGCGAAGAAGCAGATCACGCCGGCAGCCAGGCCGATCACGATGGCCCCCATCGGGCCGCAGGTACCGGCAGCCGGGGTGATGGCCACCAGACCGGCAACCACACCCGAAGCGATGCCCAGGGCACTCGGCTTACCGTGGGTGATCCACTCGGCGAACATCCAGCCCAGGGCAGCAGCGGCGGTGGCGATCTGGGTGACCAGCATGGCCATGCCGGCAGTGCCGTTGGCGGCAGCAGCGGAACCGGCGTTGAAGCCGAACCAGCCTACCCACAGCAATGCAGCGCCGATCAGGGTGTAGCCCAGGTTGTGCGGAGCCATGGCAGCGGTCGGGTAGCCTTTGCGCTTGCCCAGCACGATGCACGCCACCAGGCCAGCGATACCGGCGTTGATGTGCACCACGGTGCCGCCAGCGAAGTCCAGCACGCCCCAGTCCCACAGCAGGCCGCCGTCACCGCTCCAGACCATGTGGGCGATCGGTGCGTAGACCAGGGTGAACCAGAGTGCGGTGAAGATCAGCATGGCCGAGAACTTCATGCGCTCGGCGAAGGCACCGACGATCAGGGCCGGGGTGATGATCGCGAAGGTCATCTGGAACATCACAAAGACGCTCTCAGGGAACAGCGCGGCGGCGGAAGTCAGGCCGCTGGTGGTCAGGCCGCTGAGGAAGGCCTTGTCCAGGCCGCCGACGAAGGAAGCGAAGTTGACCACACCCTTTTCCATGCCGACGGTATCGAAGGCCAGGCTGTAGCCGTAAACGACCCAGAGGATGCTGATCAGCGCGGTGATCGCGAAGCACTGCATCATGATCGACAGGACGTTCTTGGCGCGCACCATGCCGCCGTAGAACAGGGCAAGGCCGGGGATGGTCATCAGCAGCACCAGGGCGCTGGAAATCAGCATCCAGGCGGTGTCGCCGCTGTTCAGGACGGGGGCTGCAGCCTCGTCGGCCAAGGCCAGACCGGGCATTGCGAGGGGCAATAGGGCGCCTAGCCCTGCGTATTTGCGCAGAGTCATTGTTGTTTCTCCTGGGGCGTGGGGTTCGGTGTGGGCTTGGCTTAGATCGCGTCGGTGCCGGTTTCGCCGGTACGGATACGAATGGCCTGTTCCAGATTTACGACAAAGATCTTGCCGTCACCGATCTTCCCGGTGTTGGCGGCCTTGGTGATGGCTTCGATAACACGATCCAGCTGGTCATCGGCAATGGCGACGTCGATCTTCACCTTCGGCAGGAAATCGACAACGTATTCCGCGCCACGGTACAGCTCGGTGTGACCCTTCTGCCGGCCGAAGCCTTTGACTTCGGTCACAGTGATGCCCTGCACGCCGATCTCGGACAGCGACTCACGAACGTCGTCCAGCTTGAACGGCTTGATGATGGCTGTGACTAGCTTCATGTAACTCTCTCCCGTGTTTTGGTGGACCCGCCCCAGGAAGAACGAACCCGGAGACAAGTCTAAGCGCAGTGTCTGGCTTTTGTAATGCGCCGGCCGCCCTACCTCAGCACTCCGACTGCCTTGATCGAAGCGATCCACCGCCTCTCCTGCCGCACCGGAACTGCATCGGTGCACGCCATATGTGCCCCAAAGCATGAAGCTTGCCAGTTCGTGATAATGCCCATGACATCAGGCACTTGGCGCAAAATCGGGGTTTCTGGCGAATCGCCAGCGCCGCTTCCGCGCACCGAAAGCGCGCACGCCGGGCGGGCACACTGCTCAAAAAGCGTGCAACCCTGCTCGAAACGACCACAATCACCCTTCCATCCCGTCGGGCTTTTCCGAATCAGCATCGGATAGGGCTAACTAGCACGACCACGCGTTGTGGCGCCTTGCTCATCTCTTTATGTTCTCGCGCTTTCAGGAAACTCAGCTTCCGATTGCGCAATGAAACAGCCCGAATCCCCCACAGCACCGCCCCTGTTCCGAAACGACATCAATGGCCTGCGCGCCCTGGCGGTGTCCGCCGTGGTGCTCTTTCACTTCGGAATAGGCGGACTGCAGGGCGGCTTTTCGGGGGTCGATGTCTTCTTCGTGCTGTCCGGCTTCCTGATGTCGAGCATCATCGTCGAAGGCCTGCAGCAGGGCC
This sequence comes from Pseudomonas sp. DP-17, assembly GCF_022380625.1. Taxonomy (NCBI): domain Bacteria; kingdom Pseudomonadati; phylum Pseudomonadota; class Gammaproteobacteria; order Pseudomonadales; family Pseudomonadaceae; genus Pseudomonas; species Pseudomonas sp. DP-17. The sequence continues at coordinate 249,706 of NZ_JAKSXG010000013.1, forward strand.
GCTTCTCCATACTCTCTTTCTATTGGGCACGGGCGCGGCGAATCTGGCCCGCGCTGATTGTGGTCTGCGCGGGCGTGCTGGTAGCCGGCTGGATACTGCTCATACCCGAGGACTACGAGAAGCTCGGGCGCCACGCCCGGCAATCGCTGTTCTTCCTCTCGAACAAGACCTACCTGAAGGAATCCGGCTATTTCGATGCCTCGGTCCACAGCAAATGGCTGCTGCACACCTGGTCGCTGTCGGTGGAATGGCAGTTCTACCTTCTGCTGCCATTGCTACTGACGGCCGTCTGGAAACTGAAACCGAACCGCCGCGTCCTGCTCGCCGCTCACGGACTGCTGTTCGCCGCCTCCTTCGTCACCTGCCTGCTGATGGCTCGCACTAAGTCGAACGAGGCGTTCTATCTGTTGCAGAGTCGCGCCTGGGAACTACTCCTGGGGGGCCTCTGCTACCTGATGGGCTCCTCGACCACCTTGCCGGAAATGGCGCGCCGAGCGTTGGAGGCTGGCGGCCTGCTACTGATCGTCGGTGCAGCCTTCCTGCTCGACAGCAGCATGATCTGGCCTGGCTATCTCACCTTGCTACCGACCCTGGGCACCGTCCTGGTGCTGCAGGCCCGGCGAAACGACGCCTACTGGAGCACCAACACGGTAATCCGCTGGCTGGGTGAGCGATCCTACTCAATCTACCTGTGGCACTGGCCGCTGGTGGCGTTGCTGCACCACTTTGGCGAGCAGGGCCGCACGGCCTGGACCGGCGCAGCCGTTGCACTCTCCCTTGCGCTCGGCGAACTGTCCTACCGCTTCGTCGAACAACCCGCCCGCCGCAGACTGCAGCGCTGGAAGCGTCGCTGGGCAGTGGTCAGCCTTCTCGCGCTGGTCGTGCTGGTCGGCACCGCTGCCAATCTGGTGGTCAGAAGCGAAGGTGTGCCCCAGCGCATGCCCAGGGACATCCTGACCATGCTGGAGAAAGCGCAGATGGAGACGCCCCGCAAGAAGGAATGCCTGGGCGCGGCAGCCGCCTGCGTCTACGGCGGTCCAGACATCCGTTTGCTGCTGATTGGCGACAGCCACGCAACGGCGGCAGTCAGTGGCGCGGTAAAGGCACTTCCGTCCCGGGAACAAGGTGTGTTCATCCTCGCGGGACCTGCCTGCCTGACAGTGACCGGCCTGCAGAACCGTGAACACCCCGCAACGGATAAGGACGATGGCTGCGTGAAGCTGCAGGCGCAGCTCCCCGGCACACTCGCAGGTCTGGATGCCAAGTTACCGCTGGTCATCATCAATCGGGCGTCCGTCTACCCACTCGGCTATAACCACGCGGACAACTCCGAAGAGGTCCATCCACTGTCCTACAAGACAGAACCCCATAAGACAGCCACGCCTGAATCGCTCCAGGAGTTCTCCGATGCATATGTAGAAAGCGTCTGCAACCTGGCCAGGACTCGCCCCGTCTACCTGATGCGCCCGGTGCCGGAGTTACTGGTAACGGTGCCGACTATCCTGGCCCGGAGGATGCTTCGCGGTGACCATAGCGACGTGACCTTGACGCGCGAGGCCTATCGCAAGCGCCATGCCTTCATCTGGCAGGTCCAGGACCGTGCCCACGAACAATGCGGTGTCGGCATTCTCGACCCACTGCCCTACCTGTGCGACGAGCGGCAGTGCTACGGCAGCAGGGACGGAAAGGCGCTGTACACCGACGACAATCACCTGAATCGGGACGGCAGCGCCCTGCTGGCGCCGATGTTCGCCAAGGTGGTCGGTCCTGCCGAGCAAGCGGCCCAGACCACGGAGCGTCATCCCGGTGAGGAGGCACCTCATGCTAGACTCCGGCCCTGATTCATAGTCGGAACCCACGAACCATGCTGCCACCCAAAGCCTTCCTCGATGCCATCAGCCAACAAGCCGGACGCCTGTTCGGTGGCGAATCGCCCCTGCCGAAGGCCGAGCTGGAAGCCCAGTTCAAGGTTCTGATGCAGAGCGCCTTCAGCAAGCTCGACCTGGTCAGCCGCGACGAGTTCGACAGCCAGATGGTGGTACTCGCTCGGACCCGCGTCCGCCTCGAGGCACTGGAAGCCAAGGTCGCGGAACTGGAATGCAAACTGTCGCCGCCCGCCGACCCTCAGTAACCTTCCCTGTGGGCGGCACGGGATCCAGGAGTGATCCATGTCCCTCGCCATCGTCCATAGCCGCGCCCAGGTCGGCGTGGAAGCGCCCGGCGTCACCGTCGAGGCGCACCTCGCCAACGGCCTGCCGTCACTGACCCTGGTCGGCCTGCCCGAAGGCGCGGTGAAGGAAAGCAAGGACCGCGTCCGCAGTGCCCTGCTCAATGCCGGCTTCGACTTTCCCAACCGACGCATCACGCTCAACCTCGCCCCGGCGGACCTGCCGAAGGACGGCGGGCGCTTCGATCTGGCCATCGCCCTGGGCATCCTCGCTGCCAGCGGCCAACTGGCCGATGCTGCCGGGCTCGAGGAGCTGGAATGCCTGGGCGAACTGGCGCTCTCCGGAACGCTGCGGCCGGTACCCGGTGTGTTGCCAGCCGCCCTGGCCGCTCGCGCCGCCGGGCGCGCGCTGGTGGTACCGAAGGAAAACGCCGAGGAAGCCAGCCTCGCCAGTGGCCTGACCGTCTACGCCGTCGGCCACCTGCTGGAGCTGGCCGCGCACTTCAGCGGCCAGGAGCGCCTGCGTCCCTACGAGGCGAATGGCTTGATGCGGGTGACGCCGCCCTACCCCGACCTGTCGGAAGTCCAGGGCCAGGCGGCCGCCAAGCGCGCCCTGCTGGTCGCCGCCGCCGGCGCGCACAACCTGTTGTTCAGCGGCCCTCCCGGAACTGGCAAGACACTGCTCGCCAGCCGCCTGCCCGGCCTGATGCCGCCGCTGGACGAAGACGAGGCGCTACAGGTCGCGGCCATCCACTCAGTCGCCGGGCGCGGGCCGCTGACCCACTGGCCGCAGCGCCCTTTCCGCCAGCCACACCACACTGCGTCCGCGCCGGCACTGGTCGGAGGTGGCAGCCGCCCGCAGCCAGGGGAAATCACCCTGGCACATGAGGGCGTGCTGTTCCTCGATGAACTGCCGGAGTTCGACAGGAAGGTATTGGAGGTGCTGCGCGAGCCCCTCGAAGGCGGCGAAATCGTCATCGCCCGCGCCAATGGCCGCGTCCGCTTCCCGGCGCGCTTCCAGCTGGTGGCGGCGATGAACCCCTGCCCCTGCGGCTATCTTGGCGACCCCAGTGGTCGTTGCCGTTGCTCGCCGGAGCAGGTCCAGCGCTACCGGGCCAAGCTCTCCGGGCCGCTGCTGGACCGCATCGACCTGCACCTGACCGTCAGCCGCGAGAGCACCAGCCTCGCCCCCAGCGGCCCGAGCACCAGCAGCGCTGAGCTGGCCGCGCAGGTCGCCGCCGCGCGCCAGCGTCAACTCGCCCGGCAAGGTTGCGCGAACGCCTACCTCACCCTGAAAAAGATGCACCAATATTGTGCATTAAGCTCGGAAGACCAGGCATGGCTGGAAAAGGCCGGCGAGCGCCTGAACCTGTCACTTCGCGCGCTGCACCGGATTCTCAAGGTGGCGCGCACCCTCGCCGACCTGCAGCAGGCGGACGGCATCGGCCGTCCGCATCTGGCCGAAGCGCTGCAGTACCGCGCGGGGCACTAGTTCGGCAGGTCCTCTGCGACGGCGAGGAGATTCAGCTCGACCGTGGCATTCTTCGGCAACTGGTAGACGCCAACCGAAGTGCGTGTGTGCACGCCTGCCGCACCCAGCACCTCATACAGCACCGCCGAAGCGCCGTCGGCCACCTCGCTCTGCTGCGTGAAGTGCTCCGCCGACTGCACGAAGACATTGAGCTGGAGCACCTTGCGCACACGGTCAAGATCGCCCAGCGCCTGACGCAGCAGCGCCAGCGCCCGCATCACGCAGAGCTCGGCAGCCCGCCGGGCGTCGGTCAGCGACACCTCGCTGCCCGCGCGGCCGGTGACGACGACCTCATCACCCACCCGTGGAATCTGCCCACTGAGGTGCACCTGGTTGCCTTCGATGAGGAAAGGCACGTAGTTGCCGCCAATCTTCATTTCACCGCTGAAGTCGTAGCCAAGTTCAGCGGCGACCCGTTCAAACGCTGCAGTGCGCGTCTCGCTCATGGGAACTCCCCTGAAGTAACCGTTGCTGATCAGCAGCGCCAGAACGGTCGCATCGCTTCCAGCTTCGCCTGCTCGCGGCTGATGCCGATGTCGCGCAGTTGCACGTCGGACAGTTCCAGCAGTTGCTTGCGGGTGCGCACGCGGCGCCAGAACTGTTGCCAGCGACTCTCCTGCGGGCCGCACGAGGCCATTCGGGCGCCGGGGATTTCCAGCAATTCCTGTTGGTAAAGGGTCAGCCGCACATCGCTCAGGCCGCTCATGTCGTCACTCCTCCAGTCGGTTGCTCCGGACGTGGAACTAGAGTGGCGAATCGAGGAAAATCATTACAGATTCAACAATGCGAGATTTTTTCCATACAGAAAGCGGCGAAAACCTTCTGAATGGCATATTTTTTCTCGATCTGTACTGTATCCAGCCAAAGCACCCCGGCACGGGAGATCTGTCATGAAACGCTATGCGCAGCTGGCCACCACCCTGGGCGAACGCATCGAGCAGGGCCTCTACCGCCCCGGCGACCGCCTGCCCTCGGTGCGCGCCCTGAGCGAGGAGCACGGCGTCAGCATCAGCACCGTGCAACAGGCCTACCGCGTGCTGGAGGACTCCGGACTGGTTGAGCCGCGCCCCAAATCCGGCTACTTCGTGCCCGAACGCCGCGAGCTGCCGCCGATGCCGGCGATGACCCGACCGGCGCAGCGGCCGGTGGACGTGTCGCAGTGGGACCAGGTGCTGGAGCAGGTACGTCGCGCGCCGGGCGGCGATTTCGTCCAGCTCGGGCGTGGCACGCCGGACATTGCCAGCCCGTCGCTCAAGCCACTACAGCGGGCGATGGTTCACGCGGCGCGGCGCACCGATCTACAGAGCCTCGGCTACGAAGGCATCCAGGGCTCGCTGCCGCTGCGCGAGCAGATCGCCCGGCTGATGCTGGACTCCGGCTGCCAGGTGCCGCCCAGCGAGATCGTCATCACCACCGGCTGCCAGGAAGCCTTGGCGATCACCCTGCGCGCCATCTGCGAGCCGGGGGACATCATCGCCATCGACTCGCCGAGCTTCCACGGCGCCATGCAGGCGCTCAAGGCGTATGGCCTCAAAGCACTGGAAATCCCCACCGACCCCACCAATGGCATCAGCCTGGAAGCACTGGAGCTGGCCATGGAACAGTGGCCGGTGAAGCTGATCCTGCTCACCCCCAACTGCAACAACCCGCTGGGCTACATCATGCCCGACGCGCGCAAGCGCGCGCTGCTGACCCTGGCGGCGCGCTACGACGTGCCGATCCTCGAAGACGATGTGTATGGCGAACTGGCCTACGCCTACCCGCGCCCGCGCAGCATCAAGTCCTTCGACACCGACGACCGCGTGCTGCTGGCCAGCTCCTTCTCCAAGACCGTGGCGCCCGGCCTGCGCACCGGCTGGGTGGTACCGGGGCGGTACCTGGACCGCATCCTTCACTTCAAGTACATCGCCAGCGGCACCTGCGCGCCGCAGCCGCAGATGGCCCTGGCCGAGTTCGTCGGCGGCGGCCACTACGAGCCGCATATCCGCCGCATGCGCGCACAGTACCAGCGCCACCGCGACCTGATGACCGAGTGGGTCGGCCAGTCCTTCCCTGCTGGCAGCCTCGTCAGCCGGCCGCGCGGCGGTTTCATGCTCTGGGTCGAGCTGCACCCGCAGTTCGACAGCGTGCGCCTGAACCAGGAATTGCGGCGGGACAATGTGCAAGTGGCAGCGGGCAACATCTTTTCCGCCTCGGGCAAGTATCCCAATTGCATCCGGCTGAACTACTCCAACCGCGACCTGCCGGTGATCGAGGCAGCCGTACGCAAGGTCGGCGCCTGTGCCACGCGGCTGACTGCCGAGTTGCACGAGCACGCCGAGGAGCCGCTGCCGGCCTGAGGCGAAACATTTATCCACAGCCCGGCGCTGCCGCGTGGCAGCGCCCTGCTGTACCTTGGTTTCCTTTTTGCCAGGCCTCCGCTTTGACCAGTCTCACCCTCGGCCCGCTGGCCCTTCCCCTGCCCCACGTGCTGCTCTACCTCGGATTCTTCGGCGCCCTGCTGGCCGGCTGGCTGGCCGGGCGCAAGCGCGGCGCCAATCCCGAAGGCGCGCTGTTCGCCATGTTGTTCGGCGGCCTGCTGGTGGCACGGCTGGCCTTCGTCGCACGCTACTTCGAGCAGTATGCGGTGACGCCGTTGAGCATCGTGGATATCCGCGATGGCGGCTTTCTCGCGCTGCCAGGCGTGATCGCCGCGGCATTGATCGGCGCGCTGCTGGCCTGGCGCAGGGCGGAACTGCGCCGCCCGCTGGCCGTCGCGGCCGTGGTCGGCGTATGCCTGTGGGGCGGCGGCAAGGCCGTGACCTCGGCGCTGGACCGCAGCCAGCAGCTGCCCGAACTCACGGTGATGGACCTGCGCGGCGCCGCCGTAGACCTGCGCGCGCTGGATGGCCGGCCCATGGTGGTGAACCTCTGGGCCACCTGGTGCCCGCCGTGCCGGCGCGAGATGCCGGTGCTGGAAGCGGCGCAGAAAGAGCGCAGCGATGTGCGCTTCCTGCTGGTCAACCAGGGCGAGAACGCCGAGGCCGTGCAGCGCTTCCTGCGCGACCAGGGCCTGAGCGAGGCGGCGGTGCTGCTCGACAGCGGCAACCGCCTGGGCCAGCTCACCGGTTCCTACGGCATGCCCACCACGCTGTTCTACGACGCCCAGGGGCGCCTGAAGCACAGCCAGATGGGCGAACTCTCCGCCGCCAGCCTGGAGTATGGGCTGGGCCAGCTCAAGAATTGACCCAATCACTCCCGCAGGGCCTATGACTCTCTGCGTTATATGCCGATTGACCTTGATCTAGGGGGCACTCCGGATTTGGACAAGTCACGGCCATGGAGTTACGTGTATCGGCGGACAGCCGCGAACGGTTGTACGCCCTACGTCCAGGTGGCGCCACTGCCCAGGGTCGAGTGTGGGGGCTGTCTTCCATCAGGCGCCCCCTCAGCTTTGCCTTGCCAGACCAGCACCGACAGCGACTGCCCAGCCGTCGCTCCACGCACCGCAGCAGCAGACTCAGGTCATGGTTAAGTGACTCGCGCAGCACCGGCATTACGCCGTGAATCAATCACTGCCACAGGTTGCGGTTTCCAGTGGTAGCAGCCGATCAACAGCGTATGCGGGACGCTTTCGCTGATCAGCCGCTCCGCGTCCTGCATGCCGACCAGGTGTTCGTGGCGGCGCTGGTCGCTGTCGAACTGACCGATGATCTGACGGGAACCTGCCGACTGAGCAGCCTGCCCAGATCACGGGCAACGAACCACGCCTGCCACTCGATCAGCAGGGCGCGCCGCCGGCGGCGGACATCAGGCCGTCGTCGGTCGGGAAGTTTGCCGTCCATTCTGTAGCTCCTTGTACGCTCAAGAAGCCGCCGCCGGAACATGCTTGAAAACACGACGAGTAGAGTTGAACCACCTATTTGACGGCTCAGAAGTTTCGTCCGAATAACTTCAATACACCTAAAAAGATGCGATGCGAATATCGCCTGCAACCCGGTACGCAGGCGTCCTGTCCGAACTGAAGACCAGCATGCAATCGAAATTGATGCGATTCGGTTAGGAAATTTCTATTCCCTGATAGCAGCCCCCAAAGACGGAGGTCACTCATTATGATTCCTAAAGAATCCACTCCATTAAAGACCTGCCGCACCACCAATCCCTGGCAAAGCGGCATTTTAAGACCCATCTGAAAGGGGCTCCAAAATGGCACTGTTGAATATATTCGGCTTTGGAAATAAAACGCCGGTCATCGGCTCGGCCAAGCTGAACTTCTCTCTGAACATAGCCACCCAGACAACTGAAGTTGCCATTGGCAGCACGCTGGACAAAACCACCGGCTCCGCGCAGGTAGCCGTGGCGGTGAAGGCACAGGACAGCCTGGGCAAGGTCGTTGATGTGGCGACCCATTCGATTTTCGCCGCAAGCAAGGACGGCGCGACAATCAAGAGCGACGTGGGCGTCAAGGTGCTCGATGGCCCGAACAAGTCCGTTGATGTCGTGAGCATTTCGACTCTCGATGCAAACAAGGACGGCGCAGCCATCAAGAACGACGTGGGCGTCAAGGTGAGCGACGGCCTGGACAAGGCCGTTGATGTCGTGAGCATTTCGACTCTCGATGCAGACAAGGACGGCGCGGCCATCAAGAACGAAGTGGGCGTCAAGGTGATCGACGGTCCGGACAAGTCCGTTGATGTCGTGAGCATTTCGACTCTCGATGCAGACAAGGACGGCGCGGCCATCAAGAACGACGTGGGCGTCAAGGTGATCGACGGCCTGGACAAGGCCGTTGATGTCGTGAGCATTTCGACTCTCGATGCAGACAAGGACGGCGCGGCCATCAAGAACGACGTGGGCGTCAAGGTGATCGACGGCCTGGACAAGGCCGTTGATGTAGTGACCAGCTCGAGTCTCGATGCGAACAAGGGCGGCGCAACCGGCGAGACCGACCTGGGTCTGGCCACCCAGAACGGCACCAGGAGCGGTGCCGCTCTGTTCGATGCTTTATTCAGCGCGGATAGTCTCTCCTTTGCCAGCAAGACCGGCGTGGAAGCACAGGGTCAGGGCGCACAGAGCAAGTTCAGCCTTGCCGGGCTATCGCTCTTCGCTGCCGACAATACCGGCACCGCAGCTCAGAATGACATCGGCATGCTCGTACACAACGCGCAGAAGGTCGCCACGCTGAAGGTGTCTGACCTGCTGCAGATTGGTCAACAGTTCGTCGAACTGGCTTCCGACCGCACCCTGAACGTTGAGAGCCAGGCTAGCGCCAGCGAGTATCAGCCGCTGCATTACACGGGCGCCCTGGACCTCATCATTCCGCTGCATCAGGAAACGGCCCTGGTCTGATGTCGCAATAGGGACCCGGCATGTCTCGCCGGATACCCCTGCGCTGCCCGATAAAACGCCCGGCTTCAACTGTCGGGCGTTTCTGTTTCCGTGATAGCCGCAACGCGGCCAGAACGGCGAGCCGAGAGCTTGTGAATTACTGGATATCTTCGGGGGTGACGATCACCCAATTCTTGTCCGCGGTAACCGGCTGGCCGAGCTTGGCCTGGGCTTCGGCGTTCTTCTTGATCATGCCGTTGAGCTGGTCCATGTACTTGGCCTTGCGGTTGATCCACAGGTGCACGCCGTTCTCGGCAGTGCCGTTGAACAGCATGTAGCCGTCGCTGCTGGGAGTGTCGCCGCCGACCAGGATGGGCTTTTTCCACTGGTCGATGTAGGTGAGGATCGCCGCCTGTTTGCCAGCCATCCAGGTTGCCGGAGTCCAGAGGTAGGGAGTGATTTCCAGGCCCTCGTTGGCCTTGGGATCGTACTTGCCTTCGGCGATCTGCTTGCGGGCGGTGGTCAGGGCACCGCTCTGGCGGTCCTTGAGCAGCGTGGTGACGCCAATGACGTTCTCGGGCTTCACGTTGTAGCCGTACTTGGGATCGCTGGCGACCATGCGCACCAGTTCCTCATGGGCGGCGGTCATCACATAGACCTCGATGCCGTTCTCCATCAGCTTGTTGTACAGCTCGGTCTGGCCGGTGAAGACCTTGGGCGGATTGATCTCGATGGTCTTGACCGTGTCGCCTTCGTAGTAGGTGCTGGGCACTGGCTTGCCGTAGGCCATCAGCTCGTCGACGTAGCCCTTGAGCTCCTTGAGGGTGAAGCCGGAGAACACCTGGGCGACCCACGGGTAGCAGACCAGGTCGTCGAGCTCGCAGAGGCGGTAGTAGTAACTGTTGAGGCTTTCCTTGTGGCCGTTGACGTCCTTGAAGGGGATGAGCTTGAGCGAGGGGTCGAGCTTCTCGCGGGTCAGCACGCCTTTCATCTCGAGGAAGGGCAGCAGCGATTCCTCGAGGTCGTAGCGATAGCTGGTGTTGTCCATGTCGAAGACGGCGAAGGCCCCCTTGTTGGCGTTGGCGGCAATCAGGGCGTCGAGCTGCTTGGCGGCCGGTGCGGGCCAATGCTTGAGTTCAGTCGCGGCGAAGGTGGTGCTGGCGAGCCCGGCCAGGATCAGGCCGGCGAGCAAGGTGCGCATGGGCTTCATAAGGTTCCTCGAAATGGCGTTCTGGTAGGTGACGGATGGCACAGCAGCCGTCCGCCCTGGACTAGTCCAGATTCAAACGCTAGCAAAGCTGTATGTCAGCCAGACGACTGATGCCGACCCCTACCAGCCTGTCCACGCCAATACATGCCTGTCAGCGGCGCAGAAGTCACCTCCCACGACACCTGCCTTGAAACACTTCGCAATGGCAAATTGTGCCGCCCCCTCGAATGGCGAATAACAATAGTGGAAATAAACCATCGGAAAATTCAATTATCTGTGCATTTCGATGAATTTATTCACAATGAATACGGACCATTCTCTCAGGGTGCGGCAAGCTTAGCTGCTTACCACTATCTCTTGCACTAGCTAACCTCACCAAGCCGACCTGATTATCAAATTAGCTCAGTGTCATTTATATAAAATGACTGGCATCCATCTAAGTCACCTTATCCTATATTTGGACGAAACAAATGAATAGAACACTCATCGCCATCATACTGACTTCCCTGGCCGCAACGGCCTACGCAGAAGACGCACCGAAGGAAAATCGCGGTTATACAAAGATCCGCCTTTACGGAAGCATCACCGGCGAGACATGCACAATCAGCGGAGCAAGATTTGACGGAAACACGGAGTTCGGCTTCCCTCTTCCGACAGTCAGCGCCAACGCGTTGACAGCAGCCGGAAGCACCGCCGGGGAAAATAGCACTACTTTCTATATGAGTGGATGCCCCGCGGGCACAGTCGTTCGCTGGGAAAAACACGGTAGTGCAGTCGATTCAGCGACTGGAGCCTTAATCAACGACGTAACCGACGGAAGTAACGTCCAAGTTCAGGTTCTGGATAGCCAAGGCTCTCCCATTAATTTGAACTCCGACGCCGGGCAGACGCTGACTGGCGGTCCTGATAGCGAAAACCTTTATTACTCTTTCCGCTACCTCGCTAAAACGGTTCCAGTTACCGGCGGGGCAGTCGATGTAACCGCCGCCATCACGGTATCTTACTGAATAGCCGCTATTGCTGAGTCCGAATAGCCCCTAGTGATATTGATTAACGGCGAGGCGGCTCCGCCACCTTACCGTTAATCGACGCGTGCTATTGGAATTTGACTGCATATAACCTCGCCTCTCTACTCGATCCATTCAACCTCCGGCAACTCCATAGCCTGCATCTCCGCCTGAAGGAAATCCCGCAACCGCCGCAACCGCGCCTGATACCGGCGCGCACGGGGCCAGACCAGGTAGTAACTTTCGCCGCTGGCCACCGCGCTGGGCCAGGGCAAGGCCAGGCGGCCCTGGTTGGCATCCTCGGCGACCATCACCAGGTCGCCGATGGAGACCCCGTAGCCACGGGTCGCCGCGACTATGCCCAGCTCCAGCGTGTCGAACACCTGCCCGCCCTTGAGCGAGACCTGTTCCCCCAGGCCCATGCGTTGCAGCCAGCGCCGCCAGTCACGGCGGTCGGGTGTGGGATGCAGCAGCTCGGCGCCTGCCAACCGCTCGGCATCCCAGGGACCATCCGCCAGCAGCTTCGGCGCACCAACGGGAATCAGCCATTCGGGAAACAGCAGGGTGGCTTCCCAGTCCGGCGGGAAGTGACCGGAGCTGAGCAGCACCGCGCAATCGAAGGGCTCATGGACGAAGTCCACGCGGTCCACATCCATCCAGGCGCTGGTCAGTTGCACCTCGATATCGCTGTGCTGCATGCGGAACTTGCTCAGCCGCGCCAGCAGCCAACGCATGGTCAGGGTCGAGGGCGCTTTCAGGCGCAGCACGCCCTCCTCGGCGCGCAGGCTGGCACAGGCGCGCTCCAGCGCATCGAAGCCATCGCGCAGGCCGGGCAGGAGCATCCGCGCCGTTTCGGTCAGCTCCAACTGGCGGCCCCGACGCTGGAACAGCCGGCAGGCGAAGTGTTCTTCCAGAGTCTTGATGTGCCGGCTCACCGCGCTCTGCGTGATCGCCAGCTCCTCGGCGGCGCGAGTGAAGGATGCATGCCGGGCAGCCGCCTCGAAGGCACGCAGGGCATAAAGAGGCGGCAGCTGGCGGTTCATGATGGGCTCCGGGGGACTCTATGCATGAGTATGACTCATGGATGGCATCGCATTTTTCCTTTTGTGCCCGCATCCATGGCGGCCGGAGAATGGGCAGCTCCCCATCCATGCGGCGACTGCCGCTAGCTGAGCCTGACTCATGAAACGCCCGTATCGCGACGAACTTGCCGCCATCCTTCGCCTCGCCGGTCCGCTGATCGCCGCGCAACTGGCCTACGTGGCCATGGTGTTCACTGACACCGTGATGATGGGCAAACTCGGCCGCGAGGCGCTGGCCGCCGGCGGGCTGGGCGCGTCGACCTATGCGCTGGTGTCGACCTTCTGCGTCGGCGTGGTGGCGGCCACCGGCAACCTGGTGGCGATCCGGCATGGTGCGAAGGACGCGCGCGGCGTGGTGGAAGCGACGCAAGCCGGCCTGTGGATCGGCGGCGCGCTGGCGCTGCTCGCGGGCCTGCTGCTGTGGAACCTCGGGCCGATCCTGACCACCTTCGGTCAGGCGCCGGAGACGGTCGCCGGCACCATGAGTTTTCTGCACAGCATCGTCTTCGCCCTGCCCGGCTACATGACCTTCATGGTGCTGCGCGGCTTCACCAGCGCCATCGAGCGGCCCGGCCCGGTCATGGCCATCAGCCTGATTGGCGCGCTGGCCAACTTCGCGCTCAACTATGCCTTCATCGAGGGGCTGTTCGGCCTGCCGCGCCTGGGGCTGGCGGGAATCGGCATGGTCACCGCGGTGGTAATGAATGCGCTGCCGGTGATCTTCGCGCTGTACCTGCGCTGGCACCGGGCGTATGCGCGGTATCCGCTGTTGGCCGGCCTGTCGAAGCCGGACTTCAAGGTGATCGGCGAATCCCTGCGCCTGGGCATTTCCATCGGCGGCACCTATGCGGTGGAGTCGGGCATGTTCACCGTGGCGACCCTGTGCATGGGCGTGATCGGCAGCACGGCGCTGGCGGCGCACCAGATCGCCATCCAGTCGGTGTACGTGGCCTTCATGGTGCCCATGGGGATTTCCTACGCGGTGACCTTCCGCATCGGCCAGCACTACGGCGCCGGCCGGCTGGTCGAGGCGCGCCGCGCCGGGAGGCTGGGCATCGGCTTCGGCGCCAGTTGCATGTTCGCCTTCGCCGCGCTGTTCTGGCTCGCGCCGGAGCTGGTGATAGGCCTGTTCATCGACCACAACGACCCGGCCAACCACGAAGTGGTGCAACTGGCCGTCAGCCTGTTGGCCATCGCCGCGTGGTTCGAGCTGTTCGACGGCACCCAGTGCATCGCCATGGGCGCGATCCGCGGCCTCAAGGATGCGCGCACCACCTTCCTCGTCGGGCTGGCCGGCTACTGGCTGGTGGGCGTGCCGATGGCGCTGCTGCTGACCTTCCCGCTGGGCTGGGGGCCGAGTGGCGTGTGGTGGGGATTGGCATCGGGCCTGGCTTGCGCGGCCATCGGACTGACATTGGCCTTCGAAGCGAAAACCTCGCGTCTGTTGCGTCCGCGCACCCCTGCTGGGGCGCTGGTCGCTAGCTGATCGAGTCCTGCAGGCGCAGCGCGCGGTTGGCGCCGAACACCAGGAAGCGCGCCAGCTCCGCGAGCGGCAGCGGGCGGCTGATCCAGTAGCCCTGCACCTGGTCGCAACCGAACTGGCGCAGCTCGTCCTGCTGGGCAATGGTTTCGACGCCCTCGGCGACCACTTCCAGGTTCAGGTTGTGCGCCAGGTTGATCATGGCCTTCACCAGCTGCAGGTTTTCCGGGCGCTCGTGCATGCTGCCGACGAAGCTCTTGTCGATCTTCAGCAGGGTGATGGGCAGGCTGCTCAGGTGCACGAAGGACGAAAAACCGGTGCCGAAATCGTCCAGCGAAAAGCGCACGCCCAGGCGCCCGAGGGCCTGCATGGTCTGCTGGACCTGGTCGCTGCGGCGCATCACGGCGGTTTCGGTGAGTTCGAATTCCAGCCACTGGGCGTCGACGCCGCGCTCGCGGATCAGACGTTCGAGGGTCGGCAGCAGCTGGCTGTCCTGGAACTGGCGGAACGACAGGTTCACCGCCATGTGCAACGGCGGCAGGCCGCGCCCGCGCAGCCACTGCATGTCGCGCAGGGCGCGGGAGATGACCCAGTAGCCCAGCGGCACGATCAGCCCGCTTTCCTCGGCCAGCGGCACGAAGTCGCCCGGCGTCAGCAGGCCGCGCTCGGGATGGCGCCAGCGCACCAGGGCTTCGAGGCCGACGATCTGCCCGCTGTGCAGGTCCAGGCGAGGCTGGTAGTGCAGCTCCAGCTCGTCGCGGCGCAGCGCCCGACGCAGTTCGCTTTCCAGGTCGGCGAGGCTGCGGGCGCCACGGTTGATGCGTTCGTCGAAGACGTGGAAGGTGCAGCCCTGGCGCGACTTGGCCTGCTGCATGGCGATGTGCGCGTGCCACAGCAGGGGGTCGGCGGCTTCGCCGGCGCGGGCCTGGGCCATGCCCAGGCTGCAGCCCAGCAGCAGGCTTTCGCCTTCGACCCAGTAAGGTTCGCCCAGGGACTCGACGATCAGTTCGGCGATCTTCTCCACCCGCGCCGGGTCGCGGCGGGTGTCCAGCAGCAGGGCGAACTCGTCGCTGCCCAGGCGGGCAATGTCGTCGCCGTTGTCCAGGTGTGCCTTCAGGCGCGCCACCACCTGCAGGATCAAGCGGTCGCCGGCCTGGTGGCCGAGGGCGTCGTTGACATGGCGGAAGTTGTCCAGGTCCAGATGGCCCAGCGCCAGGCCGCGCCCTTCGCTCTCGCTCAAGCGGGCGGCGAGCAGGGTCTGGAAGCCCTGGCGGTTGGCGATGCCGGTCAGCGGGTCCTGTTCGGCCAGACTCTGCAAGGTGTTCTGCAGCGAGGTGCGTTCACGCACGTAGCGCAGGGTGCGGCGCAGGACTTCGACGCTGAGGGATTCGGCCACCAGGTAGTCGGCGACGCCGACCGGCTCCTGCGCGGGCTCGCGCTCCAGCAGCAGGACCAGCGGCAGGTGGCATTGATGGGAGGACGGCAATTTGCCGGGCGTGGCGAGCACCAGGCCGACCTGATCTTCGTCGAACAGGCTGCTGGCGGCCTGCCAGGACGGGGCCGTGATCAGCGAATAGCCCTGTCCCAACGCGGCCAGATGCCCGCGCAGTAGCTGGGCCCACTGCGGCGCTTCCGCCAGCAGGAGCAGGCGCGCTGGTTCGACCGACGCTGCCAAGCGACCCCCATGTATCTCGAGAAAGGGGAGAAACTCCAGGCACCATCCCTGCGCCCGCTTCTCCCGGTTTTGAAGCGACGCCATCCGGACATCCCACGGATGTAGACGAGACTTCAGAGAAACTCTTAAGAGTTTTCTTCAAGTATTGCTGTCACAAGCCTAATACATGTACAGATTTATCCAAAACACATAAGCACGATCCTGTCACAGATCGCCGCTATTCCGAGCGGCACCCCGACGCCCGGCACGGCCTGCTAGAATACGCGCCCGCTCCACTACAGACCCCCGCCCTTCATGTCCCGACTCAATCCCCGGCAGCAAGAGGCCGTGAACTACGTCGGCGGCCCGCTCCTGGTGCTGGCCGGCGCCGGCTCCGGCAAGACCAGCGTGATCACCCGCAAGATCGCCTACCTGGTGCAGCAGTGCGGTATCCGCGCCCAGTACATCGTCGCCGTGACCTTCACCAACAAGGCCGCCCGCGAGATGAAGGAGCGCGTCAGCACCCTGCTGCGCCCAGGCGAGGGCAAGGGCCTGACCGTCTCCACCTTCCACAACCTGGGCCTGAACATCATCCGCAAGGAACACGCGGCCCTGGGCTACAAGCCCGGCTTCTCGATCTTCGACGAGAGCGATGTGAAGGCGCTGATGACCGACATCATGCAGAAGGAATATTCCGGCGACGACGGTCTGGACGAGATCAAGGGCCTGATCGGCGGCTGGAAGAACGACCTGATCCTTCCGGAGGAGGCGCTGGAAAAGGCGCGCAATCCCAAGGAACAGACCGCCGCGATGGTCTACCTGCATTACCAGCGCACGCTCAAGGCATACAACGCGGTGGATTTCGACGACCTCATCCTGCAGCCGGTAAAGCTGTTCCAGGAGCACCCGGAGATCCTCGACAAGTGGCGCAACCGCGTGCGCTACATGCTGGTGGACGAATACCAGGACACCAACGCCAGCCAGTACCTGCTGGTGAAGATGCTGGTGCAGCAACGCGCACACTTCACCGTGGTGGGCGACGACGACCAGTCGATCTACGCCTGGCGCGGCGCACGCCCGGAAAACCTGATGCAGCTCAAGGAGGACTTCCCCTCCCTGAAGGTGGTGATGCTGGAGCAGAACTACCGCTCCACCAGCCGCATCCTCAAATGCGCCAACATCCTCATCGCCAACAACCCCCACGTGTTCGAGAAGCAGCTGTGGAGCGAGATGGGTGAAGGCGATCCGATCCGGGTGATCCGTTGCCGGAACGAAGAGGCCGAGGCCGAGCGGGTGGCGATGGAAATCCTCACCATCCACCTGAAGACCCAGCGGCCCTACAGCGAATTCGCCATCCTCTACCGAGGCAACTATCAGGCGAAGCTGATCGAGCTGAAACTTCAGCACCACCAGATTCCCTATCACCTGTCAGGCGGCACCAGCTTCTTCGGACGCCAGGAAGTGAAGGACCTGATGTCCTACTTCCGCCTGCTGGTAAACCCGGACGATGACAACGCCTTCCTCCGCGTGATCAACGTGCCGCGCCGGGAAATCGGCTCCACCACGCTGGAGAAGCTCGGCAACTACGCCACCGAGCGTGGCTGTTCGATGTTCAACGCTTCCGGCGAGCTGGGCCTGTCCGAGCACCTGGACGCCCGCTACATCGAGCGCCTGCAGCGCTTCAAGCGCTTCATCGACAAGGTCCGCGAGCAGTGCGCCGGCAGCGACCCGATCGGCGCGCTGCGCAGCATGGTGATGGACATCGACTACGAGAACTGGCTGCGGCAGAACGCGTCCAGCGACAAGATCGCCGACTTCCGCATGGGCAACGTCTGGTTCCTCATCGATGCGCTGAAGAACACCCTGGAGCGCGACGAAGAAGGCGACATGACCATCGAGCAGGCCATCGCCAAGCTGGTCCTGCGCGACATGCTCGAGCGCCAGCAGGAAGAGGAGGAAGGCGCCGACGGCGTGCAGATGATGACCCTGCACGCTTCAAAGGGCCTGGAATTCCCCTACGTGTTCATTCTCGGTGTGGAGGAAGAAATCCTCCCGCACCGCTCCAGCATCGAGGCCGACACCATCGAGGAGGAGCGGCGCCTGGCCTATGTGGGCATCACCCGGGCGAAGAAGAACCTGGCCATGACCTTCGCCGCCAAGCGCAAGCAGTACGGCGAGATCATCGACTGCTCGCCCAGCCGCTTCCTCGACGAGCTGCCCCCCGAGGACCTGGTCTGGGAAGGCCTGGAAGACGCCCCGCAGGAAGTCAAGGTGGCCAAGGGCAACTCGGCGCTGGCGGATATTCGGGCGTTGCTCAAGCGCTGAGCCAGAGTTTTTATTGCGGCGGATAACCCGTTCCGGGTGATTCGTCCTACGCCCATGGTTGGCTGGCGCGTAGGAGCGGATTCCGTCCGCGATTGTCACCCGGCGGCCACCGGCCTGCCGGCCGGATCGCGGAGGAATCCGCTCCTAGGTCGATGCATGCCTTCCCGCCCATCGAAAAACTGTCCATTCGATCAGCAATTGCATTGGTCGGAACGTCGCGCAGATGGCCACCGGCGTTGTAGAATTACGCGCTTCATCAGCGACAGCCGCTTTCGGAAGCACCCCCCGTGAACACTCTCAAAGACAAAATTCGCAGCGAAGGCATCGTTCTTTCCGAACAGGTCCTCAAGGTAGACGCCTTCCTCAACCACCAGATCGACCCGGCGCTGATGAAGTTGATCGGCCACGAGTTCGCCGAACGCTTCAAGAACCAGGGCATCACCAAGATCGTCACCATCGAGGCCTCGGGCATTGCCCCGGCGGTCATGGCCGGCCTCGAGCTGGGCATCCCGGTGATCTTCGCCCGCAAGTTCCAGTCGCTGACGCTGAAGAACGACCTGCTGATCTCCAAGGTCTTCTCCTTCACCAAGCAGACCGAAAGCACCATCGCCATCTCCGCCAAGCACCTTACCGCCGCTGACCACGTGCTGGTGGTGGACGACTTCCTCGCCAACGGCCATGCGGCCAAGGCGCTGATCGACCTGATCCAGCAGGCAGGCGCCAGCGTCGCCGGCCTGGGCATCGTCATCGAGAAGTCCTTCCAGGAAGGCCGCGCCCTGCTGGAGAGCGAAGGCTACCGCGTGGAATCCCTGGCTCGCGTGAAATCACTGGCGGGCGGTCAGGTCGAGTTCCTCGAAGACTGATCCACCGCTCCACGAAAAAGGCGGGCGCCGACAGGGCCCGCCTTTTTTCATGCCTGTGTCGCTGGCTTTATGTAGGGCGCATAACCTGCCCGCTGTTACACGGCGGATAAGGCTGGCGCGTTTTGCGCCCTATAGGCTCCTCTCGGCGCTGGCCTTGAGGCCGGCCAGCACCAGCCGCTGGTAAAGCTCTTCACGCAGCCCGTCCGGCTCTGCCAATCCCATGCGTTCCAGGTGTGCGGGGAAAGCCGCCGGTGCCGGCGCATCCAGGGTCGCCCTGCCCAGTTCGAGAATCTCGCTCAGGCGCAGCTTGCTCTTCAGCCAGCCCAGCGCCCGCAGCAGGTCGCACTCCTCATCGGTAAAGTCGCAACCCAGAGGGAATTCCGGCAGCAGCTGACGCAGCCCGCGAGTCGCCTCGTGCAGGCGCTCCGGGGTGTTGTTGCGGTAACGCTGGTCCAGTTCGAAAGTCTTTGGCAGCTTGCCAGCCTGCCGGGCCTGGGTGATCAGTTCGTCCTGGAAGCGCGAGTCGGCGATGGCCAGCATCGCGGCGATCACCTCGGCGTCGTTCTTGCCGCGCAGGTCGGCGACACCGTATTCGGTCACCACCATGTCGCGCAGGTGCCGGGGGATGGTGGTGTGACCGTAGCTCCAGACGATGTTGGAGCTCAGCTCGCCCTCGGACTCGCGCCAGCTGCGCAACATCAGGATCGAGCGCCCGCCTTCCAGCTCGTGGGCCTGGGCAACGAAGTTGTACTGCCCGCCGACGCCGCTGAGCACCCGGCCATCTTCCAACTGGTCGGCCACGCCCGCGCCCAGCAGAGTGACGGTGAAGGCGCTGTTGATGAAGCGTGCGTCGCGGCGCTGTTCGCGCTTGAGCTCTTCGTCGCGGTAGAGGTTGTTGACGAAGCCGATGCCCGTCATGCCGATGCCGGCCAGTTCCTCGCGCGACATCTCGCGCAGGCGCCGGTAGAAGGCCTCTGGGCCGAGGAAAAAGCCACCATGCAGCCAGACGCCCGGCTCGGTGGGCGACGCGCCGGGCCGCGCCGCGACCCGCCGGCTCAAGACCCCCGCCTCGGCCAGCGCCAGCAGGCCAGGAACGAACATTTCGCTGCAGCCGTAGAGGCCCTGCTCGAAGGCCGCGAGCCCCCCATCGCGCTCGATCAGCTGGGCGTGGCGATCCGTGGAATCAAGGCTGTCGAGCAGCGCGCGGTAGCCGTCGTTGTCGCGCTGGCGGGTGAGCAGAGCAGAGGTCAGGGCGTCGCCCATGGAGCCGATGCCGACCTGCAGGGTCCCGCCGTCACGTACCAGGGCGCTGGCATGCAGACCGATGCAATGGTCCTGAAGACCCACCGGCAGGTTTGGCGTGGAGAACAGCGTGCTGTTGTCGCCCGGCGCGTCCACGAGCAGGTCGAAGACGTCCTCGTCCACCTCGGCATCGCCAGGCATGTAGGGCAAGCGGTCGTGGACGACGCCAATGGTAACGATGGTTTCCCCCGCTGCGCGGCGGCGCTGCAGCATCGGCAGCAGGTCGAGGGTGATGTCCGGGTTGCAGGCCAGGCTGAGCTTGCCCGGCCGGGCCGGATCACGGGCCACCAGCTGGGCGACGGCATTGACGCCCTTGGCATTGATGTCGCGCGCCACGTGGCTGTAGTTGCAGCTGATGTAGTTCTGCTGCGCCGGGTCGCTGTCGAGCAGGCTGCCGGGTTGCAGGTAGAACTCCTCGACGCGGATGTTCTCCGGCAGGCTGCCGCTGCGCAGGTCGTGCAGGTAGTCCAGCTCGGGATAGTCGCCGTAGATGCGCTCGACGAAAGGCTCGAGGAAGCGTCGCTGCAGCTCGCCGCCGGCCTGCGGACGCCCCAGCGACAGTGCGGTGTAGAGGGTCAGCTGCCGACGCGGGTTCTCGCGGATGTGCCGGTACAAGGCATTGGCCAGCTGGTTGGGCTTGCCCAGCCCGAGCGGCAGGCCGAGGCGGATGTGCCCATCCAGGCGTTCAAGCAGGTGTTCGACGGCGGTTTCGATCGAGCAGGATTGCACCGGGCTTCCCTCCTGGGTCAGTTCGACGACAGGAGTTTGGACCGGCTTTACGCAAAAGTTGCTCCCGCGACTCACCCGGTGACAAATCGCAGGCATGAAAAAGCCGCCCTTGGGCGGCTTTTTGCGCACAGCTCGGCTGTTACAGGCCGGACATGTGGTGAATCGCAGCTTTCAGCTCGTCATCGGAGCAATCAGCGCAGGTGCCCTTGGGCGGCATGGCGTTGATACCCGAGATGGCCTTGGCCAGCAGGCCGTCGATACCGCCCTGCTCTTTCGCACGCTTGCCCCAGTCAGCCTTGTCGCCGACTTTCGGCGCGCCCAGCAGGCCGCTGCCGTGGCAGTTGGTGCAGACCTTGCCGACAATCTCTTCGCCCGAACGCGGGGCACCGCCACCGCCAGCGGAAGCAACGGCGCCAACGCCTTCGCATTCCTTGCCCTGGACGCAGACTTTGCCGACAGGTTCGAGACGCTTGGCAATGGCGTCATCATTGGTCGCGGCCTGAACGCTCACTGCCCACAGGGCCAGTACGGCAGCTTGGGCTGCCAGGATTTTTCTAATCAGGTTCACCCTTTCACCCTCATCGTGGCTTATCACGCCCGGTCGCGGTGCAGTCACAGTCTCGGGCCGCGCGAGCGGGCGCAAGTATAACGGCAAAGCCGGGAAGCTCGAAACAATTGCGCCACCTGGCCGGCGTTTGCGGCATTAGGTCGCAGCTGATCTGGCCGGTCCTACCGGCTGTTCAAAAATTTGCCGGTGTGGTCGCGCTGATCAGCCGCGCCGGGGCTTCGAACGGATTGCGGAAGCGGTGCGGCTTGGTGCTGTCGAAATAATAGCTGTCGCCACACTCGAGGACGTAGGTCTCGTCGCCAACGGTCAGCTCCAGGCGACCCTCGACCAGCACGCCGGTTTCTTCCCCTTCGTGGGCGTACATGTCGTCACCGGTATCGGAGCCCGGCGGGTAGGTCTCGTCGAGCAGGGTGATGGCACGGCTGGGGTAATCCTTGCCGATCAGCTTCATGATGATCGAGCCGCTGGACAGGTCGCTGAGTTCGTCTGCCTTGTAGACCACCGGAGTGTTGCTGCTCTGTTCCAGGTCCAGGGAGAAGAACTCCACGAGGGACATCGGAATACCACCCAGCACTTTCTTCAGCGAGCTGATGGAGGGGCTGACGCTGTTTTTCTCGATCATCGAGATTGTGCTGTTGGTCACACCCGCCCGCTTGGCGAGTTCGCGCTGGGACAAACCTTTGACTTTACGGATGGCTTGCAGACGAGCACCGACGTCCAAGGGTGGGGTCCTCCTTATTCTTGTGATCAGGCAGGCTCTGAAAGGCAGAACCCGCAACGGCTTGAGCCGAGCGGGTTCCAAGTGCCACGTATCATGGCAACACCGTTCAGTATTTACAACAGATCGCCCGTCGATCCTGCGCAAACTTTACGGGCGGTATCCGTCATTCGCCGCTATAGACCCGCGGGACGCGCTTGAGGTTGCAGAACAGCTGGTAGGGGATGCTGCCGCAGCGGGCGGCGAGGTCGCTGGCCGGCACGTTCGGGCCCCAGAGCTCGACGCGGCTGCCCAGGCCGGCAGCCGGCAGGTCGGTCAGGTCCACCGTGAGCATGTCCATGGAAACGCGCCCGATGATGCGGCTGGGCTTGCCGTCGACGAACACCGGCGTGCCATCCGGCGCGTGGCGCGGATAGCCGTCGGCGTAACCCATGGCGACCACGCCGACGCGCACCGGGCGGTCGGCGATGAAGCGCGCGCCATAGCCCACCGGCTCGCCGGCCGGCAGTTCGCGGAGGCTGATGACCTGGGACTCCAGGGTCATCACCGGACGCAGCTGATCGGCCAGCGGGTGCGCCTGTTCGAAGGGGGTGGCGCCGTAGAGCATGATGCCGGGGCGCACCCAGTCGCTGGGCACGTCGGACCAGCCGAGGATGCCGGGGGAGTTGCGCAGGCTGATCTCATGCCCCTGGCCCTCGGCTTCGCGCACGGCCTGGAAGGCAGCGACCTGCTCTTCGGTGCGCGGACAATCCAGCTCGTCGGCGCGGGAGAAGTGGCTCATCAGCACGACCTTGGCTACGTGCGGCAGCGCCTTCAGACGCGCCAGCGCGGCAGCGTAGTCCTGCGGGAAGAAGCCAACGCGGTGCATGCCCGAGTCCATCTTCAGCCAGACGGTCAGCGGCTTGCTCGGGCGCGCTTGCTCGATGGCCTCCAGCTGCCAGGCCGAATGCACCACACACCAGAAGTCATGGGCGTCGATCAGCTCCAGCTCGCTGGCTTCGAAGAAACCTTCGAGCAGCAGGATCGGTGCGCGGATACCGGCTTCGCGCAGTTCCAGCGCTTCCTCGATGCAGGCCACGGCGAAACCGTCGGCCTCACCTTCCAGTGCACGAGCGCAGACCACCGCACCATGGCCGTAGGCATCAGCCTTGACCACCGCCAGCGCTCGGGCGCCGGTGACTTCACGGGCCAGGCGATAGTTGTGGCGCAGGGCGGCGAGGTCGATCAGGGCACGGGCGGGACGCATGGCGAGGCTCTCTTATGGTGATGGAACAGAAACGACAGACGAAAAAAACCCGGCGCTCCGGCCGGGCCACGCAAAACGATCAGGGCAGTGCGGCGACGATGGAGACCTCGACGAGGATCTCCGGGTAGCACAGCGCCGCCTGGACGGTGGCGCGGGCCGGGGCGCAGCCCTGCGGGACCCACTGGTCCCAGACGCCGTTCATGCCGGCGAAGTCGGCGGCGACGTCCTTGAGGTAGATGGTTGCCGAGAGGATCCGCGACTTGTCGGTGCCAGCCTCGTCGAGCAGACGCTCGACGCTGGCAAGGACTTCACGGGTCTGTTGCTCGACATTGGCGGTGAGGTCGTCCGCCACCTGGCCGGCGAGGTGCGCCGTGCCGTTGTGGATGACGACCTGGCTCATGCGCTGATTAGTGTGCAGGCGCTGGATGGCCATTCTGTGCCTCCGAAGTGGAACCGTAGCGGGAGATGTCCAGGCCTTCGGTGCTGATCTGCGGGCGTTTCTTGGCCATCAGGTCGGCCAGGTAGCGGCCCGAGCCGCAAGCCATGGTCCAGCCCAGGGTACCGTGGCCGGTGTTGAGGAACAGGTTGCGATAGCGAGTGGCGCCGACGATCGGGGTGCCGTCCGGGGTGGCCGGGCGCAGGCCGGTCCAGAACTCCGCCTGGCTGACGTCGCCGCCTTCCGGGTAGAGGTCGGTGGTGATCATTTCCAGGGTGGCGCGGCGACGCGGGTTCAGCGACAGGTCGAAGCCGGCGATTTCCGCCATGCCGCCGACGCGGATGCGCTGGTCGAAGCGGGTGATCGCGACCTTGTAGGTCTCGTCGAGGATGGTCGAGGTCGGCGCCATGTCCGGGTTGGTGATCGGCACGGTCAGCGAGTAGCCCTTGAGCGGGTAGACCGGGGCGTCGATGCCCAGCGGCTTGAGCATCTGCGGCGAGTAGCTGCCCAGCGCCAGTACGTAGCGGTCGGCGGTGACCAGCTGGCCATCGACCCAGACACCGTTGATGCGGTCGCCGGCGAAGTCCAGGCGCTGGATGTCCTGGCCGAAGCGGAATTCCACGCCCAGAGCCTTGGCCATTTCGGCCAGCTTGGTGGTGAACATCTGGCAGTCGCCGGTCTGGTCGTTCGGCAGGCGCAGGGCGCCGACCAGCTTGTCGGCGACCTTGGCCAGGGCCGGCTCGACACGGGCGATGCCGGCGCGGTCCAGCACTTCATAGGGAACGCCGGTGCTTTCCAGGACGGCGATGTCCTTGGCGGCGGAGTCCAGCTGGGCCTGGGTGCGGAACAGCTGCGTGGTGCCCAGGGAGCGGCCTTCGTAGGTGATGCCGGTCTCGGCGCGCAATTCGTCGAGGCAGTCACGGCTGTACTCGGACAGGCGCACCATGCGCTCTTTGTTCACCGCATAGCTCTTGGCGTTGCAGTTGCGCAGCATCTGCCACATCCAGCTGTACTGGCTGGGATCGCCGGTCAGCTTGATGGCCAGGGGCGCGTGGGTCTGCATCAGCCATTTCATGGCCTTGAGCGGGATGCCCGGGGCGGCCCAGGGCGAGGCGTAGCCAGGGGAGACCTGCCCGGCGTTGGCGAAGCTGGTTTCCAGGGCCGGGCCGGGCTGGCGGTCGACGACGACCACTTCGAAGCCGGCACGGGCGAGATAGTAAGCACTGGCGGTACCGATCACACCGCTGCCAAGCACCAGAACGCGCATCTTTGCCTCCTACGTCGCGCCAGGGCGCGGACGTTTCTTATTCTGAACGTAGATGCGCGCAGTATAGGAAGTCAGGCTCAGCGATATTCACTGATTGCGATCTGTGTTTTGACGAAAATTCCTGGCGAAAGTCGCTTTCACGGAGGGACATCCACCAGAATCAGCGCATTTTCACCCGAGACCGGATGGTCGAGGATCTGGCGAAAATTTCACCAGAACCAGAGGAAA
Organism: Pseudomonas sp. DP-17; assembly: GCF_022380625.1. Lineage (NCBI taxonomy): Bacteria > Pseudomonadati > Pseudomonadota > Gammaproteobacteria > Pseudomonadales > Pseudomonadaceae > Pseudomonas > Pseudomonas sp. DP-17. The sequence continues at coordinate 274,826 of NZ_JAKSXG010000013.1, forward strand.
TAGCGAACAGAACGGGATTACCCAGAACTTCTCGCGCCGGAGCATTTCCCGACGGGAATTACCTGCTTCCGCCGCAGCACCCCGGACTCGCCGCCGGCAGCGGCGGCGAGCAGGGAAATCCCCTTGGCGTGCTTACTTGCGCACCCACTGGCCGTTGACCTGTACGTACTGCCCCGATGGCGTGCGCTCGATGGCCTTCTTGCCGGCCAGGGCTTCCACGTCCTTGAGGGTGGCGCCACTCTGGCTGGCGACCTTCTGGTATTCGGCGCGGCGCGCGGCATTGATCTGCGCGGCAACTTCGGCGGCGTCACCGCCGTTCTTCACGACGCCCAGGTAGCCGTCGGCCTGCTCGCCCACCAGGCCCTGGGACTTGGCGCCACCCAGGGCGGACATGGCCTGCTCCAGGCTCATCGCCATGACCGGCAGGCTCAGGCTGAGGGCGAGCAATGCGACGCCCAGTTTGCGGTGCAATCTCATGAAAAGGCTCCTTCTCAGAACAGGCCGCTGTTCTCGTTGATGATGCCGTCGAGCGCCTTGTCGACCTTGATATAGATCTCGTGCTCGATCTTCACGTTGAGGTTGATGTTGATCGGCTCCTTGGGCGCTGCCAGCTGCACGGTGGGCGTGCAGCCCTGGGCGAGGCCCGCCAGGAGCAGGAAAGGAAGTAAGGCGCGGAGGCGCATCGGGGTTCTCCTTGCGGTCATGGCGCGGCGGCCGGGTCGTTGCGCAGGCGGTCCTGCACGCGCTTGCGGATGGTGTCGCTGACCCGGTCGCTCAGTTGCAGGCTGGTGAGCAGCTTGGGCACGTTCTCCTCCAGATTGACGTTGAGGTTGATCGGCCGGCCCTGCTCCAGCGCGGGATTGCTCCCGCTCAGGCTCATGGCAAGGAGCAGCTTGCCGGATTCATCATAATCCACGCGGCTGCTGAGCTTGTCGTAGCGGAAATCGTCGATGGCGGTGGCCACCAGTTGCATGGCCGGATTGCTCTGCCCCAGCGAGCGAATCTTCTCCGAGCGGAACTGCAGCACGCCCGGCTCGCGCGCAGCCACTTCGCCACTGCGAATGACCAGCTTGCCCTCGTGCAGGCCCAGCGGAAGGTTGCCATCGATGATCCCGCTGCCGGACAACCCTTCCGCCGGATACGCCGCCAGGATCGCCTCCAGCGCCAGCCCATCCAGCTTCAGGATCAGACCCTGGCCCAGGGCGGAAAGGTCCACGGCTCCCGCCGGCAGCCAGGCACGGCCTTTGAACATCCCCAGCTCCGCCTGCTGCCAATCGATCCGCCCAGCCAATGGCGCGTTCAGCGAAGCCTTGTAACTGCCCTGCAGGGACAGCGGGCCGAGGGTCACGCCGGGGTTGAGCGAGGCGATTTTTACCTGCGGCAACTGCAGCTCCATCTGCGCCCCTTTGAGGGCGAACTTCGCCTGCAGGTCGAGGCCATGGACCTCACTGCGGTCATAGACGCCCTCCAGTCCGCTGCCGCGCAGGTTCAGCTCGAGGCTCTGCGGCGCCGCGCCCGGCGGCAGGCGCCAGTTCAGGTCGAAGCTGGCCTTGCCGTTGTTCAGGCTGAGCAGGCCCGGCCAGTCGGCAAGGGACTTTTCCACCGGGTTGCCGGTGCGCAGGAAAAACTCCGCCTGCCGCGCGAGCAGCACGACACCCTGCTTCGCCGAGCTATTCAGGTCGACCTCGGCATTCAGCCCGCCGCTGTTCAACAGACGGCCCTTGAACTGCTGGGCGTCGAGGCTCGCGGCGAGCGTACCCATGGCGCTCCAGGACAGCGGCTTGACGTGGGGCTGGCGCAGCTCGCCCACGGCCAGCTTCAGCGGGGCGTCCAGTTGCAGGGTGGCAGGCGTATCGCTGGCGTATCCCACGCTCAGCGTACCTTTACCCAGAGTAGCGACGAGCTTGCTGGCCTTGAGCGACTGCGGGCCGATCAGCGTGCCGACCTGCAGTTGCCCACCATCGGCCAGGTTGAAACTCGCCGATTGCTGATCCAACCGAGCGTCGAAGCTCAGGTCGACGCGGCCGTTATCACCGCGCAGGCCGGCCAGTTCCAGATGCGGAATCTTGCCCTCCAGCCGCGAGTCATTCAGTTGCAACGCCAGCGGGGTCGCCTCCCGCAGGGCCACACGGGAGCGCAAGCGCAGGTCGGCGGCCCCCACGGCGCGCAGGTCGGCGCGCACGCTGCCAGCCTCTTCTTCTATCCCGGGCTCCAGATGCAACGTCAGTCGCGCCGGGCGCAGGCCGACCGGCAGTGCCTGCAACCAATCGCCGTACAGATCGGAAAGTCGCAGGTCACCGCTGACCACCGAGGGGCGCCAGCCTTTATCGGTCGCACTGGCAATCAGCCGCAGATCGCCCTGCAGGCTGCCCGCGCCCGGCAGCGGCCAGGGTTGCGGCAGTTGCAGAGAAAGATCGACGCTGCCACGGCCATCGCGCAGGCCCGGCCAGTCCGGCCAGGCGGCGTCGCCGGCCAGTTGCGTGTCCCAGCTCAGGCGCAGGCGCCCGGCCTCGGGGATCGGCAACGGCAGGTTCGGCGTCGGCAGCCACATGCCCAGCCAGTTGCGCACCGCCTGAACCGGCGGAACGGCGGGAGTGGCGAGGCTGCCATTGAGCTGGCGGCTGGCGGGCGCCCAGCTGGAATCCAGGGAAAGCAGCTGTTCGTTGTCCAGGTAGCTGTCCAGTTGCAGGCGCCACTGGCCCTCGCCGGGCTGCAGCAGGCCGTTGAACGCCAGCTGCTGGCCACCCTGGCGCAGTTCGCCGCCCAGCGCCGCGGCGCCGCCCTGGATCTGCTGCCAGTGGGCACTGCCGTTGAGGGTGCAGCGTTGTTCGCGAGCGCAGGGCAATTCGACGACGACATGCTCCAGCGCCAGCCGTCCGGGCAGCAGCGTCAGCCAACGGTTGAGCTGGGCGATGTCCGGTGGTGCGGCGTCTTCCTCCGGCGCGTCCTGCCCCGGCCACTGGCGCACGTCGATGCTGCCGGCGGCCAGCTCCTTGAAGCGCCAGCGGCCGTCTTCATGTTCGGGCCAGCCGACGCGCAGGTCCTGCAGCTGGACCGCCAGGCGTGCGCCTTCCGGCGTCTGGTGCTGCAGGGCCAGCCGCTGCAGGGTCAGGCCCTGGCGGGAAACGCCCAGCCCCTGCCACCGCTCGACACTGATCCCGGCATTGGCGAGCAGGCGCGGCATCGCCAGCCACGCCGCGCCGACCGCCATTGCCAGGAGCAGCAACAGCAGCAGGAGAACGGTGCGCGGACGGGGCAGCGACATGCAAAAACCTCGGTGGAAAACGGCCGGCTTCGCCCGACAGGAACGCAGCCTCGGCTTACAGGCTGGCCGTCCGGCGCGGGAAGTTCAAGGGATGCCAGTGATATTCCCTGCACAACCGACTATATTGCCGACATTCCCCCAAAGCTCATCGCTCGACTTCAGAGTCCTTCCCATGAGAACCCAGCATCAAAGCCGCCGCGAACTGGACAAGATCGACCGCAACATCCTGCGCATCCTGCAGGAGGAAGGCCGCATCTCCTTCACCGAACTGGGCGAGCGCGTCGGCCTCTCCACCACGCCGTGCACCGAGCGCGTGCGCCGGCTGGAGCGCGAGGGAATCATCATGGGCTACAACGCCCGGCTGAACCCGCAGTACCTCAAGGCCAGCCTGCTGGTGTTCGTCGAGATCAGCCTGGACTACAAGTCCGGCGATACCTTCGAGGACTTCCGCCGCTCGGTGCTCAAGCTGCCCCATGTGCTGGAATGCCACCTGGTGTCGGGCCACTTCGATTACCTGGTGAAGGCGCGCATCTCCGAGATGGCCTCCTACCGCAAGCTGCTGGGCGACATCCTGCTCAAACTGCCCCACGTGCGCGAATCCAAGAGCTATATCGTGATGGAAGAGGTGAAGGAAAGCCTCACGCTGCCCATACCTGACTGAAAAGCGGGCTGATTCCCCGCCGTTCGCGGCAATCTCAAGAGATCTGTTTACGACTTCCGGCGTTTTTTCCCGTGTGGCTATTGGCTGCACGGGAAGTCGGCGTTTATCCTGCGTAAAATTTTAACAACACAATAATCAGGATATCGCACATGAACGCCCGCGTTCGCCAGCCGGTGCACACCGACCGCCACGCCCCGTCCTACTACGCCGCGAGCGTCAACCGCCGCCTCGAAGTACCGCCCCTGGCCGGCGAGGAAAAGGCCGACGTGTGCGTCATCGGTGGCGGTTTCTCCGGGCTGAACACGGCCATCGAACTGGCCGAGCGCGGGCTCTCGGTGATCCTGCTGGAAGCCCACCAGATCGGCTGGGGTGCCAGCGGGCGCAACGGCGGGCAACTGATCCGCGGTGTCGGCCATGGCCTGGAGCAGTTCGAGCCGGTGGTGGGCGCCGACGGTGTGCACGCCATGAAGCTGATGGGCCTGGAGGCGGTGGAGATCGTCCGCCGCCGCGTCGAGCAGTACGCCATCGATTGCGACCTGACCTGGGGCTACTGCGACCTGGCCAACAAGCCGTCGGACGTCGAAGGCTTCCAGGAAGACTTCGACGAGCTGAAAAGCCTCGGCTACCGCCACGAGCTGCGCATGGTTCCGAAAGAGGACATGCGCTCCATCGTCGGCTCCGACCTGTACGTCGGTGGCATGGTTGACATGGGTTCGGGCCACCTGCACCCACTCAACCTCGCCCTGGGCGAGGCCGCCGCAGCGCAGAGCCTGGGCGTCAGGCTGTTCGAGAACTCTGCCGTCATCAGCATCGATTACGGCAGCGAAGTGCGCGTGCGCACCGCCCGGGGCAGCGTGCGCGCCAAGACCCTGGTGATCGCCTGCAACGCCTACCAGAACCGGCTGAATCCCTATCTCGATGGCAAGGTACTGCCCGCCGGTAGCTACGTGATCGCCACCGAACCGCTGTCAGCCGAACAGGCCCACGCCCTGCTGCCGCAGAACATGGCCGTATGCGACCAGCGTGTGGCACTGGACTACTACCGGCTCTCCGCCGACAACCGCCTGCTGTTCGGCGGCGCCTGCCACTACTCCGGACGCGACCCGGCGGATATCGCCGCGTACATGCGGCCGAAGATGCTCAAGGTGTTCCCGCACCTGGCGAACGTGCGCATCGACTACCAGTGGGGCGGCATGATCGGCATCGGCGCCAACCGCCTGCCACAGATCGGTCGCCTGCCCGACCAGCCCAACGTGTACTTCGCCCAGGCCTATGCCGGCCATGGGGTGAACGCAACGCACCTGGCCGGCAGGCTGCTCGCCGAGGCTATCGCCGGCCAGCAGGGCAGCGGCTTCGAGCTGTTCGCCCGGGTGCCGCACGTCACCTTCCCCGGCGGCAAGCTGCTGCGCTCGCCACTGCTGGCCTTGGGGATGGCCTGGTACCGCTTCAAGGAAACACTCGGCGGCTGACCGCCTGCGCGATCCAGCGGCTAGAATCTTCCGCAGCCCGCCATCGGCGGGCTTGTCGGAGACTTCTTTTTGCTTCCACGCCTGTTCCTGCTGATCCTGCTCACCCTGGCTGGCTGCGCCAGCGCGCCGCCGCCAGAGCCTTCACACGTGCTGCCGGTGCAGGGCACCCGGCTGGACAACCAGATCAGCAAACAGGCGGCCGCCCATCCCGGGCAGTCCGGTTTCCACCTGCTGGCCTCCAGCGTCGACGCCTTCCTCGCCCGCGCCGAGCTGATCCGCAAGGCCCAGCGCAGCCTGGACATTCAGTACTACATCGTCCACGACGGCCTCACCACCCGCGCCCTGATCCGCGAGTTGCTGCACGCAGCGGACCGCGGCGTGCGCGTGCGCATCCTGATCGACGACACCAGCAGCGATGGCTGGGACTACGAACTGGGCGCTCTCGCCGCCCACCCGAACATCCAGGTACGTCTGTTCAACCCCCTGCACCTGGGCCGCAGCACCGGCATCACGCGCAACCTCGGGCGGCTGTTCAACCTCTCCGAGCAGCACCGGCGGATGCACAACAAGCTGCTGCTGGCGGACAACAGCGTCGCCATAGTCGGCGGCCGCAACCTGGGCGACGAATACTTCGACGCCAAGGCCGAGATGAACTTCAGCGACCTCGACCTGATGGGCGTCGGGCCGGTAGCGCAAGCGCTGGGGCAGAGCTTCGACCAGTACTGGAACAGCCGCATCAGCCGGCCGATCGAGGACTACCTGTGGAGCGAGCCGGCCCCTGACGAGCTCAACCACATGCGCCGCAGACTGGACCACTACCTGGCGAAGGAGCGAGTGGAGAGCTCCAGCTACATCGCCCGACTGAACCGCAGTAGCGACCGCCCGCACCTGCAGAACTGGCTGGACAATCTGGTCTGGGCGCCAGGCAAGGCAGTGTGGGACACCCCGCTGAAGGTTCTGGACAAGGGCGAGCGGGGTTCCGAGCAACTGCTGAGCACCCAGTTGCAACCGCTGTTCGACGGAGTTTCGAAGGAATTGATCCTGGTCTCGGCCTATTTCGTGCCGACCAGCGCCGGCGTCGAGTACCTGACCCAGCGCGCCGACAGCGGCGTCAGCGTGCGCCTGTTGACCAACTCGCTGGAGGCGACCGATGTGCCCGCCGTGCACGCCGGCTATGCGCCCTATCGGCTGGAACTGCTGGACCACGGGGTGAAGCTCTACGAGCTGCGCGCCGATCCGGACCAGCGCCTGTCCGGGGCGCCATGGATGGTGCGCGGTTCGAGCAGCGCCAGCCTGCACAGCAAGGCGGCGGTGTTCGACCAGCAGCAGGTGTTCGTCGGCTCGCTGAACTTCGACCCGCGCTCGGTGCTGTGGAACACCGAGGTCGGCATCATCGTCGACAGCCCGGAACTCGCCGAGCAGGTGCGCCGCCTGGCGCTGGCGAGTATGTCGCCGAGGGTCAGCTACCAGGTGAAGATCGCGCCGAACAGCGACCCGCCGAAACTGGTCTGGATCGAGGAGCGCGGCGGCAAGCTGGTGACGCTCAAGCGGGAGCCGGGCAACGCCTGGCGCCGGCTCAACGCGTGGATCGCCGGCGCCATCGGCCTGGAGAAGATGCTCTAGGAGCGCTCCTGCTGCAGCGCGGCGTCGGTCGAGCGCATTACCGGCGGCAGCCCGCGCAGGCTCACCAGAATCACAAAGCCCGCCGCCCCCAGCGCCATCACCAGCGGCAGCGCATGGCCGCTGATCCACTGGCTGGCCGCGCCGGTCGCCAGCGGCCCGATCAGGCAACCGATGCCCCAGAGCTGGGCGATGTGCGCGTTGGCACGGACCAGCGCGTCATCCCGGTAACGCTCGCCGATGAGGATCAGCGACAGGGTGAACAGCCCGCCCGCGCTCGCGCCAAACAGCACCAGCACCGGCCAGATGGCGATGTGCTGCAGCAACAGCGGCATGGCCAGGCTGCTCGCGCACAGGACGATGCCGCAGCCCTTGAACAGCATCTGCCGCGAGATGCGGTCGGCCAGCCAGCCGATGGGCAGTTGCAGCAGCGCATCGCCGACCACCACGGTGCTCACCATCGCCAGCGCCACCGCCTGGGTGAAGCCCTGCTGGATGCCGTAGACCGGCAGCAAGGTGAGGATCATCGCCTCGAAGCCGGCGAACAGCACCACCGCCCAGGCGATGGCTGGGAGTTGGCCGCAGAAGGTGAAAAGCCCGCGCCCGTTGGCGCTGTTCGGGTCGACCTTGGGGGCGCCGGTACGGCCGAGCAGCAGCAGGGAGCCGCCCACCAGCAGGCAGACGCTGAACCAGAAGCCACGGTTGTCGGCGGTGCCGATGAAGGTCAGCAGCACCGGGCCGGATAGCTGGCTCAGTGCGTAGCCGGTGCCATACAGGGCGACCAGGCGACCGCGCCATTTCTCGACAGCCAACTGGTTGATCCAGCTTTCACCGAGGATGAACACCACGGTCAGTTGCACGCCGATCAGCAGGCGCAGGAACAGCCAGACCGGGTAGCTCTGCAGCAGCGCCAGCAGGCCGACCGAGAAGGCCCCGGAAAGCAGGCACAGGCGCATCAGCAGCGGCGTGCCGACCCGCGAGGCGAGGCGCCCGGCAATCATCGCACCCAGCAGCACGCCCACGGCCGGCGTGGACGCCATGACACCGATGGCGAAGTTGCCGTAACCCCAGCCTTCCAGGCGTAGCGAAACCAGCGGCATGGTCAGGCCCAGGGCCAGACCGATGCTGATGACGGCAGCACACACAGCGAAATACGGTCCCCAACGCATTGTCTTTCTCCCGTTCCATCCGGAGCGCACGCCAGGCGCGAGGGGTGCCCGATGCGCAATGCACAGCGGCCGGGCTTCCCTGAGGGAAACCCGGCCGCGGGTGTGGCTCTTTGTCAGAGCCGGCCCCTGGATCGGGGCCGACCAAGACCGGCCTGAATTGCAAAATTCGCTACGGAGGGAGCGAGCTAGAGCCAGGCAAGGCGAGAACGAATTTTGGCGCGGAGTTTACGCCCGTAAATGAGCAGCCAAAATTCGTTCTCAACGCAGCATGGCCGACGCGCAGCCCCTCCGAACCGTCCTCAGAGCTTGATCCAGGTGGCCTTCAGCTCGGTGTACTTGTCGAACGCGTGCAGCGACTTGTCGCGGCCGTTGCCGGACTGCTTGAAGCCACCGAACGGAGCGGTCATGTCGCCGCCGTCGTACTGGTTCACCCACACGCTGCCGGCGCGCAGCGCCTTGGCGGTCAGGTGGGCCTTGGACAGGTCGCTGGTCCACACCGCGGCGGCCAGGCCGTACGGAGTGTCGTTGGCGATGCGCACGGCTTCTTCGGCATCGGTGAACTCGATGACCGACAGCACCGGGCCGAAGATCTCTTCACGGGCGATGCGCATGGCATTGGTCACGCCGTCGAAGATGGTCGGCTCGACGTAGGTGCCGCCGGTTTCTTCCAGGGTGCGCTTGCCGCCGGCAACCAGCTTGGCGCCGTCGTCGTGGCCAGCCTGGATGTAGCTCAGCACGTTGTTCATCTGGGTGGTGTCGACCAGCGCACCGACGTTGGTTTCCGGGTCCAGCGGGTTGCCCGGTTTCCAGGCCTTGATGGCTTCCACGACCATCGGCACGAACTCGGCCTTGATCGACTTCTCCACCAGCAGGCGCGAGCCGGCGGTGCAGACTTCGCCCTGGTTGAAGGCGATGGCGCTGGCGGCAGCTTCAGCAGCGGCTTTGAGGTCCGGGGCGTCGGCGAAGACGATGTTCGGGCTCTTGCCACCGGCTTCCAGCCAGACGCGCTTCATGTTCGATTCGCCCGCGTAGACCATCAGCTGCTTGGCGATCTTGGTCGAACCGGTGAACACCAGGGTGTCGACGTCCATGTGCAGGGCCAGGGCCTTGCCGACGGTGTGGCCGAAGCCCGGCAGGACGTTGAACACGCCTTTCGGGATACCGGCCTCGATGGCCAGCTGGGCGATGCGGATGCCGGTCAGCGGCGACTTCTCGGAGGGCTTCAAGATCACCGAGTTACCGGTGGACAGCGCCGGGCCGAGTTTCCAGCAGGTCATCAGCAGGGGGAAGTTCCACGGCACGATGGCGGCGACGACGCCGACCGGCTCGCGGGTGACCAGGCCCAGTTCGTTGTGGGCGGTGGCAGCGACTTCGTCGTAGATCTTGTCGATTGCCTCTCCGCTCCAGCGCAGGCTGTTGGCGGCGCTGGACACGTCGATGCTCAGCGAGTCGCTGATCGGCTTGCCCATGTCGAGGGTTTCCAGCAGGGCCAGTTCCTCGGCGTTCTCCAGCAGCAGCTCGGAGAAGCGGATCATGACCTTCTTGCGCTTGGCCGGGGCCAGGCGCGACCAGGAGCCGGAGTCGAAGGCGGCACGGGCGACCTGCACGGCACTCTCGGCATCGGCCAGGTCGCAGCTGGCGACCTTGGCCAGGAAGCGGCCATCCACAGGGCTGATGCAATCGAAGGTGGCGCCGGATGCGGCGTCGACGTATTCACCGTTGACGAAGGCGCGGCCTTCGATCTTCAGGTCCTTGGCGCGAGCTTCCCAATCGGCGCGAGTGAGGTTACCCATGACAACGTGTCCTCTTATTAATGTACTTATCAGGTGCAGGCGCCGGGCGGGCGCGCTGTCAAATATTCCGCAAGGCGGAGCAAACGCATGCTGTTCGCCACCCTAAACCGGAGATCGCCAATTTTCAATATTTTTTACACTATGCGGCCAAATGGCCTTGTCACGTTCGTTTTATTAAACATAGACTGCCCTGATTCGTCGGCTGATGGTTTTCCGACAGCCGCTTCGGAGTAAATATCCAACAGCGCTGCGCGTGCCCGCACGCACTCTCGCCAACAACTCTAAAGAACCGAGACCGCCATGAACGTCGAGCAGATCGTCGATTTCGCCCAGGCCACCACCGCCCCCGAACACTACCGCCCCGCTCCGGACCGCATCATCAAGGGCGACCCGGCGCAGAATGTGCGCAACCACTACGCCAGCGACTGCGGCCAGTTCAACGTGGGCATCTGGGAAGGCGAGCCGGGCCATTGGAACGTCAGCTACACCGAGCACGAGTACTGCGAGATCCTCCAGGGCGTGTCGGTGATCCGTGACGCCAACGGCGGTGCCAAGACCGTGCGCGTCGGCGACCGCTTCGTCATCCCGGCCGGATTCAGCGGCACCTGGGAAGTGCTGGAGCCCTGCCGCAAGGTCTACGTGATCTTCGAGCAGAAGGCCTGAGCCCCGGACATGAAAAAGCCCGCCAATCGGCGGGCTTTTTTTCGCCTGGGCTTTTTGCCCAAGCAAGAAAAAACCCGCCATGAGGGGCGGGTTTCTTCACAAGGGCGAAGATCAATTACTTGATCTTGGCTTCCTTGTAGATCACGTGCTTGCGAACAACCGGATCGTATTTCTTGATCTCGATTTTCTCAGGCTTGGTACGCTTGTTCTTGTCGGTGGTGTAGAAGTGGCCGGTACCGGCGCTGGACACCAGACGAATCAGTTCGCGCATGACTGCAGCTCCTTAGAATTTTTCGCCGCGGGTGCGCAGGTCGTTCAGAACGGCCTCGATACCACGCTTGTCGATGATACGCATGCCTTTAGCGGAAACGCGCAGACGCACGAAACGCTTCTCGGATTCTACCCAGAAACGGTGGTGCTGCAGGTTCGGCAGGAAACGGCGACGGGTTTTGTTGTGTGCGTGGGAAATGTTGTTCCCGGTAACCGGACCCTTACCGGTCACTTGGCAAACTCTCGACATGGCTCAGCCCTCTGTAAACCACATGCCAAACCCGGCATGGGTTGGCTGCTTAACTCAATAGGATTCTCAGTTTCACCGGGGTCTTAACTGCCGCTTCGCCGCGAGGAAGTCGCAGGATCAGAGCAGGGCCCCAGAAAAGAGCGCAGCTTTATATCAGAAAGACACCCAGCGCTGCAAGGGAAAGCATGACTCGGAAAACTCGACGCCAGCCCCCGTGGGCCGTGGCACTGGTGCCGTTCGTCGCCTGTCATCGTTGTGACGGGCAGCGGCTTGGTCTAGGGTAGCTCCTTCGAGGCTGACAACAGCCTTGCATGACCCGCCCAGCCTCGCGGATGGGCATCTTGCCAGCTCACACGGAGTTCGTCATGCGTCTTACCCTCCTAGCCCTCCTTCTTTCCCCCGCCCTCGCCAGTGCCGCCTCGCTGAGCGTGTGCACCGAAGCCAGCCCCGAAGGCTTCGACGTGGTCCAGTACAACTCGCTGACCACCACCAACGCCTCGGCCGACGTGCTGATGAACCGCCTGGTGGACTTCGACGCCGCCAAAGGCGCGGTGGTGCCAAGCCTGGCCGAAAGCTGGAAGGTCTCCGAAGACGGCCTGACGTATGATTTCCAGCTGCGCGATGGCGTGGCCTTCCACCACACGGATTACTTCAAGCCGGGCCGGACGCTTGCCGCCGACGACGTGGTGTTCAGCTTCCAGCGCATGCTCGACCCGGCCCAGCCCTGGCACAAGGTCGCGCAGAGCGGCTTCCCCCATGCCCAGTCGATGCAGCTGCCGAGCCTGGTCAAGGCCGTGGAGAAGGTCGATGGGCGCCATGTGCGCTTCAGCCTCAACCACCCGGACGCCACCTTCCTGGCGATGCTCAGCATGGGTTTCGCCTCTATCTATTCCGCCGAATATGCCGATCAGCTGATGAAGGCCGGCACCCCGGAGAAGCTCAACGCCCAGCCGATCGGCACCGGGCCTTTCGTCTTCAAGCGCTTCCAGAAGGACGCCGTGGTGCGCTACGCCGCCAACGCCCAGTACTTCGGCGGCAAGCCGGCTGTGGATAACCTGGTATTCGCCATCACCCCGGACGCCAGCGTGCGCCTGCAGAAGCTCAAGCGCGGCGAATGCCAGATCGCCCTGTCGCCCAAGCCGCTGGACGTCGAGGCCGCGCAGAAGAGCGCCGAGCTCAAGGTCGAGCAGACTCCGGCCTTCATGACCGCCTTCGTCGGCATCAACAGCCAGCACCCGCCGCTGGACAATCCCAAGGTACGCCAGGCGATCAATCTCGCCTTCGACAAGGGCACCTACCTCCAGAGCGTGTTCGCCGGCAGCGCCACTGCCGCCGACGGCGTCTACCCGCCGAACACCTGGAGCTACGCCAAGGACATCCCCGGCTACCCCCGCGACCTGGACAAGGCCAGAGCGCTGCTGGCCGAAGCCGGGCACAAGGACGGCTTCAAGACCACCATCTGGACCCGCCCCTCCGGCAGCCTGCTCAACCCCAACCCCAGCGTCGGCGCGCAATTGCTGCAGGCAGACCTGGCAAAGATCGGCATCCAGGCCGAGATCCGCGTGATCGAGTGGGGCGAGCTGATCCGTCGCGCCAAGGCCGGCGAGCATGACCTGCTGTTCATGGGTTGGGCCGGCGACAACGGCGACCCGGATAACTTCCTCACCCCGCAGTTCTCCTGCGCCAGCGTGAAATCCGGGCTGAACTTCGCGCGCTACTGCGACGACAAGCTCGACGGCCTGATCAGCCAGGGCAAGGCGGTAGCGGACCAGGCCAAGCGCAGCGAGCTGTATCACCAGGCGCAGCAGATCATCCACGAGCAGGCGCTGTGGCTGCCGCTGGCACACCCGACCGCCTCGGCGCTGATCCGCCAGAACGTCAAGGGCTACGCGGTGAGCCCCTTCGGCCGCCAGGACTACTCCAAGGTGCAGCTCTGAGCAGCGAATTGCTCGACCATCTGCTGCCCGGGTTCCAGTTCGCCGAGCGGCACTCGCTGACCATGCGGGCGTCGCCCGGGCAGGTGCTGGACGCCGTAAGCCAGCTGACCGCCGAGCACGACCCGCTGGTACAGCGCTTCCTGCAGATCCGCGAGGCGCCGGCGCGGCTTGCCCTGCGCCTGGGATTGCGCAATGCCCTGGCGGAGCGCCCGCGCTTCGGCCTGCATGAGTTCACCCTGCTGGGCCGCGAAGGCGACAGCGAGATCGCCTACGGATTGATCGGACGCTTCTGGCGCAGCGACTTCGGCCTGCGCCCCTGCGCCGACGGCGACGCCTTCCGGCGCTTCGCCGAGCCCGGCACGGCGAGGCTGGTGCTGCACTTCTCCTGCGAGCCAGCCGAACGGAGCGGCTTCATCCATGTCCGCACGGAAACCCGCGTGCACTGCCCGGACCGCCGCAGCCGCCTGCTGTTCACTCCTTACTGGCTGGCCATCCGGCCGATCAGCGGACTGATCCGCCGGCGCCTGCTGCGCGACATCCAGCGGCGCGCCTCAGACCAGCCCCAACTCGGCCATTGATTGCGGCTCGCCGTCACCGACGATGAAGTGATCCAGCACGCGCACATCGATCAGCGCCAGCGCCTGGACGATGCGTCGGGTCAGAAGGTCATCGGACTGGCTCGGCTCGCAGATGCCCGAAGGATGGTTGTTTATGGACTATTCTGCTTTCAGTGAGTTTGTTGACAAACTTTGAGCCTAGTGGATGCATCCATATGCAGGTCAGACTCGTACCCAACTGCTGCGCCGCGAAGTCAGAACTTTCAAAACTTCCAATATTAATAGATGTTTATCTCATAATCGATGATAACGAACGCCCACTTTGGCATGAGAATCTTTTCCTAATTGATGCAGCCCAAGAGTATGGCGCAAATACTTGCAAGGCATACGCTAATGACCTTCTAAGTTTTGTCAAAGCAACCAAGCACTTAGGCGGTTGGTCTAAAGTAAAGAAACGCGACATGACAGGGTATGTAGTTGGAGATCTCATACAGGCCCGGAACTATGCAGAATCAACTACATCGAGGCATTTATCGAGTATACGTAAATTTTACGTATGGCTAGGAAAAATGGGCTATGGTGCTGACGCAAATCGGTACAACTGGAACTACAAGAAATATTATTCAAGCCGAAACCCATCCCCCACTATCAAAAAACCAGACTTCTCCGATCTGCACTCTACCTATATTGACCCCGAAACATATAAAGAACTTCTCGGCACCTCAACATGCCAAGACATCTTCATAAAAAGCCGGGATCGAATATCTCTTCGTCTCGGATACGAGGTTGGAACCAGAGCAGCCGAGACACTCACCATAAATAGATTAATGAATCGCCCCTCGTGTCGTAGACACCTTCGGGCAACAGATCCAATCGGCAGCTATGGGGCGGAAGCTATGGTTGGGGAGGCGCTAAGTGAACATTGTGATAAGGGGCTGAAGATATAGCCCAGGCGCTGACGCAGAGATCAGCTACATCCAGAGCACTTTCGGTCCGACATGGATCAGATGTGAGCCATCGACTTCCTCAGTTTGAGGAAGTCGATACTGGCACTAGGTTGCCACAATCTGTGGGGCACCCCAGGCACCCGGGCGACACCCATGACGTGGTTCCAACCACCGGGGGCCCCCCAGGGAATCTGGAGTCGCAGAGGGTAATTCGAGCCCCGATTTCGGACTACATGCCAGCTTTTCCTGGGCAAGCCGTTTCCGGTTCCGGTTTGAAGCGAAACCCTCGCCACAGCGGAGTCTAGGGCGCTAACTCAAACGGAAACGGTCCCGCCAACAGGCAACTATCGGCCAGAAGCAGACTCTAGGCAATACGATCGGCGAGCGACTACGCCATCAAGCTTTAGCGGCAGGCTTTAGTCGGAAGCTGACGCCCATGCGGTTGAAAGCGTTCATCGCGGCAATAGCGGCTGTCAGGTCGACCAGATCCTTTTCTACAAACATCGCCGATGCTGCTGCGTAGGCTTCGTCGGATACATGTGTCTCGCTGACCCGCGTGACTTCCTCTGCCCAGGCCAATGCCGAGCGCTCCTGATCCGAGAACAAGAATTGCGCTTCATGCCATACCGGCACTAACAGCACCTTGTCTACCGACATACCTTCTTTGATCAGGTCACGCGAGTGCAGATCAATGCAGTGGGCGCATCCATTGATTTGAGACACTCTGAGAAACACCAGGTGGATCAGCGAGGCTGGCAGATTGGTAGCGGTGGTCACGAAATGATGCAGACTTCCAAGAGACTTAGCTGCACCAGGCGAAGCTTCAAACCAATTGAGGCGACTCATGAGTTTCTTTTCCTTTGTTTTGAGGCAATGAAGAGAGCGCGGCATACGGATCACCTCAGCCGAGTCGATTGAGTGTTTACCCGAGCTGAACCCTGAAATTGGCTCGCACATAGAGCACATGGCCCTGAGCGTTTTTGGTGTGCGGCGTGTACATGTGCTTGGAGTCAATTGTGATCATAAAGCGGCCTATGGTATTGATCCACTTATAGCCTGAAACGCTGATCCACTTTCGAGGTGCTCATGCCATCTGACGCGGCCCTGTTTGGGGCAATGGCATTACCGTGTGATAGGCCCGCTGCGGGCGTCAATCTTCAGCAGTGGCTGTATCTAGAGCTGCGCGAGGCAATGCTTTGCGGGCGTTTGTCTGCCGGCAGTAAGCTTCCGGGAAGCCGGACGTTAGCCGCCCATCTGGGACTTGCACGTGGGACGGTACAGGCTGCGTATCAGCAGCTTTTATCGGAGGGCTATGTGGTCAGCCTAACAGGCAGTGGTACCCGCGTGTGCGAGCTCCCCGATGCGAAACTTCGAGCCTTTTCCCAGCAACGACGTGATGGAATGCAAGTCCCTGTGCGGCGAGCGCCGCCAGTCACGGATTGGTTGGAGCGGCTAAAAGCTGCTACTCCAGAGTTCATCAGGCGCGAAGTCGCTCCTGGCCTTCGCCCTTTTTTCCCAATGCGTGGCGACGTTCATTCATTCCCGATTGACCTGTGGCGCAAGTTGCATATCCAGCAGATGCGCAGTTCCAAAGTGCAGACGCTGCTCGATTACGACCCCGCCGGTTTGCCGAGTTTGCGCGGCGCCATTGCCGAATATCTGGGCTCCGCTCGAGGTGTGCACGTTTCGCCGGATCAAATCGTGGTGCTCAGTAGCGTGCAACAGGGAATCGACTTATGCCTGCGCCTGCTGGCAAGGCCCGGGGGCACAGTCTGGATGGAGGATCCGGGCTATCCGATGGTACGCCAGCTTATGACTGTCGCAGGTTGCAAGGTGGTGGACGTGCCGGTGGATCAACAGGGTATGCGTGTCGAGGAGGGTATGCGGGCCGCCCCCCTGGCCGAACTGGCTTATGTGACGCCGTCGCGGCAAATGCCAACAGGTCACGAACTGTCTCCCGCCAGAAGACTCGAACTGCTGCGTTGGGCGGGCGCTTGCGGGGCCTATGTCATCGAAGATGACTACGACAGCGAGTTTCGATTCATCGCCAAGCCCATTCCAGCATTACGCGCCATGGCTGGCGCCGATGATTCGGTGATCCTTGCCGGTACGTTCAGCAAGTTGCTGTTTCCGTCCGCTCGCCTGGCGTATCTGGCGCTTCCGCTACATCTGGTAGACATGTTCACCCGAGCACTGGCGTTGACCTCGCGACACCCTAACAGCCTGAGTCAGGCTGTACTGGCAGCTTTTTTCGATCAAGGACATTTCGAACGACATGTCAGACGCATGCGCAAGCTCTATTCACTGCGTGCTGAAGCGCTCAGTTGCGCAGCGCAGCAGTATTGGCAGGGCTTGATCGAGGTACCGGAGATTCGTGCAGGTCTGGACATCGCCTGCTCGTTGCTGGGCGGCAGCGAGTCTGACGCATGCCGGCGAATCGAAGAGGCCAATGTTGATGTAATGCCGCTAGCGCGGTTTTACCAGGCACCGGTATCTACCGGTTTTTTGCTGGGATTCGCTCCCTATGAGGAACGATCCATATTTGATGCAGCGTTGGCAGTTAGAAACGCATTGTCTTAAACAAACGCTGTTGCGTTGGTCTAGACAACTGTACGACCGTGTGGCTGTGTCTTGTTCCTCTGCGCATGAGATCAGCGTAGGCGTTCGCCTCTCGCCAATTGCGGTCTCTTGCGATGCCCCTTCATTGATCATGCGCAGCCGAAGTGTTCAGGAGACAACCACCTACATCGCCATTTTCAATTCGCTGCCAAAGAACGCCTGCACTTCGGCGTACCCCGCCTCCCGTCCCGCAGTCAGTGACTCCACTCCCTTGGCCGTACCTTCAACGGTGAAGTAATGCACGTCATTGAGACCGATGGTGGCGAGCACAGCCGACAAGTAGGGGCGCAGAAAGTCGGGTTGGCGAGCGTTTTGGCCGCTGATGTAGCCGCCGCTAGCTACAGCGACATAAACCGGACGATCCGCCAGCGTTCCGACTTTGCCTCTGGCAGTGGGCAGGAACGTTTTGCCGACGCGTACCACATGGTCGATCCAGGCCTTGAGCGGAACTGGCACGCTGTAGTTGTGCATCGGCGTGGCAATCAGCAGTGCGTCGCACCTCAGAAGTTGCTCGATCAGCTCGTCGGAACGGCCCAATGTGTCCCCCGGCTCCCTGGCGACCACCACACTCTGATTGGCTAGGGTCTGGGCGTACAACGCGTCGACTGCGGCCAACGTGCTGAGGTCGAAATCAGTCAGCTCGATACCGCGTCTGCCAGCCTTGATAGCCAGGGTAAACAGAATCTGCTGGGACAGTTTCAGACTTTCCGAGGCGCCGCCATTGGGGCTGGCGACTAGGCGAAGAATTCGTAAAGGAGGGAGTGGCTGCGGGGACGACGTCATGGTGTTGCCTCCTGAAAAAAGTGGCGCGCGGGTTAAGGCGTATCGAACTGTTTTTGAAAACGCAGTGCACCGGTGTACAGGCCTTCGCGGAAGTAGAAACGTTGGGCGCGGGCGTTGGCTAAACCGGTGTCGAGCACCAGGCGTGCGCAACCGCTGGCGCGGGCCAGTCGTTCCAGCGCTTGCAGTAGCCGCGAGCCCCACTGGCCGCCGCGCTGAGCCTCGGCGGTAACTAGGTCGTCGACATACAGGAAGGCGCCGTAAATCAGGTTTTCCTGCAGGCGATAACCGGCCAACCCGACAAGGCTGCCCGCGTCGAATGCGCCGACCAGGCGATACCCCTCGGCGCGCATGCGCTCGATGCGGCTGATGAAGTCGGCCTCGCTAGTCAGGTGAGGGCGCAGTTGCTGCATCACTGGGAAGGCGATGCGCAGGTCGTAGGGGGTATCCAGGGGGCGCAGGGCCGTGTCCGCCAGGTCGAGCACGCTGGGTACGAAGTTGTGGAGGGTAAACGTCATGGGAGTTGGCCTCAGTGAGTAGGTGATGGCGCTATCTTGGACTACCATTGCCCCACTTAAATGAGCCAAGAAATGGGATATCAACTAGGCCATGACAAATACTCCCACCCCGCCTTTTGCGCCTCTGAATGAGCAACCCGGCTCGCCGCTGTATCGTCAACTCTACGACCGCGTGCTGGCCGCCATTGCCGCTGGCACGCTGGCCCCCGGTGATCGCTTGCCGTCGGCGCGAGCCATGGCCAAGGAGCTGGGCGTGGCACGTGGCACCATCGAGCTGGCCTATTCGCTACTGACCAGTGAGGGTTACCTACTGGCGCTTGGGCAGAAAGGCACCGTGGTCAATCCCGAGCTACAGAAGCCTATGCTGGCGACCAGCGCGCTGCCAGTGAGCAACGAAGTGATCGAAGACTCCCCGGATTCGCTCTGGCGTCCACCGCAGCTGTTGCCGTTTCAGATGGGCGTGCCGGCGCTGGATGCCTTTCCGCGCAAGATCTGGGCGCGCCTGGGCGCGCGTTATCTGCGTGGCATGCGTCTGGGCGATCTGGACTACCCGGCGCCCCACGGCCTGCCGGCGCTGCGCAGTGCCATTGCCTCGTACCTGCAGGTGTCGCGCGGGATCGATTGCGGCGCCCATCAGGTGTTTATTACCAGCGGCTGGCGCAACAGCCTGTCGCTGATTGCCCATACCTTGCTGCAGCCCGGTGAGCGGGCCTGGGTGGAAGATCCGGGCTATCCCACCACGCGCCAGGTGCTGCGCCAGTTCGGCATGCAGCTGGAGCCGATTGCGGTGGATGAGGAGGGCATGAACGTGGAGCAGGCCATTGCCCAGGCCGCACCGGCGCAGGTGGCGATGGTGACGCCGGGGCATCAGAGCCCGCTGTCCATGGCCCTGTCGCTGCCGCGTCGGCAATTGTTGCTGGACTGGGCGGCGCGCAGCGGGGCGTGGATTGTCGAGGACGATTACGACGGCGAGTACCGTTATGTCAGCCGCCCGTTGCCGGCGCTGGCCAGCCTGGATCGCCACGGCCGGGTGCTGTATGCCGGCACCTTCAGCAAGGTGCTGTTTCCGGGGATCCGCCTGGCTTACCTGGTGGTGCCGCAGGCGCAGGTGGCGGCGTTCGAGCGGGTGGGGCGGGCGTTGTTTTCCGCCGGCTCGCCATCGATCACCCAGGCGCTGGTGGCGGAATTTATCGCCGAGGGGCATTTCACTCGCCATATCCAACGCATGCGCCGGCTTTACAACGAACGACGGGCATTGACCCTCGAAGCGCTGGAGCAGAGTTTGCCCAAAGGTATGCAGCCAGAACGCTCGCCAGGCGGCATGCACCTGTTACTGCGTTTGCCGGACGGGGTAAGCGACACCGCCCTGGCCGAGCAGGCGCTGGCCAAGGGCATGTCAGTACAAGCGTTGTCGCGCTGGGCTGCGTCGTCGCAGCGTCAATCGGGGCTGCTGTTGAGCTTTACCAACTGCGCCACGGCTGCTTCGGGCGAGCAGCTTGGCGCATTGATCAGCAAGGCACTCAGTTGAGGTTGGCCTTGGTCAGACCGAACATCTCATCGGACGAACCCGGGATTGCCTGAAACGCCACATTGAGGCGATTCCAACCATTGATGGCGACGATCAGGAACGACAGGTCAGACAGTTCCTGCTCAGAAAACTGTTCACGCACACGCGCATGCAGGCGGTCGGGAATACCATGAGGTTGCAGTTGGGTCAGGGCTTCAGTCCACTCCAACGCCGCGCGCTCGACCGGCGAAAACAGTGGCGACTCACGCCAGACAGCCACATGGTGAAGACGCAACTCGCGCTCGCCATGAATCTTGGCCTCTTTCACATGCATATCCACACAGAACGCACAGCCATTGAGCTGTGAAGCCCGCAGCATGATCAGGTGGGCAAGGTCGGCCAGCAGCGGCTTCTTGCTCAAGTGCAGGGTGAGCTCCACCAGTTTGTTGGAGGCATGGGGGGACAGTTTGAAGTAATCAAGACGGTTGTTCATGGAAAGTCACTCGCAGTGGGTGGGTGTTTGTTGGAGCCACTGTAGTCATGCTTGGCCTAGCCATACAGTGCCAAGATGGTAACTTCGAACTAGGCCATGTCTGACTCGATGCTCGCCATGATCGCCCCATTGAGCGGTTCGTTCGGACGGCCGCTATTGGCCGATTGCTGCCCCTGACTAGAGGCAGCAATCGAAGCTGAGCTTGAACTCCATGCTTTCGATCACCCGTTACCAAGCATCTCGGTAATGCGAGTTCTGAACAGCTGATTACGCATTGGCACTCCGGTTCGGCGAAGAGCATGGACAGGCGACGTGAGCCGCACTGGGAGGGGTGAATGGTGTTCCCGATACGCTCGACTTGATCTAAGGTCGGGGTAATTCTTATAGCTGAACGAATGCTCAGTAGTAAAGGCCGCGATGGCCGTCCGCCAAGGGCGCTCGTAAGTCCTTGCTTAAGCCCGCTGGGGAAGCCCCATGGCTTCGCGCATGTGCAGAGCGCCGGATATCTGAAATATGTGAGTAGGAGTTCCTGCAGAGGCGAGCCTGCCTGTCGTGGCTTTTAGGGAGGATTTTTGATGGGCCCCGCTCCTGTGGCGGCCGGTACGTCAAATCATCGGATCCCAGCGCTGTGACCAGTCCGGGTCCTGCGACACCACCTCGCGCAGCAGCTCGAACGCCTGCTGCAGCGCCTGCGAATCGCGGTCCCGCGAATACACCAGATAGGTCGGGTAACTGAACTCCGGCGCCTTGGGCACCCGGCGCAGCACCTTGCGGTCCAAGTAACTTTGCACCACCCGCGTGCGGAAATAGCCCGAGCCACCGTTCTCCAGGATGTACTGCAACGCCAGCGGGCCGAGGTTGAACGACACCGGCGCCTTGGACAGTTCCGGCAGGGCACTGTCGTGTTGCTGGCGGAAGCCTTCGCCCCAGTCGATGTAGACGTAGGGCTCGGGGTTCTGCGCACGCACCAGGATCAGTTTCTCCTCCAGCAACTGCTCCACCTGCATCCCCGGCCAGTAGGTTGGCTGGTAGACCAGGGCTGCGTCGAGCACCCCCAGCTCCAGCTGGCGCAGCAGGCTGTGGCCGTCGCCGATCTCGGCGCGTACCGCGTGGTCGCCGATTGCCTGGCGGATACGGCTGACCCAGCGCAGCATCAACGGGTTGCAAAGGCTCACTTCGCCACCGATGTGCAGCACGTTGTGGATGCCTTCGGGCAACGGCAGGTCGCGCTGGGCCGCCTCCCAGGTCTGCAGGATCTGGTTGGCGTAGGTAACGAAGGCCTCGCCGTCCGGGGTCAGGCGTGCACCGGCGCGGTTGCGCACGAACAGCGTGCAGTTGAGATGCGCCTCCAGCTTCTGCACCCGTGCGGTGATCGCGGTTTGGGTGACGTGCATGCGTTCGGCGGCGGCCACGAAGCTGCCGTGGCGGACGATTTCCAGGAAGGTACGGGTGAGGTCGATGTCCATGCGGAGGCTTCTGCGCGATTCAGTCGGCCAGTGTAACGGAAAGGTCGGTCAGCCCAGATGACTGAGCAGGTCGCGCTCCAGGGCGGCGATCAGGTCGGTCTGGGTGATCACGCCTACCAGTTCGCCGCGCTCCAGTACCGGCAAACAGTGCAGACCGTGGTCGGAGAGCAGCGGGATCAACTCCACCGCATGGGTGTCGGCATCCACGTGCAGCACCGGGCTGGTCATCACCTCGCCCAGCAGACGGTCGCGGCGCAGGCCGATACCGCTGAGCAGTCGCTTCCACCAGACGCCCCTGGGCACTAGGAGGTCGATCAGGCTGACGATGCCCACCAGCCGGCGCTCCTCGTCAAGGATCGGCAAGGCCTTCAGGTGGTGCTTCACCAGCAGGCGCAGGGCGTGACTGAGCGGGGTTTCCGGCGAAGCGCAGATCAGGTCGCGGGACATCACCTCCCGCGCGCGGGTCTCGCCCATGCTGCGGCGCAGGGCATGTCGCTCGGTACTGCGCACCAGGCGTTCCAGGTCGTCGCGGGTGATGTCGACGAAGGAGCCCAGTTCGTCCAGCGCCTGGTCGAGGTCGGCGGCCTGGATGCCGACTCGCGCGCCGGGCGCCGGGTCCTGGGTCTGGTGGTTGTCCGGCGCAAAGCTTCGGCGGCGCGGGTAGGGCATGCGCGTGAGGTTGTTGAACAGCAGGGCCAGGAGCACCAGGCAGAGGCCGCCGCTGATGGCCGGCAGCGGCGCCATCCAGCTGGGCTCGCCGGGCAGCGGCGAGGCGAACACCATGCAGAAGGCCAGCGCGCCGCCCGGCGGATGCAGGCAGCGCAGTGGGTACATCAGCAGCAGGCTAAGCCCAAGGGCGAGGGCCGCGCTGGCGATGCCGGCGGGCAGCCAGAAACCGATCAGCAGCGCCACCAGTGATGCGCACAGGTAGCTGCCGATCACCGACCAGGGCTGGGCCAGGGCGCCGGAGGAAACGGCGAACAGCAGCACTGCCGAAGCAGCCCAGGTTCCGGCGAAGTGCAGGGCCACCGCGGAGCCGAACAGCAGGCCGCAGGTGGCGGCACTGAGCAGGAAGCCCAGGCTGGCGCCTAGCGAGGCGCGCAGCCATTCGCGCGGGCGGGTGTGGGGAATGTCTGGCAGGTACGCGGCGGCGCGGTGCCGCCAGCCGGTGAGGGCGGGCATCGGTAGGTCCGTGGAGCGAAGTTTGAAAAAAACGGGCTCTCGCGGGGAAGAGCCCTGCAAGGTGCCAACATCGGCACTCGGGGAGGCCCCGTCCATGGGGCTGGGAAACCAGAAGGCTGGAAAACAGGAGCGCTGGAGATCAGGCGCGCATTCGGTACGGTGGTGGTGGTTCCGGCAGGGGCTGGACGATCCGCTCGCAGTGCCGGCCGGTGGCCGCGCTCATGCGCCGCGCGGCATCCGGGTCGTCGGCGAAGGGCAGCAGCGCCGCTTGTTCGCCGGCGCTGCGGCAGGTCCGCCAGCAGGCGGCAATACAGGCGATCAGGCTCAGCAGCAGCATCGTCGAGTCCTCAGGCCGCAGCCGCTGCGAGGTTCGACACCGGCTTGCCGGAGCGCACTGTGGCCCAAGTGTTCCACGCCATCAGCAGCATGCCGCTGGCGAAGGTGGAACCGCCGATCAGCCGCACGATGTAGCCCGGATGGCTGGCAGCCAGCGCTTCGACAAAGGAGTAGGTCAGCGTACCGTCCTCGTTCACCGCGCGCCACATCAGGCCCTGGGTAATGCCGTTGACCCACATCGAGGCGATGTACAGCACGGTGCCGATGGTAGCGAGCCAGAAGTGCGCGTTGATCAGCCCGACGCTGTGCATCTGCTCGCGGCCGTAGAGCTTGGGAATCATGTGGTAGAGCGCGCCGATGGAGATCATCGCCACCCAGCCCAGGGCACCGGCATGCACGTGGCCGATGGTCCAGTCGGTGTAGTGCGACAGCGAGTTCACCGTCTTGATCGCCATCATCGGTCCTTCAAAGGTCGACATGCCGTAGAAGGCCAGCGACACCACAAGGAAACGCAGGATCGGGTCGGTGCGCAACTTATGCCAGGCACCCGAGAGGGTCATCATGCCGTTGATCATGCCGCCCCAACTGGGCGCCAGGAGGATCAGCGACATCACCATGCCCAGGCTCTGCGCCCAGTCGGGCAAGGCGGTGTAGTGCAGGTGGTGCGGGCCGGCCCAGATATACAGGGTGATGATCGCCCAGAAGTGCACGATGGACAGGCGATAGGAGTAGATCGGCCGCTCGGCCTGCTTGGGCACGTAGTAGTACATCATCCCGAGGAATCCCACCGAGAGGATGAAGCCCACCACGCTGTGGCCGTACCACCACTGGATCATCGCGTCGGTGGCGCCCGAGTAGATCGGGTAGGACTTGAGCAGCGTCACCGGAATCGCCAGGTGATTGACCACGTGGACCATCCCGGTGACCACGATGAAGGCACCGTAGAACCAGTTGCCGACGTAGATGTGGCGCACCTTGCGGCGGGCGATAGTGCCGAAGAACAGGTAGGCGTACACCAGCCAGAGGAAGGTCACCCAGACGGCGATGGGCCACTCCATCTCGGCGTATTCCTTGGACGTGGTGATGCCCAGCGGGTAGCTCACCAGCATCGACACCAGGCTCGCCTGCCAGCCCCAGAACAGCAAGTTGGCCAGGCTGTCGGAGATGATCCGCACGCGGCAGGTGCGTTGCACCACGTAGAAGGAGGTGGCGAACAGCGCGCTGCCGCCGAAGGCGAAGATCACCAGGTTGGTGTGGATCGGCCGGATGCGTCCGAAGCTGGTCCAGGGCATCTCCAGGCTCAGTTGCGGCCACACCAGTTGGGCGGCGATGAACACGCCCATGAGCATCCCGATGATGCCCCAGCCCAGGGTGGTGAGGGTGAAGCGGCGAACGATGTCGTAGTTGTATTCGGCGTCGCGGGATGTGTGCTGATCGAGGGGTATCGCGCTGTCCATCTTGATTCCGTCGTACTCCGGTTGACTGACGGCTCCCTGCCCGCACGAATGCGGCAAGGCGAACTAGGCAGTTAGGAGGCAATTCGCCGCAGGGAGCCCGATCAGTCTGAATAGACGCGATGGATGCAACAAACGAATAATAATGCTGCATAAGTGCAATAATTTTGATCTTAAGGTGGGGTGTTGGCATGCGGCGGCTCTGCAATGCCTTGTCCGGGATCAACGCCGACGAGCGACGCAGCGGAAATGAAGAGGTACAGCGCAAGCTGGATGCATTCGAGAAATTGCAGCGTCAGTGCAATTCAATTCATTTAAAACCGCTTCATGAGGCAGTCTAGGATGGGCTCTCGCCAAGACCTGGAGGGCTTCATGTCCGACGAACTGATTGACTGGTTGCAGACGCTGATGCGCGCCGAGCGTGCCGGTGCGCGGGTGATGCTCGACAGCCTGCGGCAGGCCGAGGAGTTGGTGGCACGTAATCGCCTGGAGCATCTGCATCAGGGCGAGGCGGAAAGCTGCCGGCGCCTGCGCCGATGCCTGGAACGCCTGGCTGTCACGCCCGATACCGGCGTCGGTGACTTCCACGCCAGCGCCATGGCCATTGATGACCTGGAACTGCGCTTCGACTTCATTGGCCGCGGCCAGCGCTGGGTCGCCCGGCAGATAACCCAGCGCCTGCCGGAGATCGACGAGCCCTGGCTGCGCGAGGAGTTGGAGGCGGTGTTGCGGTTGCATCGGTGAATTGAGCGCTGAGGTTATCCGCGATGCCTTTCGGGATCGTCTCGCGGCGAAAACCAACAATGCTGAACATGGTGCGCGTTGCATCGCTGCGTGCCTTTCCAGGCTGCTGCCCCGACCAGTTGAAGCGATAGCCGAAATCCGACCCGCTCAGAAAGAACGTACTGCCGGGCTGGCCAGGTCCTGCAGGTAGGTGAGGTCGCACAGCAGCCATTGCCGGAGTCGCCCTTGGATGCGTCCGGCCTGCTGCCAATCGGACAGCAACCGGCTGAGTGATTCCGGGCGAATACCCAGGTGTGTGGCGAGCTGGCGCTGACTGATCGGCAGGTTGAGACGCTCGCCTTGGCGACGGTGCAGGCCGAGCAGATAGGCGGCCAGACGCTGGGAGGCGGAACTCGCCGTCAGCCAGTCGACCTCGTTCACCTGGCGGTAGAGGCGCAGGCTGAGGTTTTCCAGCATGCGCATGGCCAGCGGCGGATGATCCTCGCAGGCCTTGCGCAGCGCATTGCGGCTCAGTCGGAAGAACTCGCCGCTGCCCTGGCTGCGGGCGTTCATCGGGTAGCGGCCGTGAGGCATGAACATGGCCGCTTCAGCGATCAACTGACCTTCGCGGAACAGGTGGAAGACGCGCTCCTCGCCATCGCAGGTGAAGCGCAGCATTTCCACACAGCCACGGCGTACCAGCAGGAAATACTCGGCAGGGTCGCCTTCGCGGAACAACAGCCTGCCGGCTTCAGCGCGGAGCAAGGTTGCCGACTCACACAATCCGGCCATGAGGACGTCCGGCAGGTCGGAGAACTGGGGGAGGGCGCCCAACAATCGCAGGCATTCACCACGATCTGGCGCGAACTTAACATTTGTCATTCGTGATGAGCATGCGGGCTGCAATGATTTGCGAATGAAGATAAGACTTATTCGCATATCAATCAATCGGAGGCTACCGCGCCTCTTCCTTTCACTTGCACTGGTCGCCGGCACCTGCCTGGCGTCCCCGGCCGGCATGGCCCGGGAAAAGGTTTTGCGGTTGGGTGGCCCCGGCGCGGTGGTCAGCTTTCCGCTGCTGCACATGGTGGAAACCAATGCCCTGGCGGAGTACGCCGAGCGCGTCGAATTCCACCTCTGGCAGAACCCCGACCAGCTGCGCGTGCTGCTGGCCAAGAACGAACTCGACTACAGCGCTGTCCCGGTGAACCTGCCGGCGCTGATGGCTGGGCGCGGGCAGCACGTGCGGCTGCTCAACGTCTCTGTGTGGGGAATCATCTGGCTGGTGAGCCGCGACCCTCAGGTGAAAGGCTTCGCCGACCTGGCCGGCAAGGACGTGGTGCTGCCTTTCCAGCGCGATCTGCCGGCGATCCTGATCGATGAGCTGTTGCTCAGCCATGGCCTGAAGCCGGGCACGGACCTGACGCTGCGCCGGGTCCGCGACGGCCAGGACGCCCAGGCGCTGCTGCTGGCCGGTCGCGCCGATCACGCCCTGCTGGTGGAGCCGGCGGTGTCCCTGCTGCTTTGGCGTAACCGCAGCGAGGGTGGGGCGCCGCTTTACCGCGTGCAAAGTCTGGAGAGCGCCTGGAAGCAGGCCTTCCCTCAACAGCCTGAACTGCCTCAGGCAGGACTGATGAGCAGCCCGCAGCGCGCCGAGGACGGCGAGTTGGCGCGCGCCGTGGAGGCCGCCTATGCCGAGTCCGCCCGCTGGTGCAGTACGCAGCCGCGGGACTGCGCGGAGCTGGTGCATCGGCACCTGCCGCACCTGCCGGTGGAGGCGGTCGAGGAGTCCATCCGCGTCACGCGCCTGGACAGTGTTGCCGCCAGCACCGCACGCGGGCCTCTGGAGGCGCTGTTCGGCCTGATCGCCGAACGCCATCCGCAGGCCATCGGTGGCTCCGTGCCACCTGCCAGCTTCTATGGGCCGTGAGATGAGTCGAATGACTTCCCGACGCTGGGCCGTGCTGGGTGGCGCCTTGTTGCTGGTGGGCTGGCAACTGCTGGCGATGCGCCTGGGCTTGCTGCTCATGGCAACTCCCTGGCAGACGCTGCAAGCCATGGCTCGCCTGCCTTTCGAGGCCGACTTCCGCCTTCATGCCGGCGCCAGTCTGCTGCGCATCGTCCTGGGTGTTGGACTGGGTTGCCTGCTGGGCTTCTGTCTGGGCCTGCTGGCCGGGCTGGACGCTCGTGTACGCGGTCTGCTTGAACCCCTGCGCTGGCTGTTGATGTCGGTGCCGCCAGTGGTGGTCGTGGTGCTGGCGATGCTGTGGGTCGGCCTGGGCTCGGCCATGGTGGTGCTGATCAGCGTGTTGATGCTGGCGCCGGGCATGTACGTGAACACCGTCAAGGGAATGCAGATGGTTGACCGCGGCCTGCTGGAGATGGCGCGGGTCTACCGCTTCAGTCCCTGGCAGAAGTTGCGGCGGCTCTATATCCCTTCATTGACCGCGCCGCTTGGAGCGGCATTGTTGATCGCCACCTGCGGCGGCGTGCGCCTGGTGGTGATGGCTGAAGTGCTTGGCGCGGAAAGTGGAGCCGGTTTCGCGCTGGCCAACGCGCACAGTACGTTCGACAGCGCCGGGCTGTATGCCTGGACTCTGCTTATCCTGCTGCTGGTCGGCGCACTGGAGTTCCTCCTGCTGCAGCCGCTGCAGCGGCGCATGGGCCGTTGGCAGGAGGCCGCCCATGCTTGAGTGGCACGGAGTCGATCTGCGGCTGGGCGAACGGCACGTACTCGCCGACGCTTCCCTGCGCCTGCTACCCGGTGAGCGGGTTGGCATTCTCGGGCCCAGTGGCGCCGGCAAGAGCAGCCTGCTGCGCCTGGCGGCCAGCCTGCTGAGGCCCCATCGAGGGCAAGCGGACAACGGATTCCGCCATCCCGTGCTGGCCTTTCAGGAGCCGCGTCTGCTGCCCTGGTGCCGGGTCGCGGAGAACCTGGAAATCCCCCTGCGCGCTATCGGCCACGACCGTACGACGGCGCGTCGGCTGGCCAGCCTTTGGCTGGAGCGAGTCGGCCTCGCCGGCCACGGGCGCGCCTGGCCGAATCAATTGTCCGGGGGCATGGCACAGCGCGTTGCCCTGGCGCGCGCTTTCTCGGTTGAGCCGGACCTGCTGCTTGACGAGCCATTCAGCGCGCTGGACCCGGCGCTGCGCGAATCGCTGCTTGATCTCTGCCGCGACTGGTTGGCCAGCTCGGGTGCGGCCCTGCTGTGCGTCAGCCACCACCCCGGTGAACTGGTCGGCCTCGTCGAGCGCTTCGTGCTGGTCAACGACGGCTTGCTTCGTCCATTCGACCTCAGTGGACACACCGCCGATCAAGCGGCGGCGGTCCTTCATCAGACCCTGCTGGCCCTGGAGATACCCGCGCCATGATCTATCCGATCCTGCTGATCCTGCACCTGTTCGCCGCGCTGATGTTCATCGGCACGGTGTTCTTCGAGGTGCTGATCTTCGAGAGCGTGCGCAAGTACGTGCCGGCTGCGGCAATGCGCCAGGTGGAGCAGGGCATCGGCAAGTGTGCGCGGCGGCTGATGCCCTGGGTGTTGCTGGTGCTGTTCAGTGCCGGCCTGGGCATGGTCTGGACGCGCTACCTGCCGCTGCTGGCAGACCCGCTGGCGTCCTCCTTCGGCACCTTGCTGAGCCTGAAGATCCTCCTCGCCCTGAGCGTACTCGGGCACTTCTTCACCGCCATGCTCCTGCTCTACAGCGGGCGCATGAACTCGACGTACTTCCGCCGGATTCACCTGAGTGTCTTCAGCCACATGGTCGGCATCGTGCTGCTGGCCAAGGGCATGTTCTACCTGAGCTGGTAAGCCAGATTTCGTGCAGACGGAGCTTGTCATGAGTCGTTGCTTGTCCCCCAAACGCCACTTCCCTTCGAAAATCTCATTTCCCCTGCTGGCCCTCGGCCTGCTGCCGCTGGCGGCGTTGGCGGAAGATCGCATCGAACTGGAGCCGATGCAGGTCAGCGGGAAAAGCCCCGCGCCGGTCAGCGTTTCGGCACAGACCGAAAGCGAGCGCCTGGCCCGCGTGCCCGGCGGAACCAATCTCGCCGAGCCGCAGCAGGAGACGCGCCTGGCGACCCTGCGCGACGCGCTGGACTACCAGCCCGGCCTGGTGATCCAGGACTTCTTCGGCGGCACCGATCAGCCGCGCCTGAATATTCGCGGCTCGGGTATCCAGAGCAACCCGGTCAACCGCGGCGTGCTGTTGTTGCAGGACGGCCTGCCGCTCAACGAGGCGGATGGCTCCTTCATCATCGGTCTGCTGGAGCCGCGCAACGCCTCGTGGATCAGCGCCCGACGGGGTGCAAACGCCGGCAGCCCCGGTGCGACTGCTCTAGGTGGCGAATTGGAGTTCAACTCGCTGACTGGCGCCGACGAAGCCGGACGCGTCCGACTGGAGACCGGCAGTTTCGGCCGCCAGGGCCTGCAGGCCGCCGCCGGGCTGGATGGAGGCGGGCACGATGCGCGGTTGAGCGTCAGCCATGACGAGTACGACGGCTATCGCCATCACTCCGCTTCCCATCGCACGGTGGTGCAGAGCAACGTCGGCCTAGACCTGGGCAACGGCGTTCAGAACCGCAGCTACCTGTCCTACAGCGACCTGACCTTCGAGATCCCCAACGTCATCACCAAGGCGCGCTTGAAGGATGATCCACGCAGCGTGCTGGGCGACGGCAACACCCCGCAGGACCGCCTGCTGAACATCTACAAGCGCGATCCGCACCGCGACACCCAACAACTGCGCCTGGCCAACCGTACGCAGTGGAGCGGTGCGGGCTGGCAGCAGAGCTTCGGCGTCTACGGGCAGAACACCCGGGACGACTTCACCGACCCGCTCAGCCACACCCTGACCGACAGCGATACTCTCGGCGCGCAATGGCTTTTCGAAGGCGAACAGCGCCTGTTCGGCTATCGCCTGGGCGCCAGTTGGTCCTACAGCGACATGACGCGCGAGCTGTATGCCAACAATCCGCAGAACGGCAGCCGCATGCAGCGCTTCGGCAACTTCGGCCTGGAGGCGTCAAACCTGGATCTGCTGCTCGGCGTGGACTGGCACCTGGCGCCGGACTGGACCCTGGTCACCGAGGTGAAGTGGAGCGATGTCCGCCGCGATGCGGACTCGCGTGACGGCGCCGGTCACCTCGATCAGGGCTGGAACTTTGCAACGCCGAAGATCGGCCTGAACTGGACGCCGAGCCCTGACCTGCGCTGGTACGCCAACATCAGCCGCAGTCACGAAGCGCCGACATTCTGGGAAATCATTTCCGCCGAAGTCTCTCCCGTGGCCCCCGCGGCGGCACAAGCGCAACTGGTTAACCTCGACGTGCAACGCGCTACCACGTATGAGATCGGCGGTACCGGACACGTCGCCCAGACCGACTGGAGCCTGACGCTGTACCAGAGCGACGTGGAAGACGAACTGATCTCCACCAGCGACTCCTACGGGGTGAAGGTGGGAACCTACAACTATGGATCACGTACCCGCCACCGCGGTGTCGAAGCGGGGCTGAACGGCCTGCTGCCGACCTCGGCCAGCATCGGCGGCGACCTGGCCTACCGAGTGGCCTGGACCTTCAGCGACTTCCGTTTCCGTGGCGGCGAGTTCCAGGGCAACCAGATCGCCGGCGTGCCGCGTCAGCTCTGGGCGGCGGAACTGCTCTACCGGCGCGGGCCTTGGAGCGTCGGACCGAACCTGCGCTGGCTGCCGCAGGACACTCCGACCGACCACGCCAACACCCGCAACAACTATCAGGATTCCTACGCGCTCTGGGGGCTCAAGGCCAGCTATAAGGCCCGCGAAGGACTGAGCGTCTACGTGCAGGGCGACAACCTGGCGGACAAGACCTACGCCAGCAGCTACGTGATCCGCAACCGTGCCGATGCCAGCCAGCCGACCTTCCTCAGTGGCAACGGGCGCAGCCTGAGTGTGGGGGCGGAGTACGCCTTCTAGGATGGCTGTCTGCGGTGCAATGAACCGCGGTGAGAGTGATGGGCTTTCGCCGTTATCAGAAGATACCGAGCAGGTTGGGCGAAATTGTGTGGCTCCTGGTCATACACCAGCCGGGCTGCACCCGTGCCAACCCGGCGGCGATGCTGGATTGGTTCTCTATCTACGGTGTGGGCTATTCCGGAGGAGGAGGCGAACGTCTGTTCGGCGCATCCGATTGCGCTGACCACCGTGCTGCGACTCATTGGGATCCTGATGGTAAGGTACTGCGGTGGTCCATGGATTCGATACGTGGGTGATCTGAAACGCAATCTCCGTAGCGGGCAGGATTGTCTCAGTCGAATCGAGGGCAAAACCTAGGTCAAAGATGCCCGGCTACGCGATGTGCAACCGGGCATCAGCCAAGTCATGATGTCCTTGTGGCTGGCGCACCGGTTTCTTGTAAGGTCGGGACGCTCCGAGAGCTTGGATGAGACCGCTACGCGATGGCAGCGAGACGAGCCTGAATCGACATTCTCCTGCTGCTCAACTTGTCTTTGCGGATGTCCGCTTCTGGCCGCTAGCGGCCTCAAAGAGGCGCCGGCTTGCGGCGCGGCGCCAACAGGGGAGCATGATCAAGCCTCAGTCTGCTCCGCCATCTCCAGAGCGTCATCAACCTCGATACCCAAGTACCTAACAGTGCTCTCCAGCTTTGTATGGCCGAGCAGCAACTGCACTGCTCTCAGGTTTTTCGTTCTGCGATAGATCAGTGATGCTTTGGTTCTACGAAGCGTATGAGTCCCGTAGAGCGTGGAGTCGAGACCGATTGTGGATACCCAGGCTTTCACAATGCGGGCGTACTGTCTCGTGGATAGGTGAGCTGAACATCGCGCACGACTGGGAAAAAGGAAATCGTCGTTACGACGGCGAGCTGCGCGGATCCAAGCTTCAACTGATGCTCTCGTCTGAGCGGTGATTTCGAACTGCACCGGGCGCTGAGTCTTCTGCTGCATCACGATCGCGCGCGTCGACACGTGATCACCATGAGCTATGTCCCTGACGCGCAGCTTCGTTAAATCGCAGGCTCGAAGCTTGCTGTCGATGGCAAGGTTGAACAGCGCCAGATCACGATCCTTATTTGCGATCTCCAGTCGCACTCTGATAGCCCAAATGTCCCGAAGTCGCAGCGGTGCTTTTTGGCCGACCAGTTTGCCCTTGTTCCAAGGTTCGCGAGCTTTCAATGTGAGTGTGGCCATGATTTGTCCTCCACATGGGTGAAGGACTAGGGTGCATCGCTCGTAGCCTCAGGGCCGCTTCCGGCCAGAAGCGGACGCTCAGTCGTTCAGAATCCCCTTCGGTGAAAGACCAGCTGTATGAGCAACTCTAGTACCGATTGACTCAATTCGAGATCAGGATCTCGATCACTTTCTTTCGCTTTTCAGTGGGTTCGACTTTGTACAAAAGCTGTGCGAACTCAATGCTGTTTTTTCCGTTCGCCCAAGGACGCGAGCCTGTAATTCGGGCCGAAGGGTCGCCGCCAGCTTCCAGCAGGTAATGCAGCAATTCTGGTTCAGCGGTAAGCACTGCGACATTGATAGGAGAAGCTCCCTCGCTATCGGGCTGTGCAATGGAGCAACCATGAGCACGAAACTTATCTATCAACTTCAATACTTCCCTTTTGTCCGAGCCAGGGAGGTCATAGGACGATGCGGTCAGCGCAATAGCTGGTTCCACCTGCCCTTCATGAACGACGACACACTCCCCTTTCTCTGCGGCAACTCGGATAGCTGACAGCTCATCCGCGCGTGAGTGAGGTATGTAGAACTGAGTAACGATGATTGGTGCAAGAGCAGGAAGGATCCATCTCATAGGCCTGTCATCCTTGCTTTCTCTGATTCTGCTGTCATCTCAGAAGCCCGAATTGATCGGGCCCGGCATTGCTACAGATACCCATGCACCCTAGGTGATACCAGTGACGACTGCTGACTCCGTGACGTTTCTCTCATCTCCCAGGAAACAGGTTGTAACCCCCGGTTACGCCCGTTGCCTCATTGACCTACGGCCCAGTCCATCATGGAAAGGCAGCGGCCTCTCGTCAGGGGCAGTAAACGGCCATTAGCGAACATAGACCCGCGCGGCCTTGGACGAGGCCCAACTAGGCTCAGACTTGCTGCGCGCGTCGCTTTCTCCATTCGCTCCAACAGTCCTCGGCGACAATATCCGCATAACCGCGTTTGTCTTCCATCTCGAGCGCAGTGCTGAAGGGAACGGCGATGCAGGCCGCCTGATCGCGAATGGTGCAAACCTCGTCTTCTGTGAGCGGAGAGCCTTTTCTGCTCTCGGCAGCAGTGAGCAATGCCACCAACGGGGGAACAAAAACGAGGCATAGTGGATCGGTTGGCATCATAGAACTCCGCAGTTATTGACTGACCATATCGGCCGTGCCTAAGCAGAGCAAATGCATTTACCCGGTAACGGCAGGTCTGAGCCGCACACGAGTGTCCGCTCTGGGTCGGAAGCGGCCCTAAGATCGCATGCGATGCACCCTAGCCCTTCACTCATGTGGAGGACAAATCATGGCCACACCCGCAACGAAAGCTCGCGAACCTTGGAACAAGGGCAAACTGGTCAGCCAAAAAGCACCGCTACGACTTGGGGACATTTGGGCTATCAGAGTGCGACTTGAGATCGCAAACAAGGAACGTGATCTGGCGCTGTTCAACCTCGCCATCGACAGCAAGCTGCGAGCCTGTGATTTAACGAAGCTGCGCGTCAGAGACATAGCTCACGGCGATCATGTGTCGACGCGCGCGATCGTGATGCAGCAGAAGACCCAGCGACCGGTGCAGTTCGAAATCACTGCTCAGACGCGAGCATCGGTTGAAGCTTGGATCCGAACAGCTTGCCGTCGTAACGACGATTTCCTTTTTCCCAGTAGTGCTCGAATTTCAGCTCACATTTCCACGAGGCAGTACGCCCGCATTGTGAAAGCCTGGATAACCACAATCGGCCTCGACCCCACACTCTACGGAACTCACACGCTTCGTAGGACCAAAGCATCGCTGATCTATCGCAGAACGAAAAACCTGAGAGCAGTGCAGTTGTTGCTCGGCCATACGAAGCTGGAGAGTACTGTTAGGTATTTGGGTATCGAGGTCGATGACGCTCTGGCGATGGCGGAACAGACTGAGGTTTGACCATGCATCCGCCTGAGTGCTGGCCGCCTGCGTAACGCTACCCGCGGCAATCAACTGAAAGAGTCCGGCACCGTGGACCGGTGCCGGCCATATGCCAAGCTGCAGCCAGACTCGCTACGGGAGGATTCTTTGTTCATATGCACCCAACTTACTGGAATGAATCTGGATCGGCTATCTTTCCCACCAAGTTCAATCCCATTAGGGAAACATCCCCGCAACTGCGACCATTAAAACCTCTAAATCAAAAAACAGAAAGACCAAATAAAAACTCATGAAAGACATAATATCGATGCTCATCCGGCAGACCATTCATCCGAATAATCAAAATTAATCTTAAAATCCCTGCAAACCTCCCCGCTCGCTGTATAATCTAATTCCTCTGCCGTGTTTAGCGGCTCCGTCTTGATGCATGACGCCCATCTCCTCGGCCACTTCACTCTGCAGCAACTCCCGTGGAGATCATCATGGCTATTCGTCAGAATGGAACCGTAAAATGGTTCAACGCAGTAAAAGGTTTTGGCTTCATTACCCCCGAGATGGGGCCGGATATATTCGTCCATTTTCGAGAAATCGACACTCCAGGCTTCAAGTCACTGGATGAAGGTCAGCGCGTGAGCTTCCTGGTGGGCGTTGGCCCTAAAGGTGACCAGGCCGAGCAGGTTAAAGTACTGTGAAATCCCCAGACCCCGCTAACTGCGGGGTCTCTCATTGGGATCAAGCCATGCGACTCTCAGGGAAATAGCGGGGATTCGACATGAAAGAAAAGCGATTTGGGCAAAGCCTTAATATTGCAAGCAGTTGCCTGACACAGGCAATAAATGATCTTGCGGCAGAAGAAGTCAGTTCCGAATCCTCCACGAATAGGGAGAATCTCGCCAGAATCAGACAACAACTTGAATGTGTCGCCGTGATCATGGACTCACTCAAGCGGGCCAATACCCAGTCAATCTCGAATATATTTCCAATCCGCTGATTAGAAACCACCTGACCGGCTTCAATCTTACAAAAAGGCGGGGCACGGCCAGACGAACCCCGGTGCGCTGCTGAGGCGGCCCTGGTCCACATCAAGCACGAAGCGTTTGTTCGCCGTATCCAGCCCCAAGAGACTCCATGGAACTGCAAACCGTTTTTCTCCCATCTCCGTGAATCCGCCAAACGACAGATTGGCACACGCAACTTGCCCACTTTGCGAATCCAGCATGATTTCCGGAGGGCCGCCAAGGCCTTCATCCTCGGAGTTGCAGTTGTCACTCCCGATGAGCCTATCTGCGCCCGGCCGGGGCAGGAATGGTCATCGGCGACTATGCCGTTATGGCCCTCGTAAATACCGCAGGAATCGCGATCTTCAATGTTCACGCCCACTCTGGAACGATGCGATGACAGGGTCGTACAAGGCGCCAGATCAGCATCCGCCGCCGCAAGCTCCAGGTTGCGCGCAAATAGGAGCCCGGTCTGTGCGATAGGGAACTTTGCACCACCGGCAAAGGCCTGAAATTGTATGCTTGAATAGTCGCGATACGCCCCGTGAGGAGGCCGCCATGCGAGAGACTCCCTCCCCCGCGCAGAACCATTTACTGGCCGCACTCCCCCGCGAGGTTCAGGAACGCCTTTTTCCCCATCTGGAGCTGCAACGCCTGGATCTGGGCAAGGTGATCTACGAACCCGGTGATGCGATGCGTTACGTGTTCTTCCCCACCGACTCCATCATTTCGCTTTTGTACGTGATGGAAAGTGGTGCATCGGCCGAGATATCCGTGGTCGGTAACGAGGGGCTGGTCGGTATAGCCGTCTTCATGGGCGGCGAGAGCACCCCCAGCCGCGCTATCGTGCAAAGCGCCGGCAGCGTTTACCGGCTCGCGGGGCAACGAATGAAGGACGAGTTCAGTCGCCACGGCGACATGCTCATGTTGTTGCTCCGCTATACCCAGGCATTGATCACTCAGATGGCCCAGACGGCAGTCTGCAACCGCCATCACTCCATCGACCAGCAACTCTGCCGCTGGCTGCTGCTGTCCCTCGATCGCCTGCCCGGCAACAAGCTGATCATGACCCAGGAGCTCATCGCCAACATGCTCGGTGTACGGCGAGAGGGCGTCACAGAAGCGGCCGGCAAACTGCAGAAGCAAGGTGTGATCGAGTACAGCCGGGGGCGGATCACCGTGCTGGACCGCCCGCGCCTGGAGGCATTGAGCTGCGAGTGTTACGCGGTGGTGAAGGCGGAAACCGACCGCTTGCTACCCTACGTTCCCCGTCGTCCAGGCCATGCGGCGGAGTGACACGAGTTTACAGGAACAGCTCGAGGCGATGCTCGCCAACCGCCAGCGGCACCCGCACCGGGCTTTCGCCGCAGACCAGTGAAAGGCCATCCAGAAGCGCACGCTGGATGCCGCGGCAGTGCGTCCCGGCCGAGGCCACGACGATGCTGTAATGGCAACTATCCACCGTCACGCTGGCGTCGAACCCCGGCCAGTCCAGCGGAATACACGGATCGATGAGCAGACTTGCACCCTCGCGCCGGAGCCCCAGAATCCCTTCCACCCCCGCACGGTACATCCAGCCAGCGGAGCCGGTGTACCAGCTCCAGCCACCACGCCCGACATGGGGTTCAACGGAATAGACATCGGCCGCGACGACATAGGGTTCGATCCTGTAACACTCCACCTCTGTTGCGGTACGTGCATGGTTGATCGGGTTGAGCAGGGAGAACAGCCCGGCCGCCTTGTCGCCCTCACCGAGACGGGCAAACGCCAGGATGCTCCACATCGCCGCATGACTGTATTGCCCGCCGTTCTCGCGCAGGCCCGGCGGATATCCCTTGATGTAGCCAGGATCGCGCGGCGATTGATCGAAGGGTGGAGTGAACAGCAAGGCCAACCCATCATCCTGACGGATCAACCAGCGCTCCAGCGAGGCCATGGCAGTGGCTGCGCGCTCGGGATTCGCGCCGCCACAGAGCACCGCCCAGGACTGGGCGATGGAATCGATCCGGCATTCGTCGCTGGCCGCCGAGCCGAGCCAGGTGCCGTCGTCGAAAGTCGCTCGGC
Organism: Pseudomonas sp. DP-17; assembly: GCF_022380625.1. Taxonomy (NCBI): domain Bacteria; kingdom Pseudomonadati; phylum Pseudomonadota; class Gammaproteobacteria; order Pseudomonadales; family Pseudomonadaceae; genus Pseudomonas; species Pseudomonas sp. DP-17. The sequence continues at coordinate 312,677 of NZ_JAKSXG010000013.1, forward strand.
GATACCACTGGCCATCCCAGCCATGCTCCTCCAAGGCCAGCTGCAGCGCCGCCGAATGTTTCCGCCAGCGCACGCACCGCACCTCATCACGCCCCTCGGCCAGAGCACCGAAGCGCTCCAGGGTATGCAACAGCAACCAGCCGAGCCACACACTTTGGCCCTGCCCGCCGACGCCCACACGGTTCATTCCGTCGTTCCAGTCTCCGCTCCCCATCAGTGGCAGGCCGTGGGCGCCGGTCATCTCCAGGCACTGGTCCAGGCCCCGAGCGCAGTGCTCGAACAGTGAAGCGCTCTCCTCCGCAAGCATCGGCTGGAAAAACGTATCGCTCTCGCCAGGATGCAGCTGTGGCCCTTCGAGGAAAGGCAGCATTTCGTCGAGCACCGCAAGGTCCGCGGATGACTCGATATAGCTGGCACAGGCATAGGCCAACCAGACCCGGTCATCGGAGATTCGCGTGCGCACTCCCTGCCCCGTCTGTTCCAGCCACCAGTGCTGCACATCGCCCTCGACGAACTGGCGCCCGGCGGCCCGCAGCAGGTGATGGCGGGTCAGCTCTGGGCAGGCGAAAGACAGCGCCAGACCATCCTGCAACTGGTCACGGAAACCATAAGCACCGCTGGCCTGGTAGAACGCCGAACGGGAATGGATGCGGCACGCCAGCGTCTGGTAGAGCAACCAGCCGTTGAGCATCAGGTCCATGGCGCGATCAGGCGTGCGCACCTGGACTGCGCCCAGCCGCTGCTGCCAGTACCGCGTCACATCGGCCAATACCGCATCGAGATCGATGCTGCGATATCGCTCCACGAGACCACGAACCTCTTCGTCCGATCCGGCTTGCCCCAGCAACGCCAGCACTTCCACGGACTCGCCGACACCCAGCTCGACGATGCATTGCAGGGCAGCGCAAGGATCGAAGCCAGCGCCGGTGGCGCCCGACAACGCCGCGGCGCCGAGCAGAGCCCGAGGAGCCGACAGGCTACCGGCAGGGCCGATGAATTCGCCGCGATCGGCGGTCCAGCTGCTCTGCCGCCCGCCCAGGTCGGCGAAAGCCAGCCGCTCAGAATAAGCGATGCTCCACGGGTTACGTGCCAGTAGCGCGCCGCTGTCGACATCCACCCCAGTCAGGATGAAAGGGGCGCAGGCTCCGCGCGCGGTACCCAGTACCCATTCCACGTAAGCCGTCACCGATAGCCGGCGCGGCCGGCCGGAGGCATTGCGCAGTGTGAGCCGCGATATCTTCAGCGGGTCATCCAGCGGCACGTACTGCAGCAGCTGCGCCTCGATACCGTGGGCTGTGTGGCTGAACCGACTGTAGCCGAAACCATGGGCGGCGCGGTACAAGCCTGCGTCGCGGATCGGCCGGGCGGTAACGCCCCACAATGCCATGCTGTCTTCGTCGCGCAGGTAGAAAGCCTCACCTGCAGGATCGATGACCGGGTCGTTGGACCAGGGGCTGAGCTGATTGTCCCGGCTGTTGCCTGCCCAGGTGTAGCCGCTGCCTTCCGCCGAGACCTGGAAGCCGAACGCTGGATTGGCGATCACATTGATCCACGGCGCCGGGGTCGTGTGGCCATTGTTCAGAACGATGTGGTACTCGCGCCCGCCCAGCGCAAAGCCGCCCAGCCCGTTGAAAAATTCCAGCAGCTCATCACTGCTCGTTACCTCGGTCGCGGGCAGCAGCGGCAAGGCCGCCGGTGCATGCCGGGCGGCAGACGGCTGCGGCTTGGCCGGCGGCAGACGCCCCAGGTGGGCAGCGATGGGGCCGCGGCGCGCCAGCAGGTTGACCCGCGCCACGGCGTTCAGCAGTTCCCGCGCCTCCACGGTCATCAGGTCGGCGCGCAAGGTGTACACGGCGCCGCGCGAGGCCTGGCCCTCGCTGCGTTGACGCGAGGGGCTGCTGCGTACGGCGGTTTCGATGGCGGTCTGCAGATCCTGGACATAGGACGAGGCTCGTTCGTTGACGATCACCAGGTCAACGTCCAGGCCCTTCATCCGCCAGTACTCGCGGGCGCGCAGGAGCTGCCGCAGCAGCGACAAATCGTCGATTTCGTCGATGCGCAACAGGACGATCGGCAAATCTCCGGAAATCGCCAGCGGCCAGAGCCCGGACTGGCGCCCTGCGCCGCGCCGGAGGGCTTCCTGCGGTGCCCTCCAGCGATAATCCGCATAGAGAATCGGCGCCGCCAGGCGCTGGAAATCGGCGGCCTCCTCGGCATCGATGCCCAGGTCGCGCAATTCCACCTGGGCCTGGGTCCAGGCTAGGGTCTTGGCGCGTTCGAAAGCGTTGCGTTCATGGTGTTTGTCGATCAGGTCAAGCAAGGCTTCCCGGGTACTGGCTACCAGTGTCCAGAATGCCACCCGTGCAACCTTGCCGGGTGCCACCCGCAGGCGCAGGCGGAGGGAGAAAATCGGATCGAGCACGCTGCCCTGGGAGTTGCCCAGGGCACGGTGGCCCAGAACTGCCTGCGCCTCCCGCAGGGTTCGGCCACGGCCGAGGAAGCGGGCGCGGTCGGACTCATACTGCGTCTCGCCGATCACCTCGCCCTCGACCACTGCGAAATGGGCTGCCCAGATCGACGGATCGTCCGGCGAGCGCAGGCGTCGCGTGGCGACCAGGGCGCCGAACTCGGCAAGGTATTCTGTCTGTACGAACATCCGCGAGAACACCGGATGCGCGCCATCGGCTGCCGGCGTTGCCAGCACCACTTCGGCATAGGAAGTCAGTTCGATTTCGCGTGCACGGCGACCATGGTTGGTCAGCGACACCCGCCGCACCTCGCCATCGTCCTCTCCGGACACCAGTACTTCCAGGCTGGTCAGCAGCGCGGCGTCGCGCTGGATGAACTCGGCGTGGTCCTCGTCGAACAGTACCTCGCCATTCTCCAGCGGTTGTCCGCCAGGCTGCGCCGTGGCCGACCACAGTGCGCCGCTCTGCAGGTCGCGCAGGAAGATGAAACTGCCCCAGTCGTCGCAGGTGGCATCCTCGCGCCAGCGCGTCACTGCGATATCTCCCCAGCGGCTGTAGCCGCCACCGCTGGCAGTCAGCATCAATGCGTAGCGGCCGTTGGACAGCAGATGAGTGATCGGCGGCCCATCGAGCATTGCATCGACTCGGCGCAGCGTGGACGCATCGGCAATGGTGTCGCTGGGCGCTACCGTTACTTCCTCGGCGCGGGGATGCCCCAGCGCCACATCGCGCGGGACGCGCTCCTGCAATAGCAGTTCGCTGGCCTGGATCATCGGCTCGCGATGCAGGCGGCAGCGCATGCGCCCGTGCTGCAGGGTATTGGCGATGGCGACGATGCTCATGCCCTGGTGGTGGGCCATGAAACTGCAGACGATGGCGACGCTTTCCCCGTCCTGCAGGCGTGAGCGGGTGAAGTCCAGAGCCTCGTAGAAGCCATAGCGGCCGAGCGCACCGACGGCTGTCAAGTGATCGAAATTGCGCTGCGCCCCTTGCGCATCGACCATGGTCGCCAGCGCCGTGGCATAGGGCGCTATGACAACGTTCTCGGCCAACCCGCGTTTGAGACCAAGACCCGGCACGCCGAAGTTCGAATACTGGTAGGTGAATTCCAGATCGCGGGCGTTGTAGGCCGATTCGGAGATGCCCCAGGGGATGCCCAGCGCGGCGCCGTAGGCCTGCTGCCGCGCCACGACAAGGCGATTGGTCTGTTCCAGCAGGCTGCCGGCCGGCGCCCGCATGACCAGCGAGGGCATCAGGTACTCGAACATCGAGCCGGACCAGGAGATCAGCGCCGAGCCACCGGGCACCGGCGTGGCCGTGCGGCCCAGGCGGAACCAGTGGCGGGTCGGCAGGTCGCCCTTGGCGATGGCGAACAGGCTGGCCAGGCGCGCCTCGGAGGCCAGCAGGTCGTAGCAATTAGGGTCCAGGCGGTTGTCGTCCACGCAATAGCCGATGGACAGCAGCTTGCGCTCCTGGTTGAGCAGGAAACCGAAATCCATCTCCAGTGCCAGCCGGCGCGCCGTATCGGCCAGAGCCTGAAGGCGTCGGCCCAATGCCTTTTCATGGCCATGCCGTCGGTCTCGGCTGTGCTCGGCGAAGGCCCTGCGCAGTGCGTCGAACCAGAACGACAGGTCGCCGCCCTCCTCGCCAGCCGGCGCGAGGCCCGCGACGCCCCGCACGGCCTTTTCCGCGCGGTGCCCGAGAGCGGGCAGCAAGGCGTCGAGCGACTGTGGGCCGGTGAGGGCCCGGTGAATCTCCCGCACGTCGGCCTTCACCTGCAGCAACGCGACATCTTCAGCCAGCGGCAGCGCTGCAACGGCTTGCCGTGCCAGGTGCAGGGTGTCGAGCAGGCCCTGGCGGGCTTCCTCCACCAGCGGGCTTGCGCGCCACTCCTCGCACGCGTTGGCCAGCACGATCAGGTGCCCAGCCAGGTTGCCGCTGTCCACCGAGGACAGGTACCTCGGTTCCAGGGCCCGCAGGTCGCGGGTTCCGTACCAGTTGAAGAAATGGCCGTGGCTGCGCGGCAGCTTCTCCAGCACCGCCAGGGTGCCTTCCAGGCGCTCAAGCGTCTGCAGGCCGCCGGCCCAGCCGAAATCGCGAGCGGCCACCGCGGACAGCAGGTAGAGGCCGATATTGGTAGGCGAGGTGCGGTGAGCCAGCACAGGCCTGGGCTGCTCCTGGAAGTTGTCCGGCGGCAGCAGATTGTCCGCCGGCGTGACGAAGGTCTCGAAGAAGCGCCAGGTTCGCCGTGCGCACAGGCGCAGTGCGGTTGCGTCATCCTCCTCCAGGCCCGAACGACGCGACGGCTGCGTGGGCCTGCTGCTGTAGAACGCGAGCAGAGGCGCGCTCAACCAGAGCAGGGTCAATGGCAGGATCAGCAACCAGTTCGCCGGCTGCAATGCCAACCCGGTGATGCCGGCCGATGCGGCGAGGGCCGTCCCGCCGGCCATCTGCCGATAGCTGCCGAGCCAGCCAGGGCGCGGCTTGCGTGAGGACTGTGCGGCAGTGGTCCACTCCAGCAGGTTGCGCTGGCTGACGTACATCCGCCAAAGCGTGCGCAGGATGGCATCGACCATGCTCGAGGCATCGTTTGGCAGAAAGGCCAGCGACAGCAGGATCTGCAGCAACGCACGACGGAAGTCGGCGCCGAGCATGGCGAAGTGGCTGCGTAATCGAACACCGGAGCGCGCTGGCAGCAACGCGCAGTAGATCGGCAGTAACGGCGGGATCGCCTGGGTCAGAATGACCAACGTCGCGGCCAGCAGTGCCTGCGGCAATGGCAGCCACCAGCAGAGCAGCAGGCTGGCCAGGGCGAAGGGCACGACCAGCGACCGGCGCAGGTTGTCGAGCATCTTGCAGCGGCCGATCAACGGCATCGCCTGCGGCCCGCGCCAGTGGCCGAGCATCCACGGCAATAGCTGCCAGTCGCCGCGGGTCCAGCGGTGCATACGCCTGCTCGCCACATCAAAGCGCGACGGCGACTCTTCGACGACCTCGACATCCGACGCCAGCCCTGCGCGGGCGAAGATGCCTTCGAAGAGATCATGGCTGAGCAGTCGATTGTCCGCAACCCGGCCGGCCATCGCGCGCTCGAAGGCATCGACGTCATAAATCCCCTTGCCGGTGAAGGAGCCTTCACCGAACAGATCCTGATAAACGTCCGACACCGCCGCCGCGTAGGGGTCCATGCCTGCCGGGCCGGAAAAGACGCGCTGGTACAACGAGCCCTCCCCGCCCATCGGCAGCGATGGCGTCACCCGCGGCTGGAGTACCGCGTGGCCGTTGATCACTCGCTGCTGCAGGGCATCGAAGCGCGGCTGGTTCAGCGGGTGGCCCATCTTGCCGATAAGGCGCAGGGCCGCCTCGCGGGGCAGGCGAGTATCGGCGTCGAGGGTGATGACCAAGCGTACCTCGCTCGGCACTCGCGGCGGCTCTCCGGCAATCGCCACGAAGCTGGTATCGGTGGCGCCGCGCAACAGCCGGTTCAGTTCATGCAACTTTCCGCGCTTGCGCTCCCAGCCCATCCAACAGCCCTCGGCAGGGTTGAAGCAGCGCCTGCGAAACAGCACGAAGAAGCGCTGGCCGCCGGGCCCCTGGACGTAATGCCGATTCAGGCGGTCGATGGCCGCAGCCGCAACAGCGAGCAGCGGTGCATCACTGGGCAGGACCTCCTGTGGCGCGTCGACGCCATCGAGAATCAGCACGAAGGTCAGGTCACCGCCGATACCCGCGAGATGGTGGACCTCCAGCCGCTCGATCTGCTCCAGCAGATCGGCCTCAGTGGTCAGCAAGGTCGGCACCGCCACCACGGTGCGCAACGCCTGTGGCACGCCGGCCAGGAGTTCCAGCGCAGGCAGCGTTATCGCGCCAAAGCTCCAGGTCACCAAGCGGTTGATGAGTGCCGTGGCCACTTCGGTCACCGGAACGCAAAGGCAGGCCAGGAAGGCCAGCATCCAGCCCCAGGAGGGCGCAGGCTGATTCAGCAGATGGAATACGAATCCCAGCAGCACCAGGCTGAGCAGGCCGATGGTACCGATGTAGCCGCCCATGCCCAGGCGCACGCTGAAGCGATTCAGGCGCAGGTGCAGCGTCGGGCTGAAGCCGATGGCGCGCTCCAGCGTCGGGCGGCCTTCAGCAATCAGATGAAACCCGGGATCGGATTCACGGCGTGGGTCTTCGCCTTCCGGATGTTCGGCAACAGACAGACGGCAAGCCTCCAGGGCGTGATCGACCACCTGGAGCTCGTCCAGGCACGAGCCGCGCGCCAACTGTTCGATGGCGCTGCGATAGAGGTTACGAGTGGGGAAGTCCATGGCAGCGAAGTTGCTGCCGTCGCGCAGCCGCGCGTCGACCAGGCTGACACTCTCGAAAAGCTGTGCCCAGTCGATATCGGAGATCAGGCGCATGCTGGTAATCACATTGCGCACTGTGACATTGGAGGCGCCCAGGCGCTGCTGCGCATGCTGGACCGCCGCTTCGACGCTGACGCCCTGTGCGTGCAGGCGCTCTTCGAGCCAACCAAGTGTCGGTGTCGTGCGCGGGTCCTGGTCGCGCATGCGTTTGGCCAGTTGGGCTGAGAACACCTCGGAAAGCGGACCGGTCGAGCGCGCGGCGATATCCGCCTCCAGCGCCGAGCGAGCGTGCCCTGGCGAGAGCAGGCGCTCGGCCAGGGCATCGGCATCGGCACGGGCTATGCGGCCGGCGCTGATCTGCTCGGCCAGGCGCCGCAGGTTCTCGATCAGGACGATGCGCAGGGTGATCGCCACCGCCCACAGTTCGCCAATGGTCAGTGGCTGGACTCGCTGGTAGGCATGGATGAAGCGCTGCAGCAGTTCCACATCGAGGTGGCTGTCGGTGTGCGCCACGAAGGCCCAGGCCAGGCCGAAGACCCGCGGGTAGCCGGCGAACGGTCCATCGGCGAGCTTGGGCAACTGCCGGTAGTAGCTAGGCGGCAGGTCGTCGCGGACCTCACGGATCTGTTCTTCGACGATGTGGTAATTGTCCAGCAGCCACTCGGCAGCCGGTACCAAACCATTGCCCCTTTCCAACTCGACAGCGCTGGCTCGGTAGGCAGCCAGCAGGACAAGGGCGTTGTCATCCAGGCGCACATGCAACGGCAGTACACGCCTTGGCGTATCCGTCACTTGTTGTGCCAGGGCCAGGCTCTGCGCGTGCTGTTCGAGCCGTTCGATGCCGAAGAGTTCTTCGCGAACCGGTACCAGACTGTCCCAGGGAGGCTTCGATCGGCCGCGGCGCAAGGCCCGGAAATGGAGCGACATCATGGCAATGCTCCGGAAGTGCGTCGGAAACCTGGCAGGTCGACACGAGCGCCAGGGTGGCACGTACAGAGAAAGCCCCCTCTGTCGGTACCCGGAGGCTCCTGAAGTGGGGCATGCCTGAGTCCAACCTTCGCAGACCAGGACTACGACGTCGGTGCGGTTGCGCACTTAAGGGCCGCCTGAGGCTCGGCTCGGTGCCTGCCAGGCGCATTGATCATTCTTATCGCACTATTCCAATGAAAGGCAGGTCGTCTAATCAATGGCCTGTGTCATTGCCTCCCCCACAGGAAACGCTGGTTCCGTTCCATGCATCGAATGCACGTCCAGCCCCCGAGCGCCGATACGTCTCAGGGCAATTCCCTAGTCCGCTGAAGAGGTGATTGTCATGGAATCGAACGACATCAATGCACGGTTCTACGAGGACTTGCGCCATCTGATCGCGCAATCGGCGTTCACGCCGGACAGTCCGCAGGATGTGATCGCCCGCTACATCCTCGCCCATGGCTTTGCGGCGCTCTCCGAGACCCAGTTGCAGCAGTTCTGCACCGAGTTGCTACCCATGCTGGAGGAACTGGGAGTGGAGGCGCCGCATCAGATAGAGGCCACGTTGCCGAAGGAAACCGCGGCCACATCAGCCCGTGCGGAAGACCAGGCGCCGAGCTTGCCCGGGGATACTGGAGGCAAGCCATGATGGGCGCCCGCACACCAGCAGAGGATCACATAGCCGAGCGCTCCCTGTCCCACGGGAGCTTTCAAGCATTGGCAACCTGGACTGGAAGACAACGACATGGGCAGTATTTCACCGCACATCCTCCTGCTGGAGGACGAGCTGACCGTCCGCATTCTGATGACGCAGATCCTGGCCAATCTTCTCGACGCGCAGGTCACCGCCTTCTCCAGCGCCGAAGATGGAATCGAGCACCTGAAGCAGCCGGACACGCGGGTGGATCTGATCATCACCGACATTCAGATGGTCGGGCTGCTCGACGGCTACGACGTTGCCAGACTCTCTCTGCAGCACTGTCCCTCGACGCCCGTCGTGATCACCTCGGGACTCAATGGACCGGAGCGCAGAAAGCCGCTCGAGAACTCGACGTTCCTGGCCAAGCCATGGGACCTCGCAACGCTCGAGGGCACTCTTCGTGCGCTCCCGGAACGAAGGACGCCTGGTGGTGAGGAGGAGCCCTGATTGCAATCGACGGCTACTGACACTCGAAGTCCAGGCTCTCATCCTCGGTAACTCTGCGTGCCGGAACCTGTGCTTCCTCTGCAGGCGGGGTGAAGACGAGGGCCAGCTCTCCCTGCAACCATTGACTGAGCGTTCTCAGCGCTTGCGCGCCTTGCAGGCAATGCTGGCCGATGCCCACGAACGTAATCCCCTCCCTCTGCAGGAAGGACATGAGCTGAAGGCTGATGGAGCCCATGGCGGACCGAGAGAGTGCGCATGAGTAACCCGGAAGCCAGGTGTCGAGCATTTTCCCGGCAGCGATCAGTGACAATCTGTTCATCGGCTCTGGTGACCTCCATCGTAACCGGCAGCTGCACGATCAACGACGCGGCCTGCGCCGAACCACCGGCGTTTCTTTCACCCTGATCTGGCGATTGGCCTGCGGCACAGGGTGTGTCGTCATGGACAGCTGACGCCATGCCCTCCTGCAGAGAATCACCGCATGCCGCCATTGGCGCCGCAGACCCGCCGCCACACTGCGTTTTCTGTAGTCATCCATCGATGGCGCATCACTGGTCATGAACATCTCCGGCGCGGCCGGGCTTCGTGCCCTTCTCCGGTCGATAGGTCGGATTTCCAGCAGAATCGACCTCCAGCGATTGCTGGAGTACCGCTTCCGCTCTGGTCTTCGGATTGGAGTAGTTATCTGAGCCCGGCAAACGCGGCGCTTCGTTGCGTCTGCCTTGCGGATGAGTCTTCCCCTTGGGTTCAGCGGCCCCGCCATGGGGGCCTTGCTTGCCTGTCTGGTTCATGGTCGCCTCGCCGCGCTTCCCACTCCTGCACCTTGCAGAGTGTGGAGGGAGCGACAATGACAACCTTTCACCAGGTTGTCGGTGCGGTAGCCCACTTGCGCTGGTCACCCAATAACGGGCACCGGTACGTGCGTTAACAGACGGACCGACGCCTTGGCTTCGCGGATGCTGGAAACTGGTTCGAAAGGTCGCGCTGCAGGAGAGCAACCATGACCCACTACTGCCATCAGGTCTCAGGTGTGTTCACCCGACGATCACAGGCCGATTGCGCGAAACAGGACCTGTTGGGGTTAGGCATTCGTCTGGATCGAGTGCGCATATTCGACAACCAGGAACTGGTGCCCTCCGGGCGCCTGCGCGCGAAGCGGCGCCCCTTCAGGCAGGTCATCAAGGGCGTTGCCGTCGGGGCGCTGTTCGGCCTGCTGGTCAGTGCGCTGCTCGCAATCGCCATGACGAACGCCGGAGCAGGCCTCTTCGGCGGCTCGCCGCTGCTCGAATTGCTGGGCTGGGGTGCTGTCGTGGGAGGGCTGGCGGGCGCGGCAATCGGCGCTTCGGCGAACTTCAGCCAGGACGACCATCCCTTCGGGTACACCCTCCTGCCAGGAAATGTCGTTCTGCTTGCCGAGACCCACTCGGCGCGCGAAACCCTGCGCGCCTTCGAAGTCATCGAAAGAGCGCCCGGAGTCGGTGCGCACATGGACATCAGCCTGGTCTGAGTTGGCACATGACGACGCAGCGGCCGACTTCGGGCAGCCGACGGACAACAGCGTCAGGATGGCCCTCCGTGCGCCATCGCACGCTCGGCGGGAACTACTCCTCCGAGGGATCGCCCGGAGACTTGTGCGGAGCCTGTGATGGGTCTTCAGCCGGATCAACCGATGGCGGCAGCGTCGGCTGTTTCTTGTCGCGATCTCGAAATGAATATCGCTCGGCGGGAGAGCCATATTCACCGCCCGGCAGTGTGGGCCTGACACCCCCACCGGCTGGCGACGGGCTGTCAGGAACTGTTCCCGGTTGTTTTTTCATGGCGACCTCTGGTGAGCCGATCACTGCTGATCGCCAGGACGTACCGAAACGCCAGGCCAGCTCGGTGTTGACGGAATGCAACCATGGCAGGTCGCAACTCCTGGCGTCGGTACGCAAGCGCGCTTAGCCCCTCACAAATACCGGCAGTGCTCGCGGGCCCCTTCCCAGCGGATTGCTCCAGTGGTCTAGCGCACAGACAGACGAACGCCTCAGGCGCAATCTTCAAATGAGCGTTGCGCTTGAATGCAGGAGGACACCATGAACCCCATCACCCTCTTCATCGTCACGGTTCTGACGGCCATCGGTGCCGTCCTCATCTACCTTGGCCACTCGGTTGTGGGCATCGTTGTGCTGGTGTGCGCACTGGTCGTCTCGCTGTCCCTCAAGATGGCCAATACCTGGCAGAAATTCGTCGTGTTGCGCGCAGGTAACCTGCAAGGCGTGCGCGGGCCCGGACTGTTCATGATCATTCCGGTCCTGGACAGCGTCGTCGCTGTGATCGACGAGCGAATCCAGACCACGGCGTTCAATGCCGAGCAGGCACTGACTCGCGATACAGTGCCGGTGAACGTCGACGCCATCATCTTCTGGCACGTGCACGACGCCCGCAAAGCGGCACTGGCTATCACCGACTACCGGCAGGCCATCGACCGGGTAGCACAGACCTCTCTGCGGGAAATGATCGGTTCGTCGATGCTGGCCGCGCTGCTATCCGATCGAAGCAGCTCCGATCAGCAGTTGTGCCGCGAGATTGGTGAAAAGACCCAGAAATGGGGTGTCACCGTCGGCTCGGTGGAGATCCGCGACGTGGCCATCCCGGTGGCATTGCAGGACGCCATGTCACGCCAGGCGCAGGCTGAACGCGAGAAGCAGGCGCGAATCATCCTGGGCTCAGCAGAAGCGGAAATCGCCGGACGGTTTGTGGAAGCAGCCACGATCTATGCCGGTCAGCCTACGGCCCTGCAGTTGCGCGCAATGAACATCATCTACGAGACCACCAAGGAGCGCGGAACCACCATCCTCATTCCCAGCTCCATGGTCGACAGCATGAATCCGACTGTCGCCGTCGCAGCTGCGGTGGCCACCCAGGCCGGTACGATCCATGCCAGCGACGAACCTTCGCATGAGAGTCCGCGAGTCAATGTGCAGGCGAACATCGGCAGACCGTCAACAATGGGGCGCAGCCAGGATGAACGCAGCACAGCGGGCGTGCACGCCGAACGGGTTGATGCAGCCGTTCCTTAGACAGGATTTGTCCGCTTCCGGCCATAAGCGGACGCTCCAACCAATGTCAGAATCTGAGCTGATATCGCAAGTAGAGCGACAAAATGAAGTTCGTCTTCGCTCTGAGCACTAATAGCGACCGTGCTTTAGGCACGTCTAAATGGCCTTTGTGTAGGCTTGAGCGAACATTTCGACAGCCGCATCTAGCCGCTCTTTGCTAACTACCAGGGGGCTGCTGCAGTCTAGGCTGCCAACCGCCAGCAGAAGGAACTGTATAGCTGCTTGCTCGGGCTCTGGGCAGCGAGCCCAGCGGGACAGGGCCTTTGCCAGGTAGCGCTGATACGGCAGAAAGCGCTGCCGCCAGCGTTTATGTGCAATCCGGTTCGAACGCAACACCATTTGAGTAAGGGCGTGAGAGGCAGTGTGTTGGTTCTGTAGCAGCAGCTCATGTGCGGCTCTCTCCAGGCAGACGCGCAGTCCGCCTCGGGCCTGGATTGGCAGTCTCGGCTCTGGAAGTTGCTCCAGCCAATATTCGATCACTGCGCGGTAGAGCTGTGCCTTGTCGCTAAAATGGGCGTAGAGCGTTGCCTTGGTCACACCAGCCGAATCGGCTATGGCCTGCATGTTCGCATGGTCGAAGCCGAGCACCATGAACACCTCGCTCGCGGCCTGCAGCATGGCTTGTCGACGCTTGTCACGGCGCAAGTCCTTGGCGGTTGGCTGGTCCATATTCAGACCTTCCAGCGCCGGAACAACAGGCTGGCATTGACGCCGCCAAAGCCGAAGCCATTCGACAGGGCATAATGTAGGGGCATTTGCCGGGCAGTCAGAGCGACCAGATCGAGGCCTTCAGCGGTCTCATCGGGAGCGGTGAGGTTGAGCGTCGGCGGTACGACCTGATCACGCAGGGCCAGCACGGTGAAGATGGCCTCGACGCCACCGGCAGCGCCAAGCAGATGTCCCGTGCTGGATTTGGTCGAGGTGATCGCCACGCCCGATCCACTGCCGAACACCGCGCGGATGGCAGCCAACTCTCCACGGTCGCCCACTGGCGTTGAGGTGGCGTGGGCATTGATATGTTGCACTTCACTGGGGCCGATACCGGTCTGGCGTAACGCCTGTTGCATGGCGCGGCGGGCACCGTCGCCATCTTCAGGGCCGGCGGTAAGGTGATAGGCATCGGCACTGGTGCCGTAGCCGATCAGCTCGGCCAGCGGTTGTGCGCCTCTTGCCAGGGCATGTTCCAGCGACTCGATCACCAGTAGCCCTGCGCCTTCGGCCATGACGAAACCGTCGCGGTCGCGATCGAACGGGCGTGATGCTTCGTGAGGACGATCACTGTAGCCGCTGGACAGCGCCCGCGCCGCGGCGAAGCTGCCGAGCGTGACGCGATCGATGGCAGCTTCGGTACCGCCGCACAAGGCGATATCGGCCTCACCGCTACGAATCAGTCGGGCTGCGTCGCCGATGGCCTGCGCGCCGGCGGCGCAAGCGGTCACCGGTGCTCCGAGCGGCCCTTTGAAACCATGCCGGATGGAGACCTGGCCGGCCGCCATGTTGGCCAGGAACGATGGTGCGGTAAAAGGGGAAAGGCGCCGTGGGCCGCGTTGATCGGTGATCCGTACGGCCTCTGCAATGGCGCCGAAGCCGCCGACTCCTGACGCAATAATTGTCGCGGTGCGCTGGCGTTGCGCTTCGTTCGTCGGCCGCCAGCCGGCCTGTGTCAGGGCTTCCTCGGCAGCGACCAGGGCGAACTCGATGAAGCGATCCATCTTCTTGCGCTCCTTGGCGGGGATGTAGCGCTCGGGATCGAAACCGGCCTTTGGATCGTCGGCAATGCCGGGCACCTGCCCGCCAACCGCGCTGCCGGTGCCTTCGCTCAGCTCGACCGGTAACGTACGGATGCCCGAGTGGCCGGCCAGCAGGCGTGTCCATACCGTCTTGCTGCCACAGCCCAGAGGGCTGACGATGCCCAGGCCGGTAACGACGATGCGTGTGCTGTGTTCTCTGTGCATGGTGTGGTCTCGTACGTGAAGACATTAATCAGCCGAGGCCGAAGGTCTTGCGCAGGCCCGAATCGACTGGGCCCGCCGGCATGAAGCGACGCAGGCGTCTGAGCAGGGTGGCCTCGCCTTTGGGGGTATGGCGCATTTTCCACGCGCCCAGGGCAGCCTCGACGATGGTCGCGGCGACCGCATCGGGCAAAGGTGCCTTCTGCACGTTCATCTGGATGGCCTGGGAGACGGTTGCCCGCTCGCTGTCGTAGGCGGCGATGTGCAGGGCGGTCTGTGGCGCGTTGAGGTCGAGGCTGGTCTTGGTGAACGAAGGTTCGACCAGCGCGATGCGGATACCGAAGCGCCGCACCTCGTGATCCAGGGTCTCGGACAAACCTTCCACGGCATGTTTGGAGGCCGAGTACAGGCCCATGTAGGGCGCCGGTAGGAAGCCGAGCACAGAACTGACGTTGACGATGCGCCCGCTGCCTTGCTTGCGCATCTGTGGCAGTACCGCCTGGGTGACGCGCAGGGTGCCGAAGACATTGGTGTCGAACAGCGCCTGGGCCTCGTCGATGGCGGTTTCCTCCGTCGCTCCGAGCAACGTGGTACCGGCATTGTTGACCAGTACGTCGATGCGCCCGGCCTCCGCGATCACATGATCGATACTGTGGCGAATCGAGTCTTCGTCACGGATATCCAGCTGAATCAGCTCGACGCCGGGGATGGCCTGCGCGGTGGCCGGGTTGCGCACGCTGCCGAACACGCGACAGCCGCGTCGGGCGAACTGTTCGGCCGCCGTGCGACCGATGCCTGATGACACGCCGGTTATGACGACCACTGGGGAATTGGACATGGCAGTTACTCTCGCTCAAGTAAGGGGCGGTTCATGCAGGTTTTGCCTGCGCGAGTGGTTCGTGGGGGATAGGGCGGATGCCGAACCAGATGGCGTACATGGCCGGCAGGAACACCAGGGTCAGCACGGTGCCGGCGAAGGTGCCGCCGATCAGGGTGTAGGCGAGCGTGCCCCAGAACACCGAATGGGTCAGTGGGATGAACGCCAGGATCGCCGCCAGCGCGGTGAGGATCACCGGCCGAGCACGTTGCACGGTGGCTTCGACCACGGCGCGGAACGGATCGAGCCCCGCCGCCTCGTTCTGGCGGATCTGCCCGATCAGGATCAGCGTGTTGCGCATGAGGATGCCGGACAGCGCGATCAGCCCGACCAGCGCGTTGATGCCGAACGGCTGCTGGAATAGGATCAGCGTCGGCACCACACCGATCAGCCCCAGCGGGCTGGTGAGAAAGACCATGATCATCGCGGCGATCGAGCGCACCTGCAGGATGATGATGACCAGCGTGACGGCCAGCATGATCGGGAACAGCGGCAGCATGGCCTTGCTGGCTTTGCCCGACTCTTCGATGGAGCCCGCTTGCTCGATGCGATAGCCGCTCGGCAGCCTGTCGATGATAGGTTGCAACTGCTGGCTGATGGCGGCCGACACGTCTGGCGGTTGGAGGCCTTCGGCGATATCGCCACGCACGGTGATAGTCGGCACACGATCCCGCCAGCGCATGATCGGCTCTTCCATGCGCACTTCCACTTCACCCACCTGCGACAGCGGAATGCGCTGGCCATTGGCACCGGCCAGGGTGAAGTCCATCACCCGCGCCGGGTCGAAGCGGATATCGCCGGCAGCGCGGGCCATGACCTGCACCGTGCGGATGTCTTCGCGCACGGCGGTGACGGGCACGCCGCTAAGCAAAAACTGCAGCTGCTGCGCGACGGTACTGGAGGTCAACCCCACCGCCTGCAGGCGATCCTGCTGCAGATTGAAGTGCAGCGTGGGGACACGGGTGCCCCAGTCGGTATTGACCGTGCGCATCAGCGGGCTGGCATCCATCACCTGCTGTACCTCGGCGGCTATTTCGCGCAGACGCTGTGGATCCGGGCCGGTGACCCGGTAGGCCACCGGATACGGCGAGTAGGGTCCGAACACCAATTGACTGACACGCACCTGCGCCTCGCTGGCCAGCCCCTCGGCAATCGCCTTGCGCAGGCGATGCTTCAATGCCTCGCGCTCATCCGGGTTGTCGGTACGCACGACGATCTTGGCGAACGACGGATCCGGCAGTTCCGGGCTCATGGCCATGAAGAAGCGCGGTGCGCCCTGGCCGATGTAGGCCGTGACGATCTTCGCCTCTGCCTGTTGGGCCAGCCAGGTTTCGACTTTTTCCGCAGCAGCGCTGGTCTGGAGGATCGAGGTGCCATAAGGCATCTGTACTTCGACCATCACTTCGGGGCGGTCGGAGATGGGAAAGAACTGTTTCTTGACCAGCGCCATGCCGAGTACGGCCGTCACGAACAGCCCGACCACGGAGCCTGCGACCAGCCATTTGTGGGCGATCACCCTGCCCAGAATCCGCCGAAATCGGTTGTAGCGCGGGGTGTCGTAGATGGCGTCGTGACCGCCCTCGACCTTCTTGATCGCGGGCAGCAGCTTGACGCCGAAGTATGGCGTGAAGATCACCGCGACTAACCAGGAAGCGATCAGCGCGATGCCGACGATCCAGAACATGTTGCTGGTGTATTCGCCGGCCGTGGAGCGGGCGAAGCCGTTAGGCATGAAGCCGACGGCAGTGACCAGGGTGCCGGAGAGCATCGGCGCCGCTGTGTGGCTCCAGGCGTAGGCGGAGGCTCGCACGCGGTCGTAGCCTTCCTCCATCTTCACCACCATCATCTCGATGGCGATGATCGCATCGTCCACCAGCAGGCCGAGAGCGAGGATCAGCGAGCCCAGGGTGATGCGGTCGAAGTTCTTGCCGCTGGCGGCCATCACCACGAAGACCATCGCCAGGGTCAGCGGCACCGCCACCGCGACCACCACGCCGACGCGCCAGCCCATGCTGACGAAGCACACCAGCATGACCACCAGCAGCGCGACGAAGAACTTGATCATGAACTCGTCGACGGACGCGCTGATGTTGACGGCCTGGTCGGTGACCTTGCTCAGGCTCATGCCCAGCGGCAGTTCGGCATTGATCTGCTGCACCTCGTCGTTCAAGGCCTTGCCCAGGTCGAGCCCGTTCCAGCCTTCACGCATGATGATGCCGAGCAACAGGGACGGTTCGCCGCCGTTGCGAATCAGGAAAGTGGCCGGGTCTTCGTAGCCGCGCTTGACCGTGGCGACATCGGAAAGCTTCAGGGTGCGGCCTTGGGCGATGATTGGAGTGTCGCGGATCTTCTGCAACTCATCGAAGGCACCGTCCAGACGCAGGAACACGTCGGGGCCGCGGGTTTCCACGGAGCCGGCCGGGGTCAGGGCGTTCTGCCCGTTGAGCGCGGCGAACACGTCCTGAGGGCCGATACCCAGGGTGGCCAGGCGCTCGTGGGAGAACTCGACGAAGATACGCTCGGCTTGCTCGCCGATGATGTTGACCTTTTTCACGCCGGGTACATGCAGCAGGCGCTGACGCAGGGTCTCGGCGTCGCGCACTAGGTGGCGCTGCGGCTCGCCCCTGGCTTTGAGTGCGAACAGGGCGAAGGTGACGTCCGAATACTCATCGTTGACCAGCGGGCCGATCACCCCGGCCGGCAGCGTCTTGGCCTCGTCACTGATCTTCTTGCGCGCCTGGTAGAACTCCTCGGGCACCTCCGAGGGCGGTGTGGTGTCGAGCAGCGACAGGGTGGTGAAGGCCAGGCCCGGGCGGGTATAGGTTTCGCTGCGGTCGTACCAGCGCAGCTCCTGCAGACGCTTCTCGATCTTCTCGGCGACCTGATCCTGCATTTCCTGGGCGGTGGCGCCCGGCCAGGCGGTGACGATGGTCATGACCTTGATGGTGAAGGCCGGGTCTTCGGCCCGCCCGAGCTTGAAGAAGGCGACCAGCCCCGCCAGGGAGATCAGGCAGACCAGGAACAGGGTGACGGAGCGCTCGCGCACGGCGAGTGCGGAGAGGTTGAAACGACCTTCGCTCATGGCTGGCCTTCCTCGGTTGCCGCCACGGTGGCCGGCTCGGCCAGGCGAACGGCTTGGCCGTCGCGCAGCAGGTGCGCGCCCAGGGCGACGATCTGGTCGCCTAGCTTGATCGCGCCGCTGATGCGGGCGCTCTCATCGTCCAGCGACTGAACGCTGACGGGCGTCCATGCAACCTGCGTCGGCTCTCCGCGAATCATCCAGATGCCAGGCCCGTTGCCGGCGTCGTACAGCGCGGCGATGGGCACCTGCACTGCGCTTGGTGAAACGGTTTGCGACTCGCTGATTTGCACGGTGATGGTGGTGCCCAGCGGCGCGTTGGCCAGCTCGCCTTCGAGCACGTAGCGCGCCTCGAAGGTGCGGGTCTGGCGGTCGGCGACATCCGACAACTGGCGCAGCCGGGTGGCGACGCTGATGTCTTGCCTACCGAAGAGCCTGGCCTCAGCACTGGAGCCGACTGCCGGGCGCAAGGTTTCCGGCAGTTGCACCAGCGCTTCGCGTGGACCGGCATGTGCAAGCCGTACCACGGCCTGGCCGGCGCTGACTACCTGGCCTGGCTCGGCCAGGGTTTCCATGACGATGCCGTCGGCATCGGCGAGCAGTTCGGCGTAGCGGGTGGCGTTACCGGCAACCTTGGCTTGGGCCTCGGCTGCACTCAGTTGCGCGCGAGCCGCATCCGCCGCTGCCTTGTACTGGTCGTAAGCGGACGCGGAAACGGCACCAGTCCCGCGTAGCGCACGGTAACGAGCCTCGTCATCGCTGGCCTGCTGAGCCCGTGCCCGCGCTGCGGCCACCGCCTCGCGCTGCGCATGGGCAGCGAGTTGCAGATCGACTGGATCGAGACGCAGCAGAACCTGGCCACGCTTGACGGTCTGGCCGGTATCGACCAGGCGTTGCAACACCTTGCCGGACACGCGGAAACCCAGATCGCTCTGCACCCTGGCCGCGACGATGCCGGTGAAGGCGCGCGATGTAGCGGTTGCCGACTGGATGGTGGTGACGCGGACCAGTGGCGCGTCAGTGCGGGGATCGGGGGGCGTCTGGTCGCTGCAGGCGACCAGCACGAACGGCATCACGCCGACCAGAGTGGACAGAAGGAGGTTGCGCCGGCGCATGAGGAACCCGTTGCGAAGTCGTAGGGAGCCTCACTTTGATTCGCGTGACCAATTTAGTCAATAGTCACTAATCAGGGTGACAGACTGCGCAACACCAGGCTGGACAGCAGGGCCGGCGCTTCATCGGTGGTTTCGAGCCCGTACTGGAGCAGCAGCGGGTTGAAATAGGGGCGCATGATCAGGTGGATCGCGCGGGTGGTTTCGTCCAGTGGCGTCTTGCGCTCGAAGTCGCCGCTCTGCCGGCCCTGCTGCAGGATCTCGCGAAGGGTCTGCTCGATGAAGCCTTCGTAGAGCAGGGTTGCCGGCCAGCGCCCGGAGGCGGCGGAGGCGGCGATTTCGTAGAGTTTGCGATCCTGGAAGAACAGCCGCAGGCAAGCTTCCACCAATGCCTTGAGCATGCGCCGCAGCTTCTCCGGCGGGCTGTCCACCTCATCGATGGCAGCATTCACCTCGGTCTGTATCTGCTGCAGGCAGTTCGCGCAGATCATCTCGCCGATGGCCTGCTTGGACTCGAAGAACTTGTAGATATAGGCCTTGGAAAAACCGATGGCCTTGGCCAAGTCGGAAACCGTGGTCTTCTCGTAGCCATACAGGCGGAAGTGCTCGGTCGCCGCTGCCACGATCTGATCACGCACCTCGTGATCCACCGGACCACGTGCTGCAACTTTGGGGGAGGGGGTCTTGTTCATGGGGGATAGCCTACAGAGCGGCA
Organism: Pseudomonas sp. DP-17; assembly: GCF_022380625.1. Classification (NCBI taxonomy): domain Bacteria; kingdom Pseudomonadati; phylum Pseudomonadota; class Gammaproteobacteria; order Pseudomonadales; family Pseudomonadaceae; genus Pseudomonas; species Pseudomonas sp. DP-17. Next base: position 332,449 of record NZ_JAKSXG010000013.1, read on the forward strand.
GGGTGATAGACAATTAGTGACCAAAATGTATTATGGTCACAGTTTCTGCAGTCTCCTCCCTTGCCCTGGAAGAACATCCCATGCCGTCGAAGCGACTCCTCGTTGTACTGATCAGCACCGGCCTGGTGGCAGGCTGCGCGGTTGGCCCCGATTACCAGCGTCCGGAGATATCCCTGTCCGAGCGCTTCCTGGGACAGAACACGGTCGAGCAACGGCCTGTGAGCTCTACGGCCTACTTGGTCGATTGGTGGGCAGGCTTCGGCGACCCACAACTGACTCGCTTGGTAACGCTCGCCCTGCAGCAGAACCTGGATCTGGCCCAAGCCACCGCACGTATCGCCCAAGCCCACGCCGGCCTGGGTGCGGCCAATGCGGCACTGTTGCCGTCCGGCTCCGTCAACGGCCAGGCAGCGCGCGCCTACCAATCGGTGGAGACGCCGTTGGGCCAGGTACTCGATTCCACGCCAGGGTTCGACCGCTATGGCAACAGCTACGAAACCAACCTCGGCGCCAGTTGGGAACTGGATGTCTTCGGTGGTCTGCGTCGTGATCGCGAGGCGGCACTTGCGCAATACCAAGCCTCGCAAGCGGGAGCCACTGCTACGCGACTCGCCATCGCAGCGCAGACCGCCGACACCTACATCAGCATTCGCGGCCTGCAAACCCGTATAGCCGTGGCGCGTCAGCAGGTGAAGACGCAACAGGAGCTGGTGGCCACCATCGAGTTACTGCAAGGCCAGGGGCTGGCTGCCGAATTGCAGGTGCATCAGGCCCGCGGCGCACTGGCTCAGGTAAGCGCCTCGGTGCCGGTGCTGGAGGCCGGCTTGGATGCTGCGATGAACGCTCTCGACGTGCTACTCGGTGCGCAACCTGGCACGCATCGCGCCGAGCTGGCCGGGAGTGAGGCCATTCCGGTGACACCGCAGATCGCTGCGAGCGGTACGCCTGGCGACCTGCTGCGTCGCCGGCCCGACCTGATCGTCGCTGAGCGCCGCCTGGCTGCTTCGAACGCCCGCATTGGTGCGGCCATTGCCGAGTACTACCCGAAGTTTTCGCTGAGTGGGCTGATCGGCAGTGCCACGTCGGTGTCCGATGGCAACCTGTTCAGTAGCGGCGCCAGCCAGATGAGTGGTGTGCTGGGGCTGCGTTGGCGCCTGTTCGACTTCGGCCGTATCGATGCCCAGATCGACCTGGCCAAAGGGCAGGAAGCCGAGCAACTGGCGGCCTACCGCCTCGCCGCGCTGCGCGCTACCGAGGACGTGGAAAATGCCTTCTCGGCACTGGTCAAGCGTGAGCAGCAGGCCCGTGTGCTGGAGCAGGGCGTGGACTCGCTCAGCCGCGCGCGGCAGGCATCGTTCGAGGCTTACCAGCAGGGTGTCGTCAGCCTGATCGAAGTGTTGCAGGCCGATGAAAATCTGCTGCGTGCTACAGATGCCCGAGCCCAGGCGCAAACCGAGTCGGCCCTCGCTGGCGTCGCGGCATTCAAAGCGTTGGGCGGTGGCTGGAAAGCGCCCGAGGCGCTTGCGGCCAAGTGATTGCAATGCTGTATCAGGTAGTTGCTTTGTGCTGATCTTCAGTAACTAGTGATAGCGATGCCGACAGTCCGCTATTGGCCGATAGCTGCCTATTGATGGACCGTTTCCGGTTGAGGTAGAGACCCAGATTCAGTTGTGGCGGGGGTTTCGCTTCAGGCCGGAAGCGGGGTGGCTTGCCAGGCAGAATCTGTCTAATCCAGCATCAACCGAGATGTTCCGCTTACCTGCGAGCTACCCGGTAGACGATGCAGTTGAAGCCCTCACATCAGGAATGTCTGACGGAAAACGAAAGCCCTTCTTCCAAGCCGCATTGCTCGGTTTTTAGTGGACGATATCGGTTATGCCGTCGAGCGAATTTTCGCGATGTCTCTGCTTGGCGCTGCGCCAAACATCCGGCTGTATTCTCGACTGAACTGCGAAAGACTCTCGTAACCCACCCGGTAGCCCGCCGTGGAAACGTCCAGCCCCTCAGAAATCATCAGGCGTCGTGCTTCCTGTAACCGCAGCTGTTTCTGGTACTGCAGGGGGCTCATGGCGGTCACGGACTTAAAACGATGATGAAGGGTCGAGGGGCTGAGATTCACGTGGCTAGCGAGCTCTTTGATCTGCAGAGGCTGTGAGTAATGCCGGTTCAGCCATTCGATCGCTCGGGTCACCCGGTGGGTCTGGCTGTCCGCGATCGCGATCTCATGCAGCCGTTGGCCCTGTTGGCCCTTGAGCAGACGGTAGAAAATTTCCCGAAGTGCCAGAGGGGCCAAAGCTGGGATGTCGGATGGCGTATCGAGAAGTCGGACCAGACGCAGCATGGCGTCCAATAGCGAGGTGTCGATCTTGTCGAGGTAGAGCCCCCGGTTTGCTCCGTTGCCGGGAACCCCGATAGGACTGGTTTCGGCAATGAGCTGGGCAATTTCGGCAGGGTCAATGTCCAGTCGAATACACAGGTAGGGGTGTTCCGGAGATGCCTCGATGACTTGGCCTGCCAGCGGCAGGGTGACCGATACGACTAGGTAGTTCAGTGGATCGTAGACATAGCTCTCGTTCCACAGCCGCACTTCCTTTCGGCCTTGAGCAATGATGCACAAACCTGGTTTGTGGACTGTGTGGATCGTATCGGTTGGAGCATCGCTGCGTATGAAATGAAGCGGAGCGATCGGCGTTGGGTAGACGCCGTACTCGGGGGCGAAGCGCTGCATCGTTTCGGCCAGCTCTGCCCTGCGGCGGGCAATTTCCATGTCCAGGTCGTTCAACTTGGTCACTCCGATGATGGGCTGCGCGAGAGCATATTTCGATTACCGGGCGCTTGGTAGCGCGGTTCCTCCTATCAATGTGCGATGCAATTGATCGGCGCTTGTGCCGGCGGTGGTCCGTACCATCCCGCATACCCCAGGATGTGAGTCGGCCACACCCGCCAAAATTAGCACCCACCACGCAGAGCATTGTGCAAAAGCTCCGTAGTAATCGTTTAACGGTACCTCGGCACGACTTCTTAATCTCGCTTCAACACCTGCCGAACAGCAGGAACCTCTGAAGCAGAAACAGGAGTGGTGAAGATGAACAACATCGAACAGAAAGTCGTCGTCATTACCGGGGCCAGCAGCGGCATTGGCGAGGCAACCGCTCGCCTTCTGGCGAGCAAAGGCGCACGGGTCGTCCTGGGGGCTCGTCGCACCGACCGGCTCGAGTCCCTTGCGGATGAAATCCGCGCAGCCGGCGGCATTGCCGATGTGCTCCCCCTGGATGTTACCCGCCTGGATGACGTGCAGTCGTTCATCGACTTTGCCATGGAGCTTCACGGCCGTGTGGACGTACTGGTGAATAACGCCGGGGTAATGCCGCTCTCCAAGCTGGAGGCGCTCAAGATCAATGAATGGAACCAGATGATCGACGTGAACATCCGCGGCGTGCTCCATGGCATTGCAGCGACCTTGCCGTTGATGCAGCAACAGCGCTCGGGGCAGATCATCAACATCGCCTCGATCGGCGCCTATGCCGTCAGCCCCACCGCGGCCGTGTATTGCGCGACGAAATACGCCGTACGTGCCATCTCTGAAGGGCTTCGCCAAGAGGTGGGTGGAGACATTCGCGTCACCGTCATCGCCCCCGGTGTTACCGAGTCCGAGCTGGCTGACAGCATTTCCGACGAAGGCGGGCGCGCGGAAATGCGCGAGTTCCGCAAGATCGCCATTCCCGCCGCCGCCATTGCCCGCGCTATCGCCTACGCCGTCGAGCAGCCGGCGGATGTGGACGTCAGCGAACTGATCGTGCGTCCCACCGCGAGCCCATTCTGATCGTCATTGCCGCTGAGCAGGAGAAAGCCATGGCACAGCCATATGGAGACCAGGACAAATACGTTGGTATGTGGGTGACAGCCGACGGCCGTATTCGCCATGAACTGTTGCCAGGCGGCCGTTACGACGAGGCCAGGGGGCGGCAGCAAAGCGCCTACCAGGGCCGGTACTGGCTAGAAGGGGACCATATCGAGTACGTCGACGATACCGGCTTCACCGCCGACGGTGAGTTCCGAGATAACGTGCTGTACCACGCCGGGATGGTGCTCTATCCAGAGCGTTGAAGCGAAGGCCGGAATGCAAGAATTCCGGCCTTTTCACGGGATCTTCTGTTAAACCATCGCCCGCCCTCGTGCGGGCGTCGGCTTTGAATCCGCTTCGGCTCGCAAGGTCTGAATGCTAGATGTTGGCATGGCACTGCAGGTAGGTGAATTGGCATGAGCGTGATTGAGCGGACTTCTGCAGAGGGGCTGGAGGGGTACATTCGTGGTAAGCGTCTGGCGACCTCGGACGGCCTAGCAGCGCGCGATGTACTGGTTCAGATATTCAATCGTGAGCGTGACCAGGACAGCTTTATCGTGCCTGCCGTGGCCGAACCGTTGCTGGTGTGGGTCATCTCAGGAACTGCGGCCGTGGAGGAGCGAACCCTTGGCGGCAACTGGGAAACCAGCCATGTGGCCAAAGGCGACTTTTTCCTGACGTCCTCCGCAGAACCGTACGAAATGCGCTGGCAGGTCTCCGGCGCCGATGCATTCGAAGTGATGCACCTCTATCTCGGCATCCCACTGCTTGAAAAAGCCGTCCAGGAAGTGCTCGGCGGGTCCGGTGCTGTCCGCCTGCGTGAGGTATCGGGCGGCCGTGACGAGGTGCTGTCGTTGTTGCTGGAGCGAGTCCGCGCGGAGCTGATGAGTCGGGATGCTGTCAGTACGTTGTTTCTCCAGGGGCTGGCCCAATGTTTGGCCGTCCACCTTGCCCGACAGTACCTGGACAGCTCGGCGGACGATATTGCACACCGCAACGCGCTGCCCGCCTTCAAGTTGCGGCGGGTCTTGTCTGCCATGGAAGCCAATCTGGGTTCGCCGTTCAGTCTTGGGACACTGGCGGAGGAGGCCGGCATGAGCGAATACCATTTCAGCCGACTGTTCAAGAAAGCTACCGGGCATTCACCCTCGCAGTTCTTTATCCGAATGCGAATGGCCAGAGCCCGGCAGCTTCTCCTAGAAACGGATCAGAACATCATTGATATCGGTCTGGAGGTCGGCTATGGCAGCCCAAGTCATTTTTCTCAGATTTTCAAGCGCGAAGTTGGCGTCACACCCAGCGATTACCGTAAATGAGGATCGGGGCTTCAAAGGTTCTGGGGGTGAAATCTTTCGTGGAAATCCAGCATTTCTCCCGCAACCATGAACTGGCCCCTGCCTCTGTAGTGCAGTGTCTTTGGATTCTTCACCGATAGCGCAACGTGCGCTTTCACGACCTCCCATACGAACAGGCCGTACTCGCCAATCAAGTTGGCATCGAACAACTGGCACTCGAAATTGGCGTAGCACTCTTTGATCTGCGGCGCCTTTACCCGCTCTGCCGGGGCCGCGGTCAGGGCAAAAGCGGAGAATTTATCGATGGCTGTGCCTGTGCTGTTCCCCACGGAGACGACCTGATCGACCAGCTCCACTGTGGGCACGTTGATGACGCATTGCCCGCTGCTTCGGATCAGCTCGTAGCTATGGTTTCCCGTCCAGATGTAGCACCCGACCAAAGCGGGTGAAAACTGCATCATCATGTGCCAGCCCAGGGTCATGACATTGGTTTCACCTTTCCAGGCTGAGGTGACCAGTACGATAGGTCCGGTCTCCAGATGTTGGCGTACGTCGATCAGGGGAAAGTCAGACTTTCGAAGTGCGTTCATGGCGCCTCCGTTGAATAGTCGAAAGGACAAAGAAACGCCGGGTTCAGGGCTAACCTGCACCCGGCGCATCGAGGCGTATTAGCCCACCGGGATGCTCATGCCGCCGTCCGCCATGACCACCGATCCTACGATGAAGCTGGCGCGCTCAGAGGCCAGGAACGACACGATCTCGGCGATCTCTTCTGGCGCAGCGGCTCGGCGGATGGGCGCGGACTTGCCGTGCTCCGCCAGAAAACCACGTCCGTCTTCCATGAAGTGGTTCAGCAGATTGGTCACCACATCGCCTACGCCGATGGCATTGACGCGGATGCCATGTTCGATCGCTTCCAGCGCCTGGGTGCGCGTCAGCTGCGCCAGCGCACCCTTGGAGGCGGTATAGGCGGCGATGCCTGGGAAGGCGAAATACGAGGCATAGGAGGCGATGTTCACGATCGCACCGGATTTGTGTTTCATCATTTCCTTCATCGCTTCGCGGGAGTGAAGGAAGGCACCGGTGACGTTCGTTTCCATTTGCCAGACCCAGTCTTCACGGGTCATCTCGACGATCGGCTTGTAGAGAATGCGTCCGGCGTTATTGACCAGAACGTCGAGCTTGCCGAACTTCTCCACGGCTAGGGCAACCGCCTTCTCGGCAGAGCCGTCGACGGTGATATCCGCGACGAAGGGAACAATGCCGGGGCGCTCAAGTGCATTAACGGAAGCGTCGATGTCCTCTGCGATTACTTTCGCACCACGGGAATGCAGCAACTCGGTAATGGCCTTGCCGATACCGCTGGCTGCGCCGGTCACCAGAATTACTTTACCTGCCACTTCGTTGGGGGTGGGGATGAAGTCACTCATGTCATGTCTCCAGGTAGTTATTGAGTCGTCGCTGCCGACGATTCAAATTTCCCTCTTCTCGACATGCCTCTCTTTGGCAGGGTTGCTCAGCCTGTCGGGATCTTGCTCCTTTCTTTGCGCCGGCTGGCGGCCTTGCGATGCCTGATGTCTGCTTCTGGCCGATTACTGCCGGTCGCCTCCTCGGCGTGTGCAGGTTTCTGGGTCTCCTACGGCTTCAAATAAAGTGCAGCAATAGGCGCCCGATCGAATTCAAAGATGCCAGATTAATTACAAGCAGTATTAAGGTGATTCAGATAGTGCTGCTGGGCTTGTACGTAGGCATCAGTGGAAGGCTCAAATGAAAAAGCGCCGAGGGCAAGAGGGCCAACGGCGCTTCCAGTGCAGTGATCTTCGGGGCTGCTTACGGCTGCAGCCAAGACTCAACAGCATCATTGCCAAACTCTGCTTTCCAGGCCTTCAGAACCTTGTGATTCCCCCCCTTGGTCTCAACGACCTCGTTGGTGTGTGGATTCTTGTAGACCTTGATCGCACGAGCGCGACGGCCAGGTTTGACGGTGCGGGGACGCAGGCCGCGCTGGCAGTCAGGATCGAGAATCGCGATGATGTCCTTAAGCGATTTGCCATAGCTACTGAGGAGACTCTTGAGTTTCTCTTCGAACTCAATCTCTTTCTTCAGGCCAGCATCATTCTTCAGAGACTCAAGATAAGCCAACTGATCGGCCAAAGCCTTTTCAGCTGCACGGAATTCGGCAAGCCTGGACATATACCACTCCAAATCAAGAATAATAAAGTTTCTCAATTCTAAAGCAGAGAAGCAGGGCTGGCTACAAGCAGAAGAATACAATCTCAGGCTGCGGACGCCTTCCTAGGGGCGCGTGGCTTACGTTCTTTCACAGGCTTTGCTGTCGCGTCAGCTACCTTCTTTTTCTTCTGCCGAACATCTTTGTCCTTCGGTTCAAACCCAAGAATCACACCAATGTGTCGAACGTTGAAGGGTGTTCCTGAACGATCATGTTTGTGTATCGAATTGAAGACGAATGTGCTGCGAGTTGCGTTGTCATAGTCAGAGTAATCTTGAAGGCCCCGACCTTGCAGATCTGCTCGCCAGTTTTTGATGACATCTGCAGCATTGTTAGTCTTGATATAAATTAGCAGGCCGCCGCAATCTTGCCCTTCATCCCCAGTCGAGTATCTAGTACAAAGCTGTTGAAATCCTTGGAATAAATAGTCGTAGCCGCTATGAATCTTTGCTTCGCCGATCCACAGAAAATTCCTGCGGTGTCTCACCGCAATGTCAGAGTGACCGCCGATTTTCTCATCGTGGGTGGCCTTGTAGCCTAATACATTAAGAGTACGCTTCAGCTCTAACGAGATACGATCCTCTCCATCGTCCTTCATCAACTCAGGATTGAGCTGCATTTCAGCGATAATTGACTCCAGATCTTCATACAAGACATCGACAAAATCTTGATATGTAGTTGCGAGCAAGCGACGAGGAAAGTTGGCGAGCTCCGGAATATACCCGGATAGCTTCTCAAGATCTTCAAGAGTAAAGTCTTTAAGCTCAGTAGCCATTACGCAACATCTCCTAGAATGGCCTTCCCTGGAGCGAAAAATGGATAGACTTTACTTTTGAAATCAGGGACGGGCTCGCCAGTCTCTGGATTGTACAGAACACCTTCTGCATGCATCTGCTCTAGGTATTCATCCTCTAGCAGAATCGTTTCATCCCCAATGATGAGCTCATATTTAACTTCTAGAGCTTGCAATCTCGCACCAGAAAGATACTGAATTACACGCAGTACAAAACCTGGGTCGTGCGTCTCAAGAATCTTACAGATTCTAGAAAAGGTGAGGTGCTTCACAGAGGGGGTGGCGTACAGGAATTCGACGATAATTGCGGATGCGTCGGCAATTGGCTGCCCGCCGCAATCATCAGCAATTAACTCGAGTAAGTACGCCTTGTCCACAATTACAGAACCTTGTTTAGCACGAAGTTATAATCATCTTCGGATGCGCAGTTTAGCACATGAATGATATTAACGGCGGGTTCTGACTCGCTGGCGACAATAAAATTCGACGGAATGCTTACTTCGGGATGCCCATATCCTGAGGGGGACAGCCAGTGCTTGGAAATCTGGTGAATATTCAACCCTTTAACCGCATCGGCGCCACCGTTGTGGTAAGGATCGGATCGAACGTCCATGGTCTTGTGGCGCATCCTTTCGTGGTACATTCCTGAGGCGTCAGTCAGGTGACCGAGCTCACCCACTATTCCATCTTTATCAGCATAGAGCCTGTCGAGTGCGTCATAGAAATTGACGGGGGCCGGCCACTGCAACTTGCTCGAAAATACTTCCTTGTATTTGTTCTGAATTACCAGCCTTATGCGATGAAGCCTTTTTTGCACATCATCGCTATTGAATTTCTTGATGCCATCTACCCTGATTTCAAGCGTATTATGGACTTTAGAGATAGAGACAGAGTCAAAGAGCTGGACAGGAGTCCGACGTATGCCGATTAGCTCATCGAAACTTCCGTAATTCTCCCGAGCCTCCTCGTCCATCAGCTCTGCTGGGAGTTCTGCACGTTCGGTAAGATTTTGGCGAGAGCAGAAAATGAAGTTAGAGCCTCCCTCAAAGTCCCATTGATCAACGCAGGTCACTTCAAGTGGCGCTTCCAGAAGCTCATCGCGAGAGAGTGGTACTGGGAAGGACTCGAGATATGGCGACTCGGAGTCAATAAAGTCTGCGGATAGAGCGATAAGCAAGTCCGCAGCCAGAGACTTGCCAAGATCGTAGATTACAACTGCTTTATCGGTGTAGAGCGTGAGCTCGTCGTGGATGGTCTGGATTGTATCCCGAAACTCATCTTTCTTGGCCGGGTCTTTAGCATACGGCTCTAGCTTTTTTACCGTGGCGGCCCAGCCAGTAGACACTGGCAATTCATTTGCTTTCAGTGCATTTCGAAAGCTAATAAACGAAATGTCACGAGCCTGAAGGGCTGCGATTAATTCAAAAGCCGTCATAAGCCTTCCTTGCATTTAGTGTAACGCCCTGGCTTGGCTGTTATGATTCAGTTGATTTCAGCTCTTTCCGGCCAATACGGCTAGCAATTTAAATGCAGCCGAAGTCGTTGGCGGAGGCGGGCCAAGGAAACTGAAAAATAAGGACAAGGACGCGAGGGGCGGGTGCTGCGAGTGCGGGGTTGATAGCGAACGGCATCCTTGCGGTCTCCTTTTATTTTTCCTTAATCAGTAACGCTGCGAGTGAATCTAGCCTTCGCCATTCTCTTAGCGTCAGCACTTTGACGCAAACAGAGCTACTGCGAGTTCACTATGCCTAAGGGGGAGACGGGATAGCAAGAGTAGGCATCTGATGCGCTGTGAGTCTGCAGATTTCTATCTCGCTTTGATTAGCTATTCTTCGCTGATTAGCTGTACAGCTAATCATACGATTTTAGCTAACTTATCCTGGCCTTCTGGCCAGCCAATCAACCAGGGTAACCGCTTCTGCGATGGCGCATTCCTCGGACAAGCTCCAGCAATCCCCCTTCGAGCAAGAGATGCTTGGCCTGGTCAGGCAGGCCCTGACAGAGGCTATCGACAGAGATGTCCGAGTAGCCACCAGATCGACGATCACCCCCTCAGGGCGACTTGATGGCTTGCTCAAGTTCGACTGGGACGGAGAACCTGTATTCGTGGCGATAGAGGTCATTCGAACCGCCTATCCACGGGATATCCCTGGAGTGATGTGGCACCTCGATGGACTGGCACTACGCCGCGAAAAAGCAAAGCCAGGAGCTCTCATCAAGCTGGTCGCAGCGGATCACCTCAGCCCTGGTGCGAAGTCGATACTCAAAGATAACGGCTACGCCTTCTTTGAGCGCAGCGGCAGTCTTTTTCTGCGCATGAAAAAAATGTTCGTCAACATCGAGCGCCCAGCGAAATTTCCACCCCGAGCACAGGCTACTGACTTATTCACAGAAGCCCGAGAAGGGGCAGTACATGGACTGCTCAGGAACGCCTTTCAGTGGATGGCAGGTGCGGACCTCGCAGAGCTATCACAGACCTCCACCTACACCTGCTCTGTTGTTCTACAGGAGCTAGAGCGCCGAATGTGGTGCGAAGCCCAAGGAGCCAGCAGAACCAAGCGGCGCAGACTCATTCAACCAGGACAGCTCCTCGACGACTGGGCTGCAGATTGGCAAAAGAGAAGCGTAAACAGATGCCGCGGTTACGTCTTCGTCGAAAATCCTCATCTGTTGATCGATCAGCTTGCCTACCTAGTGACGGAGTCTGGAGTGGACTTTCCTTGGGCTTTTACTGGAGCAGCGGCAGCCAATATCTATGCCCCCTTACTCACCAGTGTTAATTCCGCTGAAATCATCGTTCCACCGGGGTATGCAGAAATTCTGAGGCTGGCCTTAAAAATGAAGCCCGCGTCAAAAGGCAGCAACGTCACGATCGTCGAGCGTGGAGGCACCAGCCTGCAGTTTAGGGAGTCCTATTCCGCGTATCCCGCCTACTTCGCCAGCCCATTCATCCAGTACCTCGACTTGCTTGATGGGCATGGAAGAAATAAAGAGTTGGCAACCTATCTCAGAGAAAAAATGGAGCAAAAATGGGTGGCGGCCTGAAACCTCTGATCGCAATTGCATCAGAGGTCTCAACCGGCAAAACGCAGCTACCTAGCTAAGCACAAGGCTCGAAATGGGCCGTCTTGGATCGTCGATTCGGCAGATAAACGCACCCGACATGTACCTAGCTTTTGTCCGGAACATTTCCTTCGACGCCCACTGATCCGGCTAACCTGCCGGCGGGCTCAAGCTCCCGCCCCTTCGACAGTCCGACTCTGATAAGACGCTCCTCGAACTCCGTCATGCTTCCGGCCAGGCGCCTAGCTTCAGCTTGGTACTCGGCAATGAGTTGTGACTTTCCTTTCCACTTTTTCTTGAACATTGGCAGTTCTCAGAACAGTTTTTTGATGCGGCTGCACAAGAGAGGCCCCGGTCATTTCGAATCAAATTGCCTTCCACGCCAGCTACACAGCACCCCGCAGCTTCCTAATGCTCCCAAGCCGAGGGGTTCTGCAGGCAGATTACGAAGCGCGCTGAAGATGAACCTCGGCATCGAACACCATTGCTGCCGGAGTGCAAAACTCCGGGCGTTCAGACGTCGCCGTTAGATAGATCTGCCCTCCTTCTACGCGGATGCGGTATCCGGTCATCTCGCCACGCCTGTCCACAACTTCACTGACTTCAAGCAGAGGCTCCATGAGCCAGTGGCCCGCTGAATTCACAGCAGCAGGGGTTACGACCAAGGCCTCTTCAATCCAAAGCCTTTTGCCGATCTTCGCCACGAAATCCTGGAGCTCTTGGACGGTAGGGATGAGCATCATGCTGCGGTACGACGCCTTGCCATGCGCTCGAACGATTTGGAGATAGAACCAGGGCAGGATCAAGTCCTGCTCCACGAGAGACCAGAGCTGGTCCCCGTTAGAGCCTCGAAGTAGCCCGCCGAAAAATTCCGATTTGCGGTTCGTCAGGAACACAGCAGGACCCTCCTAACCTTAATGAGAAGACGTTAATGAACAATATATTTTGTAGTCATATATTGTTCAATGCCGCTTCATCCTTCCTTTTTGTGGAATCACAAAATGGAAGTCAGAGAGGCATTCGGCAAAGCGTTGCGACTGGCACGAATTAAACGGGGGCTGACTCAAGAGGATTTCTCTGTGGTTAGCAGCCGTACCTTCGTGAGCTTGCTGGAGCGAGGAGCCACCGCTCCAACGATCGAGAAGATCGAGGATCTATGCAGCGTGCTCGCCGTTCACCCAGCCACGCTGTTCGCCATCACCTACCTAATCAAGGAAGGCACCCTGGAAGACCGGGAGAGGACACTTAAACGCGTGATACAAGAACTGGATGAATTGCTGAGCTGACGGCATTGGCGAAAGCGCCTCGCGGCATCCGGTGTCACCGTTGACTCCATCACCATGGCCAGATGTAGGACCTACAGCCCAGATTCGGAGGCACGCCACGGTAATTTCGATCAAAAAAGTCAACGAAGCTACTTGCGATAAGGTCCTGCGCGAGGATCAGCGCGGCGGCGTTGTGCGCCAGGGCGCGCTTGACGATCTGCCGGGGATAGACGCTGGCGCTGTCGATGGAGCCGCGGAACAGTATCTCGAACGCCAGCACCCGATGGCGGTTGTCCATGAACAGGCAGGCGAAGACCTCGTGGGGCTCGTGGCGCAGCCGCGCCTTGAGGAAGTCGCGCACGGCTTGGGGGCTCTCCAGCGCCGAATTGCGGCTGAGCTGCTCGGCAAGATGACGCCGGGCGATTTCCAGTACGGCCTGCAACTGCACGAACTTGGCGACGCCCAGGCCCAGGTGACTGCAGAACGAATCCAGATCGGCCTCCAGCAAGGCGCGCAGGCTGCCGAATTCGCTCAGCAGGCGCCGCGCAAGATCGACAGCACTGCAGCCAACCACGCCGGTACGCAGGAAGATGGCGAGCAACTCGGCGTCGCTCAGGCTCGCCGCTCCTCTTTCGAGCAATTTTTCCCGCGGGCGCTCCGCCGCTGGCCAGTCACGAATACTCAAGGGACCTCCCCGTCAGGCCGCCCGCTGTTCCGGCGCAGGCGCTGTGCTATCTTAGCCCCCTCGCTTCGCGCAGCCGGAGGCCTGGGGAGGCGTCGCCGGCTTCAGCGCGCGTCATCCATTTCCGTATTTAAGGCTGGCCTATGCAGCGGCTCTATCGAAAACGCATCGTTCTGGGCGTCGGCGGCGGTATCGCCGCCTACAAGAGCGCCGAACTGGTCCGCCGGTTGCGCGACCAGGGCGCCGAGGTGCGTGTCGTGATGACCCAGGGCGGCCGCGAGTTCATCACCCCGCTCACGCTCCAGGCCCTTTCCGGCCATCCGGTCCACCTGGACCTGCTCGACCCCGCCGCCGAAGCGGCCATGGGGCACATCGAGCTGGCTCGCTGGGCCGACCTGGTGCTGATCGCCCCCGCCACTGCCGACCTCATGGCGCGGCTGGCCCAGGGCGTGGCCAACGACCTTTTGACCACCCTGGTGCTCGCCACCGACGCACAGGTCGCCCTGGCCCCGGCGATGAACCAGGCCATGTGGCGCGACCCGGCCACCCAGGTGAATGCCGAGCTGCTGCGTAGCCGCGGCCTGCATTTCTTCGGCCCTGCCGCCGGCAGCCAGGCCTGCGGAGACGTCGGCCCGGGACGCATGCTCGAAGCCGAGGAGCTGGCACAGCGCGCCGCCGACTGCTTCGAGTTCAAGGCCCTGACCGGCCAGCACATCCTGATCACCGCCGGGCCGACCCAGGAAAACATCGACCCGGTGCGCTACATCACCAACCACAGCTCCGGAAAGATGGGCTTCGCCCTGGCCGAAGCGGCCGCCGAAGCCGGCGCCCGCGTGACCCTGGTGACCGGCCCGGTGCACCTGCCGACCCCCGACCGGGTCAGCCGTGTCGACGTGGTCAGCGCCCGCGACATGCTGGCCGCCTGTGAAGCGGCGATGCCGGCAGACATCCTGATCGCCTCCGCCGCCGTGGCCGACTATCGCCCGGAGCTGGTGGCGCCGCAGAAACTCAAGAAAGACCCCACCAAGGGTGACGGCCTGCTCTTGCAGCTGGTACGCAATCCCGACATCCTCGCCACCCTTTCGCTGCGCGAGGATCGGCCCTTCAGCGTCGGCTTCGCCGCCGAGACCGAGAACCTGCTCGAATACGCCTCGCGCAAGCTCAAGGACAAGAATCTCGACCTGATCGTCGCCAATGACGTCGCTAATCCGTCCATTGGCTTCAATAGTGAAGAGAACGCCATCACGGTCATCGACCGCGAATTGCACAAGACTGCGTTCGCCCAGACCAGCAAGGGCAAGATTGCCCGCCAGCTGATTGCCTTCATCGCCGAACGCATCAATCAACACTGAGAACTCAATGCATTCCCTGCAAGCCAAGATCCTCGATCCCCGCCTGGGCAGCGATTTCCCGCTGCCGCAATACGCCACTCCGGGCTCCGCCGGCCTCGACCTGCGCGCCATGCTCCAGGAGGACTGCGTCCTCGAACCGGGCCAGACCGTGCTGATCCCCACCGGCCTGTCCATCTATGTCGCCGATCCGGGCCTGGCTGCGCTGATCCTTCCGCGCTCGGGCCTGGGCCACAAGCACGGCATCGTGCTGGGCAACCTGGTCGGCCTGATCGACTCGGACTACCAGGGCGAGCTGATGGTCTCCTGCTGGAACCGCGGGCAGACGGCGTTCAAGATCGCCATCGGCGAACGCATCGCCCAACTGGTGCTGGTGCCGGTGGTGCAGGCGCATTTCGAGCTGGTCGAAACCTTCGACGAAACCCAGCGCGGCGCCGGCGGCTTCGGTCACTCCGGTAGCCATTGACCTTTCCCTTTTCAGGATGAATCGCCGAGGAGACGTTGCATGAAACTTTTCCAACGCACTGCCAAGGACAGCGCCGAACTGCCAGAGCTCGTGCCGGCGGAGAAGCCCGTCAAAGGACCGGCTTCCAGGGTCGACCTCAAGCCGCTGCTGCCATCGCTGGTCCTCACCGTGGGCGGCGTGGCGGCAGCCGGTGCGCTGCTGTGGTTCAGCCTGTTCGGTCAGGCCGATCGCGCGCACGTCGCCCAGCTGAGCAATGCCTGGTCGGAAAACCAGTCCGGCGCATTGCGCCAGTCCTTGAACCTGCTGGCTGCGGACAGTCGCGCCATGGCGGGCGATCCGCAACTGCTGCCCACCCTGCAGGGCAATGACCCGGCGCGCATCGCCGCGCTGGAGAAGGCAATGACCCAGGGTCACCTGGACGGCCTGGTGGACGTCCACCTCAACGCCAACGGCCAGGCCGTGCAGGACACCGCTCGCCCCGGTCCGCTGAACTATGCCGCGCTGGACATGCTGCACCGCGTCGAAAGCGGCCAGGCCGTGGCGCCAGAGGCCTACAAGGTCGGTACCCGCTGGCTGGTGTACAGCCCCACCGCCCTGCGCGCGGCGGACAACTCGATCCAGGGTTCCCTGCTGCTGGTCGTCGACCTGCAACGCCTGCTCGGCAACCTGCCACCGATGTCCGCCGACATCGGCCAGCTGAAGCTTTCCCAGCAGTTCGGCAATTCACCGGCGCAGGTCCTGCTGCAACGCGGTCAGGCCGGCGACGCCACGCCGATGGAGCTGTCCAGCGGCAATCCGAACTGGAAGCTGAGCTTCACCCCCGGCCCGAGCGTGACCGGCCAGCTCTATTCGCCGTCCCTGCTGGGTATCGCCGCGCTGCTTGCACTGGCCGGCGGGCTGCTCGGCCTCTATCTTGCGCAAAGTGCGATGCAGCGCCGGGTCAGCAAGGATGCCCAGGCATTGGGGCAGTTCATTCAGGAACTCGCCGGCCAACGTACTGCCAAAGCTCCTGAGCTGAGCCTGCCGAGCCTGCAGGCCCTGGCTCAGGCGCTGGCCCGCCAGCCACGCCGCAAGACCGAAACACCCAGTGCCAGCGCTCCCGCCGCCCCGGCCGCAGCCGTTCAGCCGACCCCGGCTGTCGCTGCCGCCAGAGGCCCGGTCGCTGCCACCGAACCGCCATTGGTCGATCCGCTGTTCCAGAACACCGACATTCTGGACATCGATATTCTTGATGAAGACCAGGATCTCCTGGGATTGGAGCACACATCCGCTATGAGCACGCCTAAAACCCCACAGCTGCCCGCCAGCATCTTCCGCGCCTACGATATCCGTGGCGTGGTCGGCGACACCCTGACCGCCGAGACCGCCTACTGGGTCGGCCGCGCGATCGGTTCCGAAAGCCTGGCGCGCGGTGAGCCGTGCGTATCCGTAGGCCGTGACGGCCGCCTGTCCGGTCCCGAACTGGTCCAGCAACTGATCCAGGGCCTGGTCGACTGCGGTTGCCAGGTCACCGACATCGGCATGGTTCCCACGCCGGTCCTGTACTACGCGGCCAATGTCCTGGAAGGCAAGTCGGGCGTGATGCTCACCGGCAGCCACAACCCGCCGGACTACAACGGCTTCAAGATCGTCGTCGCCGGCGAGACCCTGGCCAACGAGCAGATCCAGGCCCTGCGCGAGCGCATCCAGAACGAAGACCTCGCCTCCGGCGTGGGCAGCGTGCAGCAGGTCGACATCCTGCCGCGCTACTTCCAGCAGATCCGCGACGACATCGCCCTGGCCAAGCCGCTGAAAGTGGTGGTGGACTGCGGCAACGGCGTGGCCGGCGTGATCGCCCCGCAATTGATCGAAGCGCTGGGCTGCACCGTGATCCCGCTGTACTGCGATGTCGACGGCACCTTCCCCAACCACCACCCGGACCCGGGCAAGCCCGAGAACCTGGAAGACCTGATCGCCAAGGTGAAAGAAACCGGCGCCGACCTCGGCCTGGCCTTCGACGGCGACGGCGACCGCGTGGGCGTGGTGACCAACGAAGGCACCATCATCTACCCCGACCGCCTGCTGATGCTGTTCGCCAAGGACGTGGTATCGCGCAACCCGGGCGCCGACATCATCTTCGACGTCAAATGCACCCGCCGCCTGATCTCCCTGATCAGCGGCTACGGCGGTCGCCCGGTGATGTGGAAGACCGGTCACTCGCTGATCAAGAAGAAGATGAAGGAAACCGGCGCCCTGCTCGCTGGCGAGATGAGCGGCCACATCTTCTTCAAGGAACGCTGGTACGGCTTCGACGACGGCATCTACAGCGCCGCGCGCCTGCTGGAAATCATCAGCCTGGACAAGCGCGACGCCGAGCGCGTGTTCTCCGCGTTCCCGCTGGACATCTCCACCCCGGAAATCAACATCACCGTCACCGACGAGGGCAAGTTCGCCCTGATCGAGGCGTTGCAGGCCCGCGGCCAGTGGGGTGAAGCCAACCTCACCACCCTCGACGGCGTGCGCGTGGATTACCCCAAAGGCTGGGGCCTGGTTCGCGCATCCAACACCACGCCGGTGCTGGTGCTGCGTTTCGAGGCGGACTCCCAGGACGAACTGGAACGCATCAAGGAAGTGTTCCGCACCCAGCTGAAAGCGGTCGACCCCGCCCTCAGCCTGCCCTTCTGACCCTGTAGCACTCATGCCGGAGCCCACCATGACCCAGAGCCGCGATGACGCCGCCCAGGTTGCCCGCGTCCTTGCCGAAGCCCTGCCCTACATCCGCCGCTTTGTCGGCAAGACACTGGTGATCAAGTACGGCGGCAACGCCATGGAGACGGACGAGCTGAAGAACAGCTTCGCCCGCGACGTGGTGCTGATGAAAGCCGTCGGCATCAACCCGGTGGTGGTTCATGGTGGTGGTCCGCAGATCGGCGACCTGCTCAATCGCCTGTCGATCGAGAGCCACTTCATCGATGGCATGCGCGTCACCGACGCGCAGACCATGGACGTGGTGGAGATGGTCCTCGGCGGCCAGGTGAACAAGGACATCGTCAACCTGATCAACCGTCATGGCGGCAGCGCCATCGGCCTGACCGGGAAGGACGCCGAGCTGATCCGTGCGAAAAAGCTCACCGTCACCCGCCAGACGCCGGAGATGACCAAGCCGGAAATCATCGACATCGGCCATGTGGGCGAAGTCACCGGCGTCAACGTCGACCTGCTGAACATGCTGGTGCAGGGTGACTTCATCCCAGTCATCGCGCCGATCGGCGTGGGCGCCAACGGCGAGTCCTACAACATCAACGCCGACCTCGTGGCCGGCAAGGTGGCCGAGGCGCTGAAGGCCGAGAAGCTGATGCTGCTCACCAATATCGCCGGCCTGATGGACAAGCAGGGCCAGGTACTCACCGGCCTGACCACCGAGCAGGTCAACGAGCTGATCGCCGACGGCACCATCTACGGCGGCATGCTGCCGAAGATCCGCTGCGCGCTCGAGGCGGTACAGGGCGGCGTGACCAGCGCGCACATCATCGATGGCCGCGTGCCCAACGCCGTGCTGCTGGAGATTTTCACCGACAGCGGTGTCGGCACCCTGATCACCAACCGCAAGCAGCGCTGATCAAAAGACACCCGCCAGGAGCGATCCTCGCGGGTGTATTTCCGTCTGGAGCCTCCGCATGGCCGCGTCTCCCGTTTCCCGCAACGACTTCAGCTTCTTCCACGGCCTGCGCGTACGCTGGTCTGAGGTGGACCCGCAAGGCATCGTCTTCAACGGCAACTACCTGACCTATGCCGACGTCGCCACCACCGAGTACTACCGCCACCTGGGTGTGAGCTACCCGGCCGACCTGCTGCGCGGCGGCGGCGATCTGTTCGCGGTGAAGACCACCCTGGAGTACCTGGCGCCCGCACGCTTCGACGACTGGCTGGAAATGGGCGTGCGCGTCAGCCGGCTGGGCCGCAGCAGCCTGACCTTCCAGGTATCGATCTGGTGCGAGGAAACCCTGCTGACGCTGGGCGAGCTGATCTACGCCTACGCTGGCGTTGACCGGACGAGCCAGCCCCTGCCGGACTGGCTGCGCGGAAAGATCAACGAATTCGAACGAGTCTCGCCGCAACAGTGAGCGGCGCAGCCTGGGCTCAGTTGCCCACCAGTTGGGCGACGCGGGCGCGATCTTCGGTAAAACTGCGCACCGCCTGCTCGCGCAATTGCTGATAGCGGGCAATGTCCTGTCGCAAGCGCTGTTCGTCGCTGCGCAGGTTGCCCAGTTGGGCGACCAGGTCATCAGGCACGGGGCGCCCGGCGCGCTCCTGATCGGCGGCGCGAGCCTGCAGGTTGGCCTGCTGCGTCTTCAGCGACTGCAGGTTGCCCTTGGCCACGCTGGTCAGCCCGTCGAGCTCGGCCAGCTTGCGCTCACGGGCCCGGTCGACATCTTCGACGCTGGTGTACATGCGCATCAGCTGCTGATCGGAACTGGCGCGGGCGGCGGCCGCCTTGCGCTGCTCGATCTCGGCGGCGGTGGGCGCCGGCGGCACCTCGCGGATCACCCGGCCCTGGTCGTTGAGCACCTGGTAACCTTTGCCGATGTACTGAGGCGGCACGCCCAGGCGGTCGATGACGGTGATGCCCTTGTCGTTGACGTAGCGGTACATCTCGACCTGGCCGGCCGGCTGCCCGGCCGCCAGCGCCCCGCCCGCGAGCATGGCTCCCAGAAGCCCCATCAACACCCTGTAACAGTAAGCACCCTGCTTGGCCATGCCCGACACCCTTGTTCCGGTTAGATACCGTACTGCGCTCGATACGCCTCGACTGCCGACAGATGCTGCTTGAGCTGCGCATCGCCAGCCAGATACTCCAGCACCTGCTCCAGCGAAACAATGCTGACGACCGGAATCGAGAAGTCCCGTTCGACTTCCTGGATCGCCGACAGCTCGCCCTTGCCGCGCTCCTGGCGGTTCAGCGCGATCAGTACGCCGGCCGCCTGCGCGCCCTGGGCGTCGATGATCTGCATGACCTCGCGGATCGCGGTGCCGGCAGTGATCACATCATCGATGATCAGCGCGCGGCCGGTCAGCGGAGCCCCGACCAGCGTGCCGCCTTCGCCGTGATCCTTGGCTTCCTTGCGGTTGAAGCACCAGGGCAGGTCACGGCCGTGCTGTTCCGCCAGCGCAATGGCTGTAGCGGCCGCCAGCGGGATTCCTTTATAGGCGGGGCCGAACAACACGTCGAAAGGTATGCCGCTGTCGACCACCGCGCTGGCGTAGAAACGACCCAGCTGGGACAGCGCAACACCGGTATTGAACAAACCGGCATTGAAGAAGTACGGGCTGGTACGTCCGGACTTGAGAGTGAACTCGCCGAAGCGGAGAACGCCGCGCTCGATGGCGAAGCGGATGAAATCGCGTTGATATGCGTGCATGGGAGAGAACCGGCCGGTATGAATTTAGCTAAACCGTTTGAGCTCGGGTATCATACACACACGTGATTTTGGGGGCCATTTATGCGGATCATCAGTGTGAACGTGAATGGTATTCAGGCTGCAGCCGAGCGTGGTTTGCTCAGTTGGCTGCAAGCCCAGAATGCCGACGTGATCTGCTTGCAGGATACCCGCGCCTCCGCTTTCGATCTGGATGACCCGTCCTACCAACTGGATGGCTACTTCCTGTACGCCTGCGATGCCGAAGTGCCCAGTCAGGGCGGCGTCGCAATCTATAGTCGTCTGCAACCCAAGGCTGTCATAAGCGGCCTGGGTTTCGAGATGGCCGATCGTTACGGGCGCTACCTGCAAGCCGATTTCGACAAGGTGAGTATCGCCACTCTCCTGCTGCCTACCGGGCAGGAAGGGGACGAGAACCTGAACCACAAGTTCAAGTTCATGGACGATTTCGCCCAGTACATGAACAAGCAGCGCCGCAAGCGCCGCGAATACATCTATTGCGGCTCGCTGTACGTCGCGCACCAGAAGCTGGACGTGAAGAACTGGCGCGAATGCCAGCAATCTCCGGGCTTCATGGCGCCGGAGCGCGGCTGGATGGATGAGATCTTCGGCACCATGGGCTACGTCGACGCCCTGCGCGAGGTCAACCGCGAAGGCGACCAGTACAGCTGGTGGCCGGAAAGCGAACAGGCCGAGCTGCTCAACCTGGGCTGGCGCTTCGACTATCAGATCCTCACGCCGGGTCTGCGCCGCTTCGTGCGCAACGCCAAGCTGCCGCGCCAGCCGCGCTTCTCGCAGCATGCGCCGCTGATCGTCGATTACGACTGGACGCTGAGCATCTGAGTCCCGATTCGTACGCCCTCGGCGGACAGAAAAAAGCCGGCTTAGCGCCGGCTTTTTCGTGCCCGGGATTACTTGATCGGGCGCCAGGTGAAGGGATAGCGGTAATCCAGCCCCTCGTTGGCCTTGATCCCGGCAATGATGGTCAGCACCAGCGCGCCGATGCTCACCAGCCCTAGCAGGAAGAAGCCGATCACCACCAGCATCAGCAGGCAGCTGACCACCACCGCAAGGCTCACGGTGATCTGGAAGTTCAGCGCTTCCTTGCCCTGACGGTCCACGAACGGGTCCGATTCACGCTTGATCTGCCAGACGATCAGCGGCCCGAGCAGGTTGCCGAACGGAAAGATGAAGCCGAGAAAGGCGGCGAAGTGGCAGAACATCGCCCACTGCCGGGCCTCCTGGCTCGGCTGAACCTGCTGTACCGGTACTTCGTCGCTCATCCTTTCGCTCCTTGCACTTGAAGATCGGGCGGGCTGGCCGCCGCCGGGTCAGTCTGCCAGCGCGGCGCGCTGCAGCTCGAACAGTTCGCGCAGGCCCTGCTGCGCCAACTCCAGCATGGCATTGAGTTCAGCCGGCTGGAAGGGCGCGCCTTCGGCAGTGCCCTGGACTTCGATGAAGCCGCCGGCATCGGTCATGACCACGTTCAGGTCGGTCTCGGCGGCGGAGTCCTCCAGGTAATCCAGGTCCAGCACGGGCTCGCCCTGGTACATGCCCACGGAAACCGCAGCCACCATCTGCTTGAGCGGGTTACCCTTGAGCGCGCCTCGCTTCTTCAGCACGGCCAGGGCATCGATCAGTGCCACGGTGGCGCCGGTGATCGAGGCGGTGCGGGTACCGCCGTCGGCCTGGATCACGTCGCAGTCGATGTACAGCGTGTTCTCGCCCAGCTTGGACAGGTCCAGCGCGGCACGCAGGGAGCGGCCGATCAGGCGCTGGATTTCCAGGGTGCGGCCACCCTGCTTGCCGCGCGCGGCTTCGCGCTGGTTACGCTCGCCGGTGGAACGCGGCAGCATGCCGTATTCGGCAGTCAGCCAACCCTGGCCCTGGCCCTTGAGGAATCGCGGCACACCGGACTCGGCGCTGACGGTGCAGATCACCTTGGTGTCGCCGAACTCGACCAGCACGGAGCCCTCGGCGTGCTTGGTGTAATGGCGGGTGATACGGATCGGGCGCAGTTGGTCGGCGGCGCGGCCACTGGGACGGTTCATGGAGGCATCCTGTACAGATTGCTGGCGGGGGAATGTCCGCCATTATAGAGGCCAGCGGACGGGCGCAACCACCGCCGGCGTGCGGCTGCGCGCTACGCTGGGGTACAATTACCGGTTTCCGACGACCTGTCGGCCGTTTTCCCAGCCCTTTTTGAGAGGTGACTCCATGGTCCACAGCATGACCGCCTTCGCCCGCGTCGAGCGCGCCAGCACCCATGGAACCCTCAGCTGGGAGCTGCGCTCGGTCAACCACCGCTACCTGGAACCCAACCTGCGCCTGCCCGAAGCCTTCCGCGACCTCGAAGGCGCGGTGCGCGAGGCGCTGCGCCAGGGCCTGTCGCGCGGCAAGGTGGAGTGCACCCTGCGCTTCAACGAGGAAAACGCCGGCAAGCCGCTGCAGGTCGACCGCGAGCGCGCCGCGCAACTGGTTGCCGCCGCCGAGACCGTCGCCGGACTGATCCAGCAGCCCGCCCCGCTCGACCCGCTGGCCGTGCTGGCCTGGCCCGGCGTGCTGGTGGGCGATGCCGCCGACCCGCAGGCGCTCAACGCCAGCGCGCTGGCCGCCTTCACCCAGGCACTGGACGAACTCAAGGCCGGCCGCGCCCGCGAAGGTGCTGAGCTGGCAAGGATCATCGAAGAGCGCCTGACCGCCATGCAGGAAGACGTCGCCAATCTGCGCCAACTGGTGCCGGAAATGCTCGCCAACCAGCGCCAGAAAGTACTCGACCGCTTCACCGAGATGAAAGCCGAACTCGAGCCGCAGCGCCTGGAACAGGAAATGGTCCTGCTGGCGCAGAAGAGCGATGTCGCCGAGGAACTGGACCGCCTGACCACCCACGTCACCGAAGTACGCCGCGTGCTCAAGGCCGGCGGCGCCGCCGGCCGGCGCCTGGACTTTTTGATGCAGGAACTCAACCGCGAGGCCAACACGCTAGGTTCGAAGGCTTTCGACCCGCGCTCGACCCAGGCCGCGGTCAACCTCAAGGTCCTGATCGAGCAGATGCGCGAACAGGTGCAGAATATCGAGTAAGCCGGACGCCTCCGGCTTCCCCCGTCAACCGCAACTCCAGGAAAGCGCCATGTCCGGCACCCTGTACATCGTTTCCGCGCCGTCGGGCGCCGGCAAGACCAGCCTGGTCAAGGCCCTGCTCGACGTCATGCCCAGCGTGCGCGTCTCCGTCTCCCACACCACCCGCAGCATGCGCCCGGGCGAAGTGGACGGGGTGAATTACCACTTCGTCGGCCACGACACCTTCCGCGCCATGCTCGAACGCAACGAATTCCTCGAGCACGCGCAGGTCTTCGACAACCTCTATGGCACCTCGCAGCGTTGGGTCGAGAAGACCCTCGCCGAAGGCAACGACCTGATCCTGGAGATCGACTGGCAGGGCGCGCAGCAGGTACGCCGGCTGATGCCCCGGGCGCAGTCGATCTTCATCCTGCCACCGAGCCAGGAAGCGCTGCGCCAGCGCCTGACCAACCGCGGCCAGGACAGCGATGAGGTGATCGAGCGGCGCATGCAGGAAGCCGTCAGCGAAATGAGCCACTATGTGGAATACGATCACCTGGTGATCAACGACGATTTCGCCCACGCGCTGGAAGACCTCAAGGCGATCTTCCGCGCCCGCCAGCTGCGCCAGGACGCCCAGCAGCAGCGCCACACCGAGCTGCTGCAACGCCTGCTGGCCTGAAGTCGCCGAGAGAAGGCACTTCCATAAAGATTGGCGATTTTTTAGACTATCCAGTCCGCCCGGCATTTTCCGGGCCTACATTTGAGTACGAGGAACACCATGGCCCGCGTCACCGTTGAAGACTGCCTGGACAACGTCGATAACCGTTTCGAGCTGGTCATGCTCGCCACCAAGCGTTCGCGTCAGCTGGCCACCGGCGGCAAGGAGCCGAAGGTACCGTGGGAAAACGACAAGCCCACCGTCGTCGCCCTGCGCGAAATCGCTTCCGGCCTGATCGACAACGAAATCGTTCTGCTGGAGGACGTGGTTGAAGAAGAGCCGCTGTTCGCTGCCTTCGAAGACGAGGCCAACAACGAGGCCCTGTAAGTCGATGTCCGACCGACGAATCGGTGCTTTAAAGCTGGCCGCGCGGCAGGGGGTCGACCCATGCCGAGCATAGACGCCTTCGCTGATCGTCTGTCGAGCTATCTGGGCCCGGACCAGGTCAACCTGGTCCGCCGCGCCTACTACTACGCCGAGCAGGCCCACGACGGGCAGCGCCGCCGCAGCGGCGAGGCCTACGTCACCCACCCGCTCGCCGTCGCCAATATCCTCGCCGACATGCACATGGACCATCAGAGCCTGATGGCGGCCATGCTGCACGACGTGATCGAGGACACCGGCATCGCCAAGGAAGCGCTCACCGCGCAGTTCGGCGAAACCGTCTCGGAACTCGTGGACGGGGTCAGCAAGCTGACCCAGATGAACTTCGAGTCCAAGGCCGAGGCGCAGGCCGAGAACTTCCAGAAGATGGCCATGGCCATGGCGCGCGATATTCGCGTGATCCTGGTGAAGCTGGCCGACCGCCTGCACAACATGCGCACCCTGGAAGTGCTGTCCGGCGAGAAGCGCCGCCGCATCGCCAAGGAAACCCTGGAAATCTACGCGCCCATTGCCAACCGGCTGGGCATGCACAGCATGCGCGTGGAATTCGAGGACCTGGGCTTCAAGGCCATGCACCCGATGCGCTCCGAGCGCATCCGCCAGGCAGTGAAGAAGGCCCGCGGCAACCGCCGCGAGATCGTCGGCAAGATCCAGGAATCGCTGGTCAACTGCCTCGCCCGCGAAGGCATGGAAGGCCAGGTGCTGGGCCGCGAGAAGCACCTCTTCAGCATCTACAAGAAGATGCGCGGCAAGCGCAAGGCGTTCAACGAGATCATGGACGTCTACGCCTTCCGCATCGTCGTCGACAAGGTCGACACCTGCTACCGCGTACTCGGTGCCGTGCACAACCTGTACAAGCCGTTCCCCGGTCGCTTCAAGGACTACATCGCGATTCCCAAGGCCAACGGCTACCAGTCGTTGCACACCACGCTGTTCGGCATGCATGGCGTGCCCATCGAAATCCAGATCCGCACCCGCGAGATGGAGGAGATGGCCAACCACGGCATCGCCGCGCACTGGCTGTACAAGTCCAATGAAGAGGAAGCGCAGAAAGGTACCCACGCCCGCGCCCGCCAGTGGGTGAAGGGCATCCTCGAACTGCAGCAACGCGCCGGCAACTCGCTGGAATTCATCGAGAACGTGAAGATCGACCTGTTCCCGGACGAGGTCTACGTCTTCACGCCCAAGGGCCGCATCATGGAGCTGCCCAAAGGCTCCACGGCGGTGGATTTCGCCTACGCGGTGCATACCGACGTGGGAAACAGCTGCATCGCCTGTCGCATCAACCGCCGCCTGGCACCGCTGTCAGAACCGCTGCAAAGCGGTGCGACGGTGGAAATCGTCACCGCGCCGGGCACCCGGCCGAACCCGGCCTGGCTGAACTTCGTGGTCACCGGCAAGGCGCGCACGCACATCCGCCACGCGCTCAAGCTGCAGCGCCGCTCCGAGTCGATCAACCTCGGCGAGCGCCTGCTGAACAAGACCCTGGCCGGTTTCGACAGCCACCTGGAGAAAATTCCGCAGGAACGCATCCAGGGCGTGCTCACCGAATACCGCATGGAAGTCTTCGAGGACCTGCTCGAAGAGATCGGCCTGGGCAACCGCATGGCCTACGTGGTCGCGCGTCGCCTGCTATCCAGCGAAGGAGAGGAAGCGCCCAGCGCCGAAGGGCCGCTGGCGATCCGCGGCACGGAAGGCCTGGTGCTCAGCTATGCCAAGTGCTGCACGCCGATCCCGGGCGATCCGATCGTCGGCCACCTGTCCGCCGGCAAGGGCATGGTCGTGCACCTGGAGAACTGCCGGAATATCAGTGAAATCCGCCACAACCCGGAAAAGTGCATCCAGCTCAGCTGGGCCAAGGATGTCACCGGCGAATTCAACGTCGAGTTGCGCGTCGAGCTGGAGCACCAGCGCGGCCTGATCGCCCTGCTGGCGACCAGTGTCAACGCCGCCGACGGCAACATCGAGAAGATCAGCATGGACGAGCGCGACGGTCGCATCAGCGTGGTCCAGCTCGTCGTCAGCGTGCATGACCGTGTGCACCTGGCCCGCGTCATCAAGAAGCTGCGCGCGCTCAAGGGCGTGATCCGCATCACCCGCATGCGCAGCTGATCCCCACCCCAAGGAGTCGACATGACCAAGACCGTTATCCACACCGACAAGGCACCGGCCGCCATTGGCACCTACTCCCAGGCGATCAAGGCTGGCAACACCGTCTATGTCTCCGGTCAGATCCCGCTGGACCCCAAAACCATGGAACTGGTCGAGGGCTTCGAAGAGCAGACCGTCCAGGTCTTCGAGAACCTCAAAGCCGTGATCGAGGCTTCCGGCGGCTACCTGCACGACGTGGCCAAGCTGAACATCTTCCTCACCGACCTGTCGCACTTCGCCAAGGTCAACGAGATCATGGGCAAGTACTTCGTCCAGCCCTACCCGGCCCGCGCCGCCATCGGCGTTGCCGCGCTGCCCAAGGGCGCCCAGGTCGAGATGGACGCCATCGTCGTCCTGGAGTAAGCGTTACGTGATTCCCACGGGGCCCCAGCGGCCCCGTTCTCTTGTCTGCAAGGAGCAAACATGCGTCGCGCCCTGATCCTGTGCGCCCTGATCGGCCTGCTCACCGGCTGCGCCGGCACCCCGTCCGACCCTTCCGGCGTCTGGGTCAACCAGGCGGCCATCGACGCCGCCGGCAAGGGCGGCAAGCTGCGCGAGGCGCTGCTGGCCTACGGCCCGAACCTGGAATGGAAGCTGGACACCAAGGCCAGCCAGGCCACCTTCAGCAATGGCTTCGAGCTGGGCGAAGGCCAGCTGACCCAGACCGACCCCAAGCACTACCGCGTCGATTTCTACGGCAGCAACCAGGAATCCCTCGAGCTGGACGGCAAGGAGCTGGTGCAGGTGGGCAGCGACAACTGGCCCGAGCAGCGCTTCCTGCGTCCCAAGGAGCAGCCCGCCGCGCAGGGCCCGGCTGGCAGCACCTTCGAGAACGCCCTGTACGCCACCTACCTCAAGGGCACCTGGGTGATCGAGGAAGGCCAGGGCCAGGGCAGCAAGGTGAAGTTCCTGCCCAACGGCAGCCTCGAAGGCATGCCCGGCTTCGATCGCTACGCGCTGTGCCTGGCCGGCGACTGTGCGGCGATGAGCGGCGACAATGACAGTATCTGGCTGCAACAGGGCCAGCAGGGCCGCGAATTCCTCTTCGAACGCGACGGCGACAAGCTGGAACTGTTCGAGGCGGTGAACCGCGCCCAGGCCGACGAGATGCCGCAGTACGCGCCGGGCAACAAGGTCTGGACCCTGGAGCGCGACTGATCCGCGCGAGCGGGCGCGACTGGCGGAACGTCAGCGCAGCCCGCTCCACAGCAGCCAGCCCCCCAGCACCAGCAGCAGGCCGCCGCAAAGGCGATCCAGCGCCGTTACCCGGCGCTTCAGCCAGCCGCGCCAGCGTGGGCGGTCCAGCAGGCGCACCAGCGCCATGTCCCAGAACAGCACCACCGCGCCCATCCACAGCACGCAGACGCCCAGTGCCCAGCCCGGCAGCTGGAACTGCCCGAGCACGCCGAACAGCCCGGTATAGAAAATCGGTAGCTTGGGGTTCAGGCTGCTGGCGAGCAGGCCTTCGCGCATACCCCGCAGAAATCCTCCGCTGCGCAACTCGCCCAGCTCCGTGGGAATCTCCAGCTCTCGCCGCGCCAGCAGCGCCTGCGCGCCGAGCCAGGCGAAGTAAACGCCGCCCAGCAACTGCACGCCCCGCAGCCCGTGACTGGCCACTTCAGGCAGCAGACCGAGGACGAAGAGCACCAGCAGCATGCTCGCCAGATTGGCCAGGGCGATTCCCGCCGCGCAGCCGTCGGCGTGGCGCCGACCGCGCAGCAATGCGGCGCGGATCAGCAGGAAGAAGTCCGGTCCCGGCGACAGCAGGGCGGCGAAATGGGTGCTGGCGACCAGCGCAAAGGCGGCGAACATGGCGATCTCCCGAATAGCGGCGTCGCGCAGTCTGCAAGCTCCGGGAAGCGCCGGTCTTGGAAGAAAGTCAGGTGCGTGTGGCGCGCAGGAAGCGACCAGGCGTGACGCCGGTGAAGCGGCGGAAGGTCCCGGAGAAGTGCGCCTGGTCGTAGAACCCCAGGTTCAGCGCGACCTCCAGCGGCTTCTCGCCGGCCACCAGCAGGCGCTTGGCCTCGCGGATGCGCCGCTGCAGCAGGTAGGTGTGCGGCGGCACGCCGTAGGCGTTGCGGAAGGCTTCGATCAGGTGGCGCGGATGGCGCTGCAGCAATGCGGCCAGCGCTTCGAGACTGACCGCCTCGCGGTAATGCGCTTCCAGGTAATCGCGCAGCCTGGCGGTGACGCTGCCGTCGCGCGACGCCGAGGCAGTCGGGCGCAGGCCTCCGTGGCGGACGAACACCAATTCCAGCAGCGCCAGCAGTTCACTCTCCAGCGCCAGCGCGTCGTTGCGCTCGAACTCCGTGGCGACACGGCGCAGCGCCTCCGCCACCTGCCCGTCATCGTGCGGATTGAGCGCCTGGAAGCCGCGCGGCAACTGCTTGCGGCCCAGCAGCGGCAGCAGGCGCGACTCTTCGATATAGAGCATGCGATAGACCAGCCGCTCGGACTCGGCATTGCCAGTGTGCGGCTCCTCCGGGTTCATCAGCGACAGGGTGCCGGCCGGCAGCACGTGGTGCGCGCCGCGGCACTGATAACCACCAGCGCCGTGGAGGATGGCGCCGATGGCGAAGGCATCATGACTGTGGCGCCCGAACGGCTGGCCGGAGAAGTCCGCATGGAACAACTCCACCCCCGGTAACCACGGGCGCGCCAGCAGCCGGTTGGCGTCCATCTCAGTCCTGTTTGCCGGCGAGGATGGCCGCATAGCCTTCGCGGAAGCTCGGGTAGCGCGGCTCCCAGCCCAGCGCGCGAGCGCGGGCATTGCTGCAACGCTTGCTGCCGGCGCGGCGTACGGTCTGCTCGTCAGCCCAATGGGTGATGCCCAGATGTTCGCGCAACCAGCCGACAACGTCGTGCAGCGCCGCCGGCTCGTTGTCGACGCCAAGGTAGCACTCCTCCAGCGCAACGCCGCGGCGGTCCGCCTCCAGCAGCGCGGCGAGCAGGCCGGCGGCATCCTCGGCATGGATGCGATTGGCGTAAAGCGGCGGCTCACTGGCCACGCGGTAGCCCTCGCGCACCTGCCTGAGCAGCCACTCCCGGCCGGGACCGTAGATACCGGTAAGGCGCACGACGCTGGCGGGAATGCCGCTCTGCAGCGCCACCTGCTCGGCCTCGAGCATCACGCTGCCGGAATAGCTCTGGGCCCGGGCGGGCGAGGTCTCGTCGATCCACTCGCCATCGCGCTGGGCGTACACGCCGCTGCTGGAGACGAACAGCAGGCGCTTGGGCAACTGCCCGCGCTGCTGCAGCCAGCCGAGGGTGTTGCGCAGGCCCTCGACGTAGGTGGCGCGATAGCCAGCCTCGTCGTGCTGGGTCGCGGCGGCGCAGAACACCAGGTAGTCCAGCTGGCCCACCGGCCAGGTGTCGGGACATTCGAGCTGGTCCAGGTCGCCAGTCACCGGCAGCACTTCCAGCGGCAGCGCGGCGACGTTGCGGCGCAGGCCGTGGACGCGCCAGTCGCGGGCGGCCAGTTGACGTCCCAGGCGGCTGCCGACGTCTCCGCAACCGACGATCATCAGGCTGGGGAAGGTGCTCTTGCTCATGCTTGGCTCCGCGAATCAAAGCTCGGCAGTTTAGCGCGGTTGGTTCGCGGCGGTGCAGCCGCTATGCTTGGGCCACCTCAACGGACTTAGTCGCCATGACCCTTACCGAACTGCGCTACATCGTCACGCTTGCCCAGGAGCAACACTTCGGCCGCGCCGCGGAGCGATGCCACGTCAGCCAGCCGACCCTGTCGGTGGGCGTGAAGAAGCTCGAAGACGAGCTCGGCGTGCTGATCTTCGAGCGCAGCAAGAGTGCGGTGCGCCTGACCCCGGTGGGCGAAGGCATAGTCGCGCAGGCGCAGAAGGTGCTCGAGCAGGCGCAGGGCATCCGCGAACTGGCCCAGGCCGGCAAGAACCAGCTGACCTCGCCGCTCAAGGTCGGCGCCATCTACACCATCGGCCCGTACCTGTTCCCGCACCTGATCCCGCAGCTGCACCGGGTCGCTCCGCAGATGCCGCTGTACATCGAGGAAAACTTCACCCACATCCTGCGCGACAAGCTGCGCACCGGCGAGCTGGACGCGATCATCATCGCCCTGCCGTTCCAGGAAGCCGACGTGCTGACCCTGCAGCTGTTCGACGAGCCGTTCTACGTGCTGATGCCGGCGGACCATCCGTGGACCGCGAAGAAAACCATCGACCCGGAACTGCTCAACGACAAGAGCCTGCTGCTGCTCGGCGAGGGCCACTGCTTCCGCGACCAGGTCCTCGAAGCCTGCCCGACCACCCACAAGGGCGGCGAGAACAAGCACACCACGGTGGAATCCAGCTCACTGGAAACCATCCGTCACATGGTCGCCTCCGGCCTTGGCGTGTCGGTGCTGCCGTTCTCCGCCGTGGACAGCCACCACTACGCGCCGGGCGTGCTGGAAGTGCGTCCGTTCAGTGCGCCAGTCCCCTTCCGCACCGTCGCCATCGCCTGGCGCGCCAGCTTCCCGCGGCCGCGCGCCATCGAGGTGCTGGCCGACTCGATCCGCCTGTGCTCGGTCGTCAAGCCGACCGTCAAGGGTGAAGCCGAGCCGGCATGACCGATCTGTCGAACGTCCCGGTCACTGCGCTCAAGGGCGTGGGCGCCGCACTGGAAGAGAAGCTGGCGAAGGTCGGCCTGGAGAACCTCCAGGACATCCTCTTCCACCTGCCGCTGCGCTACCAGGACCGCACCCGCATCACCCCCATCGGCGCGCTGCGTCCGGGACAGGATGCGGTGGTCGAGGGCGTGGTCTCCGGCGCCGACGTGGTGATGGGCAAGCGCCGCAGTTTGCTGGTGCGCCTGCAGGACGGCACCGGCGTATTGAGCCTGCGCTTCTACCACTTCAGCCAGGCGCAGAAAGAGAATCTCAAGCGCGGCACGCACCTGCGTTGCTACGGTGAGGCGCGCCCCGGCGCATCGGGTCTGGAAATCTACCACCCCGAATACCGCTCGCTCACCGACGCCGCCGCGGCGCCGGTGGAGCAGACGCTGACACCGATCTACCCGACCACCGAAGGCCTGACCCAGCAGCGCCTGCGCCAGCTCAGCGAGCAGACCCTGGCGCGCCTGGGTCCGTCGAGCCTGCCGGACTGGCTGCCGGCGGAGCTGGCCCGCGACTACCGCCTGGGCCCGCTGGACGAAGCCATCCGCTACCTGCATCGGCCGCCGCCGGACGCCGACCTGGAAGAACTCGCCGAAGGCCGCCACTGGGCCCAGCACCGTCTCGCCTTCGAAGAACTGCTGACCCACCAGCTGTCGCTTCAGCGCCTGCGCGAGAGCGTGCGCTCCCAGGCCGCGCCGCAGCTGCCGCCGGCCAAGCGCCTGCCGGCGCTGTACCTGAAGAACCTCGGTTTCAAGCCCACCGGCGCGCAGCAGCGAGTCGGCGCGGAGATCGCCTACGACCTTGCCCAACCCGAACCCATGCTGCGCCTGGTGCAGGGCGATGTGGGCGCCGGCAAGACCGTGGTCGCCGCCCTGGCCGCCCTGCAGGCATTGGAAGCCGGCTACCAGGTGGCGCTGATGGCGCCCACCGAGATCCTTGCCGAGCAGCACTTCCTCAATTTCACCAAGTGGCTGCAGCCGCTGGGCATCGAAGTCGCATGGCTGGCCGGCAAGCTCAAGGGCAAGGCCCGCGCCAATGCGCTGGAACAGATCGCCGGCGGCGCGCCGATGATCGTCGGCACCCACGCACTGTTCCAGGACGAAGTGAAGTTCAAGCGCCTGGCCCTGGTGATCATCGACGAGCAGCACCGCTTCGGCGTACAGCAGCGCCTCGCCCTGCGCCAGAAAGGCGTCGACGGGCGGCTCTGCCCGCACCAGCTGATCATGACCGCCACGCCCATCCCGCGGACCCTGGCGATGAGCGCCTACGCCGACCTGGACACCTCGATCCTCGACGAGCTGCCGCCCGGCCGTACCCCGGTGAACACCGTGCTGGTGGCCGACAGCCGCCGCATCGAAGTGATCGAGCGGGTGCGCGCCGCCTGCGCCGAAGGGCGACAGGCTTACTGGGTGTGCACGCTGATCGAGGAATCCGAAGAACTCACCTGCCAGGCCGCAGAAACCACCTATGAGGAACTCTCCTCGGCGCTGGGTGAACTGCGCGTCGGCCTGATCCATGGGCGCATGAAGCCGGCGGACAAGGCCGTGGTCATGGAAGCCTTCAAGGAAGGCATGCTGCAGCTGCTGGTCGCCACCACGGTGATCGAGGTCGGCGTGGACGTGCCCAACGCCAGCCTGATGATCATCGAGAACCCCGAGCGCCTGGGCCTGGCCCAACTGCACCAGCTACGCGGCCGCGTCGGCCGGGGCAGCGCGGCGAGCCACTGCGTGCTGCTCTACCATCCGCCGCTGTCGCAGATCGGCCGCGAGCGCCTGGGGATCATGCGCGAGACCTGCGATGGCTTCGTGATTGCCGAAAAGGACCTGGAACTGCGCGGCCCCGGCGAAATGCTCGGCACCCGCCAGACCGGCCTGCTGCAATTCAAGGTGGCCGACCTGATGCGCGACGCCGACCTGCTTCCGGCGGTGCGCGATGCCGCCCAGTCCCTGCTGGCCCATTGGCCGCAATCGGTCAGCCCTTTGCTGGCGCGCTGGCTGCGGCACGGGCAGCAATACGGACAAGTGTGATCTATTTCACTTTCGCCGGTCGGTTGACCGCTCGGTCACGCTGACTGCGTGGTTATACTCCGACCCAGCCGTTGATAACCGGATCACATTCATGAGCGACCTTGCACGCGCCCCATCCGACTCCTCGCAGGCCCCCGAGGTCATCCTGCAGCTGCTCGCCAAGTTGGGCATTCCCTCTCGCGAGGTCAGCGACGCCACCACCCTTCCGGCGGCGCGCCGGGTGCAGGCGAGCCTGCTGGAGGATGCCGTCGGCACCCTGCTGGTGCTGTTCCCGCAAAGCCAGTTGCTGGACCTGAACCGCCTGGCCGAACTCACCGGGCGCAAGCTGGTGGCGGTCAAGCCCGATCGCCTGGAGCGCATGCTCGGCAAGCACCAGCTCGGCCGTCTGCCGGCGCTGCCGCCGCTGACCAGCTCGCCCTGCCTGTATGACGAGCGCCTGCTGCAGGAATCCCAGCTGCTGATCGAGTCCGGCACGGCCGGCACGCTGCTGGAGATTCCCACCGCGTCCTTCCGCAGCCTGCTGGAGAAAGCCAGCGCAGCGCGCTTTGGCGTGGCATTGGAATCGATCCGACCGAACCTCGACCGCCCGGACGACGACCGCAAGGAAATCTCCCAGGCCGTGCAGGCCTTCACCGCCCGCCGCATCCAGCAGCGCCTCGAGGAAACCATCGAGATCCCGCCGCTGCCGGAAACCGCGCAGAAGATCATCAAGCTGCGTGTGGACCCCAACGCCACGGTGGACGACATCACAGGCGTGGTGGAAACCGACCCCGCGCTGGCGGCTCAGGTGGTCAGCTGGGCGGCATCGCCCTACTACGCCGCGCCCGGCAAGATTCGCTCGGTGGAAGATGCCATCGTCCGCGTACTGGGCTTCGACCTGGTGATCAACCTCGCCCTCGGCCTGGCCCTGGGCAAGACCCTGAGCCTGCCCAAGGACCAGCCGCAACACGCCACGCCCTACTGGCACCAGGCGATCTACACCGCCGCGGTGATCGAGGGCCTGACCCGCGCCGTGCCGCGCGCCGAGCGCCCGGAAGCTGGCCTGACCTATCTCGGCGGCCTGTTGCACAGCATCGGCTACCTGGTCCTGGCGCACATCTTCCCGCCGCACTTCTCGCTGATCTGCCGGCACCTGGAGGTGAACCCGCACGTCGAGCACAACCTCGTCGAGCAGCACCTGCTGGGCATCACCCGCGAGCAGATCGGCGCCTGGCTGATGCGCACCTGGGACATGCCGGAAGAGATCTACACCGCGCTGCGCTTCCAGCATGACCCGACCTACGCCGGCGACTGCTCGGCCTACGCCAACCTCGTGTGCCTGGCCACCCGCCTGCTGCGCAACCACGGCATCGGCAGCGGCCCCGAGACCGACATTCCGCAGGACCTGCTGGATCGCCTGGATATTCCGCGCGAGAAGGCCGAGGACGCTGTGCGCAAGGTACTCGACGCCGAAGCGGTGCTGCGCGAGCTGGCCAGCCAGTTCAATCCCGCGCACTGAAGCATCGCGATGGCCACACGAAAAAGGCCCCGTCAGGGGCCTTTTTTCCGTCCGCGAGAAACGCTCAGGCGGCTTTCTTGTCGCTGCCCGGCGCAGCCTTCTTCTTCGGCTTGAGGTACTTCACCAGGCCCTGGAACCAGATCACCAGGCCGGGGTTGCCCTGGATCTGGATGTCCTTGTTCTGGATACCCTGCATGAAGGCCAGCTGGGGGTTCTTCGAGGTCATGGTGGCGAAGCCGTAGGCGCCGTCCTTGAAGCCCAGCGCGAAGGCCGGCTGCGGATGGGTGCCGCGACGGGCGCTGACCTTGAGATCCTGGACGATGTAGTGGCGGGCGACCTTGCCGTCGAGGGTGTGGAGCTGGAACACCAGGTCCTTGCCTTCGAGCTGCTTCCGGAACGCCGGGTTTTCGCGGCTGGCCTTGGCCATCAGGCGACCGAGCATCCACAGGAGTAGACGGAATTTCATGCACAAACCTCGACGTTCGAGACAATAGTCTGCGCATTGTAGCCAGTTTAAAAACGGACTACATCCGGTCTTTTGGAGGGATTGTGTAACTGGAGGAGGCAACCCGGAGCCGCTCTGGCTCCGGGCCAAGAGCGATCAGTTGACCGCGTCTTTCAACGCCTTGCCCGGTTTGAATGCAACGGTGTTGCTGGCTTTGATCTTGACCGGCTGGCCAGTCTGGGGGTTCTTGCCAGTACGGGCGCCACGATGGCGCTGAACGAAGGTACCGAAACCGACAAGGGTAACGCTGTCCTTGCGGTTGAGCGCGCCAGTGATTTCATCCAGCAGCGCGTTCAGCACCTTGTTGGCTTGTTCTTTGGTGAGGTCGGCCTTCTCGGCGATCGCGGCGGCGAGTTCTGGTTTACGCATAAATGCCTCTTTGACGGTTTGTTGTTGTTGTGTCCGTGCTGTCTTCCCAACAGCGCCCAAGGCACCGCAGGCTTGCCGTACAGGCTCTAGGCTGCGGCAGACGGGGGGAGAATGGCACGCCGCCGGCTGGTACGCCAGTATCGTCTGACAATTTGCGGGCACTTTCCCAAGGCAAAAACGCCATTGGCGACGCCTGTCACGCCAGTAGAGCCGGCAACTCCTTGTTCAGCGAGAGTTTTTCGCTCACGGCGGCCCCAGTCAGGGCATATCCGAGCAATCGACCGGCGGTATCCCGGCACAGCACCTTGAGGTCCGGGCCAGAGCCTTCCACGTGCCATTCGCCCTCGCTGCCACGCGGCGGCGGCGACACCACCAGCGGGCACACCGGCGTCTTCACGGTCACCGGCATGGCGCCGTAGGTCACCGGCGTCGGCTTGCCGGCCAGGGTCTGCGCCAGCGCGCGGGCGCAGGACATCAGTGGCATCACGTAGAGCAGGTTGAGGCCATCGACCTCGGCGCAGTCGCCCAGGGCGTAGATGTTGTCGTGGGAGGTACGCAGCTCGCGGTTGACCATCACGCCGCGATTGATATCCAGGCCGGCGGCAGCGGCCAGGTCGATGCGCGGGCGCAGGCCGACGGCGGAGACGACCAGATCGCAGGGGATCACCTGGCCATCGGAGAGGTGCGCTTCCAGGCCGTCTGCGCCGCGCATCAGGCTGTTCAACACCGGGCCAAGGTGGAAGCGCACGCCCAGGCCTTCCAGTCCCTGCTGGACCGCCTGGGCGGCGGCCGGGTGGAGCAGGCCGGGCATGACCTGCTCGCACGGCGCCACCACGTCGAGCTGGTAGCCGCCGCTGGAGAGGTCGTTGGCGAACTCGCAGCCGATCAGGCCGGCGCCCAGCAGCAGCACGCGGCGCTTGCCGGCGGCGGCGCTGCGGAAGCGCGCGTAGTCTTCCAGGTCGTTGATCGGGAAGATCAGGTCCTGCGCATCGCCCTCGACCGGTACGCGGAGGGTCTCGGCGCCCCAGGCCAGCACCAGGTCGCGGTAGTGGATTTCTTCCTCGCCGATCCAGATGCGCCGGTGGCCGGGGTCGATGCCGGTGACACGGGTGTGGGTGAGGATGCGCGCCTTGAGCTGGTCGGCCATGGCGCCCGCTTCGGCCATAGCCAGGCCATCGGCGTCCTTGTCCTTGGAGAAACCGGTGGAGAGCATCGGCTTGGAGTAGGAGCGACCGTCGTCGGCAGTGATCAGCAGCAGCGGCGTCTCGCTGTCCAGCTTGCGCCACTCGCGGGCCAGGTTGTAGCCGGCCAGGCCAGTTCCGATGATCACCAGCGGTGCGTTGTCGCTCATTGCTCTCTCACCTCAAAACACGCCATTTCGTAAAGGCGGCAAGGCTGCCGCATGAATTCGTCGGGTCGGGTTCAGGAAATCTCGATCATCTCGAAGTCTGTTTTCCCGACGCCGCAATCCGGGCAGACCCAGTCCGCCGGGATGTCTTCCCAGCGCGTGCCGGGGGCGATGCCCTCGTCCGGCAGGCCCAGTGCCTCGTCGTAGATGAAGCCACAGACCACGCATTGCCATTTGCGCATCGGCCAAGCCCTCCTGCGATTTGCGCTGAAGCTAACGTATCGGCGCGCACCGGCCAACGGCGGGCGCGACGCCGGGCTCCGTCAGCAGGGCCAACCCGGCGCACTTGCAGTCTACCGTGTCAGGCGTCGGCCTGCCGGGTGCGCAAACGCCGACGGCGGCCCGAAGGCCGCCGTCGCGGGAACCCATCCTGTCGGGATCAGCCGATCTCGATCATCTCGAAATCCAGCTTGCCGACGCCGCAATCCGGGCACAGCCAGTCTTCCGGCACGTCTTCCCAGCGGGTACCGGCGGCGATGCCCTCTTCCGGCCAACCCTTGGTCTCGTCATAGATCAGGCCACAAACCACGCATTGCCACTTCTTCATCAGCTATCACCTTCAGGTTCTTGTCGCTTGGACGTCGGTGCATCCAATGTCCGGCTTTGTACTGGCGATGGGCTTGGCGCGCAAGTCCCTGGAAAAACCTCGGATGGCCGGCCAAACCTTTGGTGGGGTCTGGCGTAATGCACCCTTGCGGACAACGCAATCGGCCGCGCAAAGGCGCCGTGTTAAGCTGCCGCGTCCCTGGCCAACCGCAGTCCACGCCGTGCCCGAAGCCGCCCTGATCCACCCGCCCCGCTGGCTCACCGCCGCCCAGTTGCACCCCGCTCCCGCCGCCCAGGTGGTGGACTGGCTGTTCGACGAAGGCTCGCTAACGCGCCGGTTGACCGCGCTCTGCGCTGACCATTTCGCCGTGCAGCCGCTGGCCGAGGGCTGGCACCGCCTGCGCACCGACGAGTGCGCCGCGCTCGGCGTGCCGGACGGCAGCCAGGGCTGGGTGCGCGAGGTGTACCTCAAAGGCCACGACACGCCCTGGGTGTTTGCCCGCAGCGTGGCCGCGCGCTCGGCACTGGAAGGCTCCGGCTTCGACCTGCGGCTGCTCGGCACGCGCTCGCTGGGTGAGTTGCTGTTCAGCGACCGCGCCTTCCAGCGCGGCCCCATCAAGGTGTGCCGCTACCCGGCCGCCAGCCTGCCGGCCGAAGTGCGCGCCGAGCGCCTGTGGGGCCGCCGCTCCTGCTTCAGCCGCGACGGCCTGGGCGTACTGGTCGCCGAGGTTTTCCTGCCCTCCCTGTGGCGCCGCGTGGAACAACAGCCCGTATAATTCCCGGATCGTTTCCGGAGGCCACCATGTTCGTCGCCCTGATCAAACCCCTCGCCCGCCTGCATCCCCGCGCCTGGGACTTCATCCAGCTGACGCGCATGGACAAGCCTATCGGCATCTACCTGCTGCTCTGGCCGACGCTGTGGGCATTGTGGATGGCCAGCGGTGGCATACCCAGCGTGAAGAACCTGGTGATCTTCGTCGTCGGCACCGTGCTGATGCGCGCCGCCGGCTGCGTGATCAACGACTTCGCCGACCGCAAGCTCGACGGCCACGTCGAGCGCACCAAGGCACGCCCGCTGGCGACCGGCAGAATCACCGTACGCGAGGCCTGGATCGCCTTCTTCGTCCTGCTGGGGCTGAGCTTCCTGCTGGTGCTGTGCACCAACCAGCAGACGATCTGGCTGTCCTTCGGCGGCGCGGCGGTGGCGGCGCTTTACCCCTTCATGAAACGCTACACCTACTACCCGCAGGTGGTGCTGGGCGCGGCGTTCTCCTGGGGCATCCCGATGGCCTTCACCGCGGCCAGCGGCACCCTGCCGGCGGTGGCCTGGTTGCTGTTCTTCGCCAACGTGCTGTGGACGGTGGCGTACGACACCTACTACGCGATGACCGACCGTGAAGACGATCTGAAGATGGGCATGAAGTCCACGGCGATCCTCTTCGGCGACGCCGACCGGGTGATCAACCTGAGCCTGCAGGGTCTGATGCTCCTGCTGCTGATCCTGGCCGGCAACAAGCTGGCGATGCATCTCTATTACTACCTGGGCCTGGCCGTGGCGGCGGGCTGCTTCGCCTGGCAGTTCCATTCGACCCGTGACCGCGAGCCGATGAAGTGTTTCAAGGCCTTCCTGCACAACCACTGGGCGGGGCTGGCGATCTTCCTCGGCACCGTGCTGGATTTCGCCCTGCGCTGAAGCTGGACATGGCGTAGTAGCGGACTCCGTCCGCGATAGGTCCATACTGTGCCGGAGACCATCGCGGACACAGTCCGCTCCTACGCAGAGCCTCAGGGCTTGGCCATGTGCCAGACGCCCATCTTGCCTTCGCCGGCCATGTCGCCGGCTTTCTTGTCCTGCACGAAGGTGTAAAGCGGCTTGCCCTTGTAGGCCCACTGCACAGTGCCGTCATCGCGCTTGATCAGGGTCCACTCGCCCTTCGCCTTGGCATCGGCGGAAGCCATCAGCGGCGGCCAGTTCTGTGCACAGCCGCCGTTGCAGGCCGACTTGCCGCCGCCGTCCTTGTCGAAGGTGTAGAGCGTCATGCCCTTGGCATCGACCAGCATGCCGTTCTTCTCCATACCGGGCTCGGCGGCCAGGGCGGACATCGCCGGCAGCATCAGACCCAGTGCCAGGGCCGGGAATAGCAGTTTCATCAGGCTTCTCCTCTGGTGAGGTGGAAACGGCGCGAGCATCGGCGCAAAGGCCGGCGGGATTGCAGGCAGGGCCGGCCAGGGCGACATCGACAAGGCCCTCGCTACCGTCATCGCAAGGCTCCGGCAGGCTCGCTGCAGGGCACACCGCCGACAAGGCCGGAGGTTTTTTGTGTGCCGCGCAGGGATCGTGCGGCGCGCCTTTCAGCATAGACGAGCGCTCTGCGACAAGGCTCGGCTACCATCGCGGTGTCACATTCATGAAATATTTCCGTTATCTAATGCGGCGCATTACAGAAATTCTGAGGCCTCAGCATGGTTGGCAAGACAATCCTCATCGTCGATGACGAAGCTCCGATCCGGGAAATGATCGCCGTGGCCCTGGAGATGGCCGGCTACGAATGTCTGGAGGCCGACAGCGCCCAGCAGGCGCATGCGGTGATCGTCGATCGCAAGCCGGACCTGATCCTGCTCGACTGGATGCTGCCCGGCACCTCCGGCATCGAGCTGGCGCGCCGCCTCAAGCGCGACGAGCTGACCTCGGCCATCCCGATCATCATGCTCACTGCCAAGGGTGAAGAGGACAACAAGATCCAGGGTCTGGAAGTCGGTGCGGATGACTACATCACCAAGCCCTTCTCCCCGCGCGAACTGGTTGCCCGCCTGAAGGCCGTATTGCGCCGCACCGGCGCTGGCGACAGCGAGACGCCGATCGAAGTCGGCGGCCTGCTGCTCGACCCGATCAGCCACCGCGTCACCATCGACGGCAAGCCCGCCGAAATGGGCCCCACCGAATACCGCCTGCTGCAGTTCTTCATGACCCACCAGGAGCGTGCCTACACCCGCGGCCAGCTGCTGGACCAGGTCTGGGGCGGCAACGTCTACGTCGAGGAGCGCACCGTCGACGTGCATATCCGCCGGCTGCGCAAGGCCCTGGGCGAGGTCTACGAAAATCTGGTTCAGACCGTGCGCGGCACCGGGTATCGTTTCTCGACCAAAAGCTGACCCGGCTTCTCATCTGGCGGGCACAAGGAACGGAATGTCGTGACCCAGAACTGGAGTGGCGTGCTGATACGCCACCTGCTGCTGGTCGTAGCCGCGGGCGCGCTGCTCGGCCTGATCACCGGCCAGTACGGCTGGGCCATCGCCGTGGCGCTGGCCGCCTACCTAGGCTGGTCGACCTGGCAGCTGCTGCGCCTGCACAAGTGGCTGAAGAACCACCAGCCCGATGAGGCCCCGCCCGATGGCTACGGCCTGTGGGGCGAGGTATTCGACAGCATCTACCACCTGCAGCGGCGCAACCAGCGCGCCCGCGGGCGGCTGCAGGCGGTGATCGACCGCATGCAGGAATCCACCGCGGCGCTGCGCGACGGCATGATCCTGCTCGACCGCGACGGCAACCTGGAGTGGTGGAACCAGTCCGCCGAGCGCCTGCTGGGCCTCAAGAGCCCGCAGGACGGTGGCCAGCCGGTGACCAACCTGGTCCGCCATCCGCGCTTCAAGGAATACTTCGAGGGCGAGGACTACCGCGAGCCGCTGGAGCTCCCATCGCCGATCAACGACAACCTGCGCCTGCAGTTCCACATCACCCTCTACGGCGCCGGCGAGCACCTGATGCTGGTGCGCGACGTGACCCGCGTCCACCAGCTGGAACAGATGCGCAAGGACTTCGTCGCCAACGTCTCCCACGAGCTGCGCACGCCGCTGACGGTGATTGCCGGCTACCTGGAGACGCTGCTGGACAACGTCGACGACGTGAACCCGCGCTGGACCCGCGCGCTGCAGCAGATGCAGCAGCAGGCAGGGCGCATGCAGAACCTGCTCAACGACCTGCTCCTGCTGGCCAAGCTGGAAGCCACCGATTACCCGGCGGACAACAAGCCGGTGGCGGTGGACCTGATGCTGCTGTCGATCCGCAACGACGCCCAGGCACTGTCCGGCACGCGCGGCCACCGCATCAGCCTGGAAGCGGACTCGAAGGTGAAGCTCAAGGGCAGCGAGGCGGAACTGCGCAGCGCCTTCTCCAACCTGGTGTTCAACGCCGTGAAGTACACCCCCGACGAAGGCGAGATCCGCATCCGCTGGTGGGCGGACGAGCAAGGTGCGCACCTGGCCGTACAGGACAGCGGCATTGGCATCGACCCCAAGCACCTGCCGCGCCTGACCGAGCGCTTCTACCGCGTCGATTCCAGCCGCAACGCCAGCACCGGCGGTACCGGCCTGGGCCTGGCCATCGTCAAGCACGTGCTGCTGCGCCACCGTGGCACCCTGGACATCAGCAGCGTGCCGGGCAAGGGCAGCAGCTTCACCTGCCACTT
This sequence comes from Pseudomonas sp. DP-17, assembly GCF_022380625.1. Lineage (NCBI taxonomy): Bacteria > Pseudomonadati > Pseudomonadota > Gammaproteobacteria > Pseudomonadales > Pseudomonadaceae > Pseudomonas > Pseudomonas sp. DP-17. The sequence continues at coordinate 374,612 of NZ_JAKSXG010000013.1, forward strand.
CCCGCCGCAGCAGGTGGAGAGCCGCGCATAACGGCGGCTGACTTCGACTCTGGTATAGACGGGCTTGCCAGCCAGGCCCCGAGAACCGCATTCTTGTCCGTCCATTCTTGAACCAACAGAACCATGGACCCTTCCCCTAGTAGCAATTTCCTGACCTATTTCGCCGATTTCGGCCTGATCCTGTTCGCCCTGTTCCTCGTCGTGCTCAACGGTTTCTTCGTCGCCGCCGAGTTCGCCATGGTCAAGCTGCGTTCCACGCGCGTGGAGACCATCGCCAACCAGCACGGTTGGCGCGGCACCATCCTGCGCAAGGTGCACAACCAGCTCGACGCCTACCTCTCCGCCTGCCAGCTGGGCATCACCCTGGCCTCCCTGGGCCTGGGCTGGGTCGGCGAGCCAGCCTTCGCCGAACTGCTCGAACCGCTGTTGGCCATGGTCGGTGTGCACTCCGAGGAAGTCATCCGCGGCGTGTCGTTCTTTACTGCGTTCTTCATCATTTCCTACCTGCACATCGTAGTCGGCGAGCTGGCGCCCAAGTCCTGGGCCATCCGCAAGCCGGAGCTGCTGTCGCTGTGGACGGCGGTGCCGCTGTACCTGTTCTACTGGGCGATGTACCCGGCCATCTGGCTGCTCAACGCGAGTGCCAACACCATCCTGAAGTTCGCCGGGCAAGGCGAGCCGGGGCCGCACCACGAGCACCACTACAGCCGTGACGAGCTCAAGCTGATTCTGCACTCCAGCCGCGCCCACGACCCCAGCGACCAGGGCATGCGCGTGCTGGCTTCCGCGGTGGAGCTGGGCGAGCTGGAAGTGGTGGACTGGGCCAATTCCCGCGAAGACCTGGTCTACCTGGAGCGCAACGCGCCGCTGGACGACATCCTCGCCACCATTCGCCGCCACAAGTACAGCCGCTACCCCGTGTACGACAGCGAGAAGGGCGAGTTCATCGGCCTGCTGCACATCAAGGACCTGCTGCTGGCTCTGGCCACGCTGGACAGCCTGCCGGAGTCCTTCGACCTCGACGAACTGACCCATCCGCTGGAGAAGGTCACCAAGCACCTGCCGCTGGCGCGCCTGCTGGAACAGTTCCGCCAGGGCGGCTCGCACTTCGCGCTGGTGGAGGAAGCCGACCACAAGGTCGTCGGCTACCTGACCATGGAAGATGTGCTGGAAGTGCTGGTTGGCGATATCCAGGACGAACACCGCAAGGCCGAGCGCGGCATCGTGGCCTACCAGCCCGGCAAACTGCTGGTGCGCGGCGACACCCCGCTGTTCAAGCTGGAACGCCTGCTGGGGCTGGACCTGGACCATGTCGAGGCGGACACCCTTGCCGGCCTGGTCTACGACACCCTCAAGCGTGTGCCGGAAGAAGAGGAAGTACTGGATACCGAAGGCCTGCGCATCATCGTGAAGAAGATGAAGGGCCCGAAGATCGTCCTCGCCAAGGTGGTGAAGCTCGACTGAGCACTTCACCCCCTGAACGAAGAAGGCTGCCCTCGGGCAGCCTTTTTCTTGGGCTCTGAGTAGGAGCGAGCTTGCTCGCGAACAGTACTCGCCGATACGCCGGAGCCGGACGGGTTCGCGAGCAAGCGCGCCCCGACACGGACACCGCGCTGCGCTCAGTGCTCCCGGACCACCGCGAAATTCGGCAGCGTATCCACCGGCTGGGCGAAGTCGTAGGGAATCGAAACCAGGTCCAGGCCGACGTTGCGCTGCACCACGAAGTGCAGGTGCGGCCCGCTGCTGTTGCCGGTGTTGCCCGACTTTGCCAGCGGCGAGCCGGTGGCGACACGCTGCCCCTCTCGCACAAGCACCGAGCCGCGCATCAGGTGCAGGTAGACCCCCATGGTGCCGTCGTCATGCAAAACCCGCACGAAATTGCCGGACGGATTCTTGCCACGCCCGCTCTGGCCGTTCTCGATCTTCACCACGGTGCCGCCCCGCGCCGCAACGATGGGCGTGCCCACTGGCATGGCGATGTCCATGGCATAGCGGCCCTTGCGGGTGTAGTGACTGTAGCGGCCATTGGCGCCCTGGGTCAGGCGGAACGGGCCGCCTACCCACGGCAGGGCGTACTGGTAGGACAGCGGGGCCGGACGCGGATCACCCAGTGCATAGCGCAGCTTCGGCTTGTAGCGCAGCGGCTTGGCGGGATCGAGCGGCGTCAGCGTCGCCAGGCGGATCGAACTGCGCGGCGGCAGTACCCAACGGATCGGTCGTTCCGGCGCGCCCACGGCGTTCTGCGCGCCGCTCACGCTGAGCTCGACCTCCACTGGCGCATACAGGTCGTTGCGCACCTGCAGGGTCTCGCCGCCAGCGTGCTTCCTGGTCTCGAGCTTCACCTGTTCTTCCAGGTGCTCGACCATGCGGTCGCGGAAAACGAAGACAGCCGCACCCGCCACGGCCTTGTCCGTGTAGGTGACCACGCCGTTGGCGTCGGTGTACTTGTAGATGGTCACGGCCGAAGCCGTCCCGGATGCGGCCAGAAGACCGCACAGGAGGATACTGCGCCCTAGCATGTCGACTCTGGTTATAGGTATGGCGACGCAGGCAAGACTAGCAGCGTAGCCCTTGCGTCGCGACCTGCCGCCGGTCGGGGTGTGAAGCAGTACTACCCGGCGGCCGGTGCATTTTGTAACCGATCAGGCGCCGGGCACGTAGTGCTTCTGCGAGCTGCCTCGTGCGATCAGGCGCGACAGGTAGTCGAGCTTCTGCGGATCGCGGTCGACGAAGCGGAAGGTCAGCTGCAGCCACTCGCTGTCCGGCCTGGGCTCCAGGGCCGCCACGGCATGCAGGTAGCCGTTGAGGCGGGCAACGTCGCTGTCTTCCTCCAGATCGAGCACGGCGCTTTCCAGCACCTGCGGCAGCGGCGCGCCACGTTTCACCACCAGCAGCGCCTCCTTGAGGCTGAGGGCCTTGATCACGCAAGGCAGGCTGGCAGAAGGCAGGCGCAACTGACCTTGTTGGCCCTTGGCGCCACCGCGGGCGGCCGGAGCAGCGGCAGCCGCTGCCGGAGCCGCCGGACGCGGCGCAGCGGGTACGGCGGCGGGGCGGACCACCTCGGCCTTGCCACCGGTAAGGGCGGCCAGCGAGTCATTGGGCATGGAACCCACCAGGCTGCGCTGCGGAGCCTGGGCCGCCAGGGCCTCCAGCTTGCCGGCGCGCGACAGCGCCTTCTTCACCTTGCTCACCAACTGGTCGTTGGAGAACGGCTTGCCGATGAAGTCGGAGACGCCGGCCTGGATGGCCTGTACCACGTTGTCCTTGTCGCCGCGACTGGTGACCATGATGAAGGGCGTGGTCTTCAGGCTGTCCTGCTCGCGGCACCAGGTGAGCAGCTCGATGCCGGACATCTCGGGCATTTCCCAGTCGCAGAGGATCAGGTCCACGGCCTGGCGCGCGAGAAACTGCTGCGCCTTGCGGCCGTTGACCGCTTCTTCGATCTGCAGACCGGGGAAATGGTCCCGCAGCCCTTTCTTCACCAGGTCGCGGATGAACGGAGCGTCATCCACGACCAGTACACTGACCTTGCCCATCGGCATCTCCCGAAAACGATAGGGCGAAGGATAGCCTTGCCGGGTGGCTACATGCCATTGGTGAGGGACCGCTCGGCCATAAAATGACGAACCCGGCGCCAGGGCCGGGTCCGTTCTGGTACGGGCGTCAGGCTTATTCGGCCTTGTCGGCCTTGCCGGCGGTGCCCTGCACTTCTTCCTTCATGCGGGTCAGGCCGATGTGGCGGACGTCGGTGCCGCGCACCAGGTAGATCACCAGCTCGGCGATGTTGCGCGCGTGGTCGCCGATGCGCTCCAGCGAACGCAGGGCCCAGATGACGTTGAGCACGCGGGAGATGGCGCGCGGGTCTTCCATCATGTAGGTGACCAGCTCGCGCAGGGCGGTCTTGTATTCGCGGTCGACGGTCTTGTCGTACTGCGCGACCGATAGCGCAAGGTCGGCGTCGAAGCGGGCGAAGGCGTCCAGCGCCTCCTGCACCATCTTGCGCACCTGGTTGCCGATGTGGCGCACCTCGACGTAGCCGCGCGGCGACTCGCCTTCCTCGCACAGCTGAATGGCGCGGCGGGCAATCTTCGACGCCTCGTCACCAATGCGCTCCAGGTCGATCACCGACTTGGAGATGCTGATGATCAGGCGCAGGTCGGAGGCGGCCGGCTGGCGGCGGGCGAGGATGCGCAGGCATTCCTCGTCGATGTTGCGCTCCATCTGGTTGATCTGGTCGTCGATCTCGCGCACCTGCTGGGCCAGGCCCGAGTCGGCGTCGATCAGCGCGTTGACCGCGTCGTTGACCTGCTTCTCCACCAGGCCGCCCATGGCCAGCAGATGGCTGCGCACATCTTCCAGCTCGGCGTTGAACTGCTGCGAGATGTGGTGGGTGAGGCTTTCTTTGTTGATCATGTTCGCTCCGCGAAAGCCGCAGGCTCCGGGCCGCTGGCTTGTGATGTTCTCCGGGAAGTTCTACCGCGCACGCAAGCCCGCGAAACTAGCCGTAACGACCGGTGATGTAGTCTTCCGTCTGCTTCTTGGCCGGGTTGGTGAACAGGGTATCGGTATCGCCGAACTCGATCAGCTTGCCCATGTACATGAACGCCGTGTAGTCGGAGACGCGCGCGGCCTGCTGCATGTTGTGGGTCACGATGACGATGGTGAACTTGGATTTCAGCTCGTAGATCAGCTCTTCGATCTTCAGGGTGGAGATCGGATCCAGTGCCGAGCAGGGTTCGTCGAGCAGCAGGACTTCCGGCTCCACGGCGATGGTGCGGGCGATGACCAGGCGCTGCTGCTGGCCACCGGAGAGGCCGAGTGCGGATTCGTGCAGGCGGTCCTTCACCTCGTCCCACAGCGCGGCGCCCTTGAGCGCCCACTCGACGGCTTCGTCGAGCACACGCTTCTTGTTGATGCCCTGGATGCGCAGGCCGTACACCACGTTCTCGTAGATGCTCTTGGGGAACGGGTTGGGCTTCTGGAACACCATGCCGACGCGGCGGCGCAGTTCGGCGACGTCGACGTTCTTGGCGAAGATGTTATGGCCGTCGAGCAGGATCTCGCCCTTCACGTGGCAACCGTCGACCAGGTCGTTCATGCGGTTGAAGCAACGCAGCAGGGTGGACTTGCCGCAGCCGGACGGGCCGATGAAGGCGGTCACGCGCTGCTTGGGGATGTTCATGCTGACGTCGAACAATGCCTGCTTCTCGCCGTAGAACAGGCTCAGGCCGGGTACCTGGAGGGCGACGGTCTCGCTCTCCAGGTTCATGCCCTGGCGGTCGCCGCGGCCGAGCGCGCCGATGTCGATGCCGTGGGTTGCGGTTTCATGTTGCATGTTCAGTCTCCTTGGGAGGCTTGGCGGCGGGCACGGCCCGCCGCCGGCAGAATCAGTTTTCCAGCGCCTTGTACTTTTCGCGCAGGCGGTTACGGATGGCGATGGCCGAGAAGTTCAGCAGGGCGATGACCATCACCAGCAGCAGCGCGGTGGCGTACACCAGTGGGCGCGCGGCCTCGACGTTCGGGCTCTGGAAGCCGACGTCATAGATGTGGAAGCCCAGGTGCATGATCTTCTGGTCCAGGTGCACGTACGGGTAGTTGCCGTCCACCGGCAGCGCCGGAGCCAGCTTTACCACGCCCACCAGCATCAGCGGCGCCACTTCACCGGCGGCACGGGCCACGGCAAGGATCAGGCCGGTCATCATCGCCGGGCTGGCCATCGGCAGGACCACTTTCCACAGGGTCTCGGCCTTGGTCGCGCCCAGGGCGAGCGAGCCCTCGCGGGTGGCCCGCGGGATGCGCGCCAGGCCTTCCTCGGTGGCCACGATCACCACCGGCACCGCGAGGATGGCCAGAGTCAGCGAAGCCCAGAACAACCCCGGCGTGCCGAAGGTCGGCGCCGGCAGGGCTTCGGGGAAGAACATCCGGTCGAGCGAACCGCCCAGCACGTAGACGAAGAAGCCCAGGCCGAACACGCCGTAGACGATCGCCGGAACGCCCGCGAGGTTGTTCACCGCGATGCGGATGATGCGGGTCAGCAGACCCTGGCGGGCGTACTCGCGCAGGTAGACGGCGGCGATCACACCGAACGGGGTGACGATCACGGCCATCACCAGGGTCATCATCACGGTGCCGAAAATAGCCGGGAAGATGCCGCCTTCGGTGTTGGCCTCACGCGGGTCGTCGCTGAGGAATTCCCACAGCTTCTTGAAGTAGAAGCTCAGCTTGGTGGCCACGCCCATCTGGTTCGGCTGGTAGGCATGCACCAGCTTGCCGATGCTGATTTCAGTCTGCTGGCCGCTGGCATCGCGCATGACGATGCTGTCGCGGTTGAACTCCTGGTGCAGGGCGTTGAGCTGCTCTTCCAGCACCTTATACTGGGCGTTCAGCTCGGCGCGGCCGGCAGCGATGTCGGCCTCGGCGGTGGCATCCAGCTTGTTGTTCAACTGCAGGCCACGTTCCTTCAGGCGCAGGCGCTCCAGACCATGGTTGATGCCGCCGATGTCCTTCTTCTCCAGCTGGTAGAGCTTGGCGTAGAGCTCATCGACGCGCTTGAGGCGGGTCTGCAGCTCGGCCATGGCGCCCGGGCCTTCGGCGACCACCTTGCCGTTTTCCTTCACGCTCAGCAGGTAGCCATAGAAGTTGCCCCACTCGCGGCGCTCCAGGGTCACCAGGTCAGCCGGGTGGCGACGGTCGTTCAGCCACTCGCCGATCACCCAGGAGAAATCGCTGCCGTAGAGGTCGCGGTTGCCCAGCTTGAGCAGCTCGCGGGTCATGAACTCCGGGCCGTTGTCCGGCACCGGCAGGCCGGCGCCGCGCAGACGCTCGCGCGGCACCTGCTCGATCTGCACTTCTTCGCCGATCAGGGTCTTGGGTGCTTCACCGGGGACGGTGTAGGTCGCCTCGATCACGTCCGCCGGCCAGAAGTGGCCGAGACCGCGCACGGCGATCACGGCGAGCAGGCCGATGGTCATGATCACGGCGATGGATACCGCACCCGCGTTCATCCACACCCAGGGAGAACCGCTGGCAAACCACGCTTTGACGGATTCCTGTTTCTGTTTCACGGAACGTAGCCTCGTCGGGCGTCGCTTAGAGCGACGCGTATTTCTTGCGCAGGCGCTGACGGATCAGCTCTGCCAGGGTGTTCATCACGAAGGTGAAGGACAGCAGCACCAGTGCCGAGAGGAACAGCACGCGGTAGTGAGTCCCGCCCACCTCCGACTCGGGCATTTCCACCGCGACGTTCGCCGCAAGGGTGCGCATGCCCTGGAAGATGTTCACGTCCATGACCGGGGTGTTGCCGGTGGCCATCAGCACGATCATGGTCTCGCCCACCGCGCGGCCCATGCCGATCATCAGCGCGGAGAAGATGCCCGGGCTGGCGGTCAGGATCACCACGCGGGTCAGCGTCTGCCAGGGCGTCGCGCCCAGGGCCAGGGAGCCGTAGGTCAGGCTGCGCGGCACGCTGAAGATGGCGTCTTCGGCGATGGAGAAGATGTTCGGGATCACCGCGAAGCCCATGGCCAGACCCACAACCAGGGCGTTGCGCTGGTCGTAGGTGATGCCCAGGTCGTGGCTGATCCACAGGCGCATGTCGCCGCCGAAGAACATGGTCTCCAGGTGCGGGCTCATCCACAGGGCGAAGGCACCGGTGGCGAGGACCACGGGGATCAGGATCGCCGCTTCCCAGCCGGCCGGCAGGCTCAGGCGGATGCGTTCGGGCAGGCGGCTCCAGATCAGGCCGGCAGCGAGGATGCCCAGCGGGGTGAGCAGCAGCAGGCTGAAGATGCCCGGCAGGTGGCCTTCGACGTACGGCGCCAGGAACAGGCCGGCGAAGAAGCCGAGGATCACGGTCGGCAGCGCCTCCATCAGCTCGATCACCGGCTTGACCTTGCGGCGCATGCCCGGAGCCATGAAGTACGCGGTGTAGACGGCGGCGGCGATGGCCAGCGGCGCGGCGAGGATCATCGCGTAGAAGGCGGCCTTCAGGGTACCGAAGGTCAGCGGCGACAGGCTCAGCTTGGGTTCGAAGTCGGTGGTCGCAGCGGTGGACTGCCAGACGTAGCCCGGCTTGTCGTAGCTCTCGTACCAGACCTTGCCCCACAGCGCGCTCCAGGACACTTCCGGGTGCGGGTTGCTGAGGCTGAAGCGGCGAAGCTCGCCACCCTGCTCGAGGATCAGGCGGTTGGCGCGCGGCGACAGGGCCATCGGGCCGGAGGACGGTGCGACGTTCTCCACCAGCAGCGTGCGGTGCGCGGTGCTGTGGAAGACGCCCAGGTTGCCCTGCTTGTCGAGGGCCAGGAAGCCCTTGCGGCGCTGCTCCGGCGCGATGCTGGTGATCGGCTGGTCGCCCAGCTTGAAGTCACGCACGTGGGACAGGCGCGGTTCGCCATCTTCGCCACGGGCCATGAACCACTGGCCGATGCCGCCCTTGGAATCGCCGACCATCAGCGAGATACCACCCAGCAGCTGGCTGCTGGCGGTCACTTCGGCGGAGGCGTCATCCAGCAGCTTGTAGCGGCCGTTGAGCTGGTGGCTGTTGAGGTCGAACACGTCGGCCTGGGCGCGGCCATTGAGCACATAGAGCCACTGCTTGCGCGGGTCCATGTAGATGGCCTTCACCGGCTCGGCGATCTGCGGCAGGTTGATGCGCTCTTCCTGCAGGGTACTCTCGCCGGTCAGCATGTTTTCCTGCTGGGTCAGCCCAAGCAGCAGCATCTCGCTGCCGGTGGATGCGGCGAGCAACAGGCTGTCATCACCCGAGACAATCGCCACGTGCTCCAGCGGGCGCCCCTGGGGATCCAGGTTCATCGGCGCTTCACCGTAGGGATAGTCGATGTGCGGCGTGATGGTCTTCTTGTTGTCCGGATAGGTGACCTGGTAGTTGTGCTTGAACACCAGCACCTGGCCGTTGGACAGGCCCAGCGCCACGGTCGGATGACCCGGCTGGTCCTCGGCAATGGAGGTGACGCTGGCGCCGGCGGGCAGCTTCAGCGCAACGCGCTGCATCTCGTCGCCTTTCTTGGCGTCGAAGAACACCACTTCGCCGTTGGCGGCGACGCGCATACCCACCATGTTCTGCTCTTCGATGCTCAGCAGCAGCGGCGCCTGGGCCGTCTTCAGCCAGGCGGGCGCCAGGGGATCGCGGGTCTCCAGTTCGGCGCCGCGGAACAACGGCAACACGACGTAGGCGAGGTAGAAGAAAATCAGGGTAATGGCCGCCAGCACGGCGAGACCGCCGACCAGGACGTACCAACGGGTCAGTCGATCCTTGAGCGCGCGAATACGGCGCTTGCGCTGCAGGGCAGGCGTATTGAAATCGATCCGCTCGGGGAGAGAAGAAGTCATCGGGGAGTTGGCCATGTCGTTCATGGGGTGACACCCTAGCGGCTCTGTATGACAGAAAGATGACATGGAAGTGACGCGACAAAGCCCACCAGCAGAGCCATGCTGGCGGGCCCGGTCGAGTAAGCGTCAGCCCATGCCGGGCGGCGGTTTCCGCCCGGTTGGAGGGCTGATTACAGACCCAGATCCTTGATCGCTTTTTCGGCGACTTTGGACGGCAGCGGGATGTAGCCGTCTTTCACGACAACCTGCTGGCCGGTCTTGGAGAGCACCATCTTCAGGAACTGTGCTTCCAGCGGGTTCAGCGGCTTGTTCGGCGCCTTGTTGACGTAGACGTAGAGGAAGCGCGACAGCGGGTAAGTGCCGTTCAGGGCATTCGCCTCGTTGTCTTCGATGAACTCGCCGCCTTCTTTCTTGGCCAGGGCAACGGTCTTCACGCTAGCGGTCTTGTAACCGATGCCGGAGTAGCCAACGCCGTTCAGGGACTGGCTGACCGACTGAACCACGGAAGCCGAACCCGGCTGCTCGTTCACGTTCGGCTTGTAGTCGCCTTTGCACAGGGCTTCTTCCTTGAAGTAGCCGTAGGTGCCGGACACGGAGTTACGGCCGAACAGCTGGACGGGCTTGTTGGCCCAGTCGCCGGTCAGGCCCAGGTCACCCCAGGTCTTCACGTCCGACTTGCCGCCGCACAGGCGGGTGGAGGAGAAGATGGCGTCGACCTGTTGCATGGTCAGGCCTTTGATGGGGTTGTCCTTGTGCACGAAGATCGCCAGGGCGTCCACGGCAACCGGAACAGCGGTCGGCTTGTAGCCGTACTTCTGTTCGAAGGCCTGCAGCTCGACGTCCTTCATCTTGCGGCTCATCGGGCCGAGGTTCGCTGTGCCTTCGGTCAGAGCCGGCGGCGCGGTGGAGGAGCCGGCGGCCTGGATCTGCACGTTCACGTTCGGGTACAGACGCTTGTACTCTTCCGCCCACATGGTCATCAGGTTGGCCAGAGTGTCGGAACCGACGCTCGACAGGTTACCCGACACACCGCTGGCTTTCTGGTATTCCGGCAGGGCCGGATCGATCGCGGCTACCGCACTGGCGGTGCCTACGCCTGCAGCGACAAAAGTCAGGGCCGCCATCAAACGCTTGAGTTTCATGCCTTGCTCCTTGAGGAGAATGGGGTTGGATGGAACGGGGGCCAGTATCGTCAGGCCGCATGAAGACTCTATGACGCGAATGTGACAGTTGGATGAAATGCCATCAGTGAGACAGCAGGCGTTTTGTAACAGGAGCGCCGCTACCCGCAGGAGAGGAAAAGAAGGGCTGAAATGGCCGTTCTAGAGAGGCCATGAGCGCTGCTCTCAGCTCAGCCAGCGAACGTTTGCGGCGCGCAGCGCGCCTCAACCCGCCATGATCATGGCCACGAGGAAGCAGCCCATGCACACCAGGTACGGCAGCAGGAGCCATTTGTAGATGCCGTGCCGGCGCCCGAGAAAGAAGCCGAATCCCGGGATGATCAAGGCGAGAATCGCAGCTGGCCCAGCTCGTTTAACAAGCAGGCCGAAGGCAAGCAACTGACCGACGCTGAGGCTCAGGACGCCGAGCAGGATGAAGGTAGAGATCAACGTTTCCACGTCGAGCGGCGTCCTTTTTTCGCGCCATAAAAGCAAAACCCCCGGCCAGCGAAGCTGACCAGGGGTCTTGGGATAGGAGCTTGACGATGACCTACTCTCACATGGAGAAACTCCACACTACCATCGGCGATGCGTCGTTTCACTACTGAGTTCGGGATGGGATCAGGTGGTTCCAACGCTCTATGGTCGTCAAGCAATTCTT